>NZ_JBALTF010000023.1:21182-33750 GCF_036964675.1 Parasphingorhabdus sp. | reverse complement strand
GGTAGCGCCTGTTTTTTGACAGAGTGTGCAGTTGCACTCGTGGATGAAGTTCGGACGCTTTGCAATTCGCACATTTACGAGACCGCAATGACAGAAGAGACTTAACATCTCACTGCCTCTACCAAGTGCGCCGTTCTCTGACTAGCATAATGTCCGAGAGCCGCTGATGTTGTCGTAAAAGCGGACTTTCCGGAATCCACCCAATTGCTGCCATTCATCCAACGCGATTGTGGTTTCGTCTCCCTGGCCAATTCAGGCCGAAGGAGCTGATTGAAAGGAAGCACCGAACCATCTCGTGCGGATTGGCATCAGATCACGGATATGCTGACCGAATCCTGTCCTTCGGAACCCTGAGCATAAAACGACGGATCTTCGAGTTCGGCAAGACCGTTCGCCAGAATATATCTGACGAGATCCGCCTGCCCCCGTGTTCCGGTCTTGGCGAAAATCTTTTTTGAATAATTCCGCACGGTTTCGATCGTAAGGCCCATCTGTTGAGCAGCCTCGGTCAATGATGCTCCGTTTGCCAATGCGTTAACCAGTCGCGCTTCGCTGGGGAGTAGCCCCAACAAGTCCACCAGCATGCCAGCATTTTCCGGAGGAACCCGGCTCTCTCCGTGCAATGTGGCAATTGCCACAGGCTTTCCGTGCCACGCAAACTCCGAAGTAGAAAATGGCGAAATATGCATGTGCACGATGGGAACGTCGCTGATCCGAATGGCCGATGAATGCTCAGTATCAGCGGTGGCACAGCGATCAAGGATATCCGTCAATGCCAATTCGGCTGCGCGATCTGCGATGGCCATTCGATCGCCTTTCTGGCTAGCAAGAATGCGAAGGCCGGGCCATCGGTCCGGGCGACCGGTTGCCGCTTCTACAATGAAGCCCGAACGATCAAGCAGGAACCATCCCAGGCCAGTCTTTCCTGCCACACTGGCTGATACCGACGCACGGAATCGTTCACGCGCCACGATCGAAGCTGCCTGTGCACTTGTCTTGAGATAAGGAAAAAGTCTTCGTAAAATAGCTCCATCCGCTGCGCCGAATTCGACACGACCGAAGATACCGATCGTGACTGCGAGCGCATCAGAAACAATGACGCGCATCGCCTGCAGGGAACTCGTATCAAGCTTGTCGAGCGCCGCATCCATTTCCGCGCCTGAACCCAGATCTTTCAACTCGGAAGCCGAATATATCCGTTCGGGACGAAGCTGGTCGGAGAGAATTGTACCCAGTGCATCGGAATCGATAGATACCGGCTGTCCATTTGGCATCGCGTTGACGATATGTAACGCATCGGAAGAACCCGGCATTTCAAAAATCATCACAGCAAAACTAGCATTTGCCATGCCTGCGATTCCGGCCAGGAACTCGGTCCAGCCGCATTTATCGACCACCGCCTTCTGCAAGCTAAGCAGCAATGCGGTTTCTGAATTTCCTGGGAAAGCCATGCATCGGGCATATACCCTCCCATATGGGAGGTCCACAGAAGAATTTTCTCTGGTCAATATGTTCCCAACAAATGAGGAACGGACATTGACGGCAATAACATTAACCCATCTGGAGCGGCTCGAAGCCGAAGCGATCCACATCATGCGCGAGGTTGTGGCGGAGGCAGAAAAGCCGGTAATGCTCTACTCGGTCGGCAAGGATAGCGCGGCGATGCTCCATGTCGCCAAAAAAGCTTTTTATCCTGCGCCGCCACCATTTCCATTGCTCCATGTTGATACGACGTGGAAATTTCAGGATATGTACAAGCTGCGCGAAAAAGCTGCTGCGGATGCCGGGATGGAATTGCTGGTTTACAAGAATCCCGAAGCGATCGAACGCGGGATCAACCCCTTCGATCACGGCGGCCTGCATACCGATATGTGGAAAACCGAAGGGCTGAAACAGGCACTCGACAAATATGGCTTCGATGCGGCCTTTGGCGGCGCGCGTCGCGACGAGGAAAAAAGCCGGGCCAAGGAACGGATATTTTCCTTCCGTTCGACCAATCATCGCTGGGACCCCAAGAACCAGCGGCCCGAACTCTGGAAGCTGTACAATACCCGTAAAGCCAAAGGCGAAAGCATTCGCGTTTTCCCGATGTCCAACTGGACGGAACTTGATATCTGGCAATATATACATCTGGAAAACATCGAAATTGTCCCTCTCTATTTTTCGGCCAAGCGCCCGACGGTCGAACGCGACGGCATGCTGATCATGGTCGATGACGACCGCTTTCCGCTGAAAGAGGGCGAAACGCCGGTCGAGCGTTCGATCCGGTTCCGCACATTGGGCTGCTATCCTCTAACGGGTGCGGTGGAAAGCACCGCCGCAACCTTGCCGGAAATCATCCAGGAAATGTTGCTCACGACGACGTCGGAAAGACAGGGGCGTGCAATCGACCATGATTCTTCGACATCGATGGAAAAGAAAAAGCAGGAGGGATACTTCTGATGACCGATACCATTTACAAAACCGACGCGCTTATCGCCGAGGATATCGACAGCTATCTGGAAACGCATCAGCACAAATCACTGCTCCGCTTCATAACCTGCGGGTCAGTGGACGACGGCAAATCGACGCTAATCGGGCGGTTGCTTTACGACAGCAAGATGATTTTCGAAGATCAGCTCGAAGCGCTGCAAGCAGATTCCAAATCGGTTGGCACACAGGGCCAGGAGATTGATTTCGCGCTGCTGGTGGATGGTCTTGCCGCCGAACGGGAACAGGGGATCACGATCGACGTCGCCTACCGCTTCTTCTCTACCGAAAAGCGCAAGTTCATCGTCGCCGACTGTCCCGGACATGAGCAATATACCCGTAATATGGTGACCGGTGCATCGACCGCCGACCTTGCCGTCATCCTGATCGACGCACGCAAGGGAGTGCTCGTCCAGACCCGGCGGCACAGCTATTTATGCAACCTCGTCGGCATCAAGAATATTGTTCTGGCCGTCAACAAGATGGACCTGATCGATTATGATCGGGCCAAATATGATGCGATTGTTGCCGAATACACCGCTTTCGCCACCGAAATCGGCATCGACAATTTCACCGCCATGCCGATTTCCGGCTTCAAGGGTGATAATATTACCGAAAATTCGGCAAACACTCCCTGGTATAGCGGTGAGCCACTGATGGCGCATCTCGAGACGGTCAAGCTCGACTTGGATGCCAGTCAGTCCAAACCGCTGCGCATGCCAGTTCAGTGGGTCAATCGGCCCAATCTCGATTTTCGCGGATTTTCCGGCCAGATTGCGACGGGAACGGTAAAGCCGGGTGATGAAGTCCGCGTCTTGCCTTCGGGAAAAACCACGACCGTGAGCAAGATTGTCACGCTCGGCGGCGATCTTGAAGAAGCGGTAGCCGGACAATCGGTCACGCTGTGCTTCGATGACGAAATAGATTGTTCGCGCGGCGACGTAATCGCGACGGCGGACAATCCGCCCGAAGTGTCCGATCAGTTCGAAGCAACCATCGTCTGGATGGATGACGATGCCTTGCTCCCTGGCCGTGCATATTGGCTCAAACTCGGTACGCAGATGGTATCCGCGACGGTGCAGGAACCGAAATATAGCATCGACGTCAATACGATGCAGCATATGGCTGCAAAAACGCTCGATCTGAACGCTATTGGCGTAGCCGAAATTGCCACGGACAAACCCATTGTGTTTGAGGCCTATGCTGACAATCGCACATTGGGCGGCTTTATCCTGATCGACAAGATTACCAACGCCACGGTTGGCGCGGGCATGTTGCATTTCAGTCTTCGCCGGGCGCAGAATGTCCACTGGCAGGCGACGGATATCACCCGCGAGGCCCATGCCGATCTCAAGAACCAGAAGCCCAAGGTACTCTGGTTCACCGGTCTGTCAGGCTCCGGCAAATCGACCATCGCCAATGAGGTTGAAAAGCTTCTCAACATTATGAACCGTCACACTTTTCTGCTCGATGGCGACAATGTGCGGCACGGACTCAATAAGGATCTGGGATTTACCGAGGCGGACAGGATCGAAAATATCCGCCGTGTTGGCGAGGTAGCGAAACTGATGACCGATGCCGGTTTGATTGTGCTTACCGCCTTCATTTCTCCCTTCCGCGCAGAACGCAATATGGCGCGCGCGATGCTGCCGGAGAGCGAATTTGTCGAAATTTTCGTCGATACGCCTCTGGAAGTCGCCGAGAAACGCGATGTAAAAGGGCTATACAAAAAAGCGCGCGCTGGCGAACTCAAGAACTTCACCGGCATCGACAGTCCTTATGAGCCGCCCGAAAAGCCCGACATCCGGGTCAATACTGTCGAAATGACCCCGGTCCAAGCAGCCGAATATATTATCCGCCAGATCGCGCCGCTGAAATGAAGGACAAAATAATCGAGGATGATGCTGCCCTTGCCTCCCATCTCGCTGACACGGCCGGCAAGCTGTTGCTGCGAGTGCGCGATAGCGGGCTTCTGACGGGTAAGGCGCTGGGCAAAGCGGGCGATGAAACAGCGAACCAGTTTCTGATCCACGCGATTGCGCAGCAGCGTCCCGACGACGGCCTTCTTTCCGAAGAAAGCAAGGACACCGAAGCGCGCTTGTCGAAATCGCGCGTGTGGATCATCGATCCGGTTGATGGTACCCGCGAATATGGCGAAGGCCGGACCGATTGGGCGGTGCATGTCGCGCTCGCCATCGACACCGTTCCCGCGATCGGAGCCGTGGCCCTGCCCGGCCTTGATCTCGTGCTCCGTTCAGACCAGCCAAACAGGATACCGCTGCCGCCCGAAAAGTTGCGCATGGTAGTCAGCCGGACCCGCCCTGCTGCCGAAGCGGTTGCTGTCGCGAAAATTCTGAACGCTGAACTCGTCCCGATGGGCAGTGCTGGCGCGAAAGCCATGGCGGTGGTTCGCGGAGAAGCCGATATCTATCTCCACACTGGCGGCCAATATGAATGGGACAGTTGCGCTCCTATAGCAGTTGCGGCGGCGCATGGACTGCACGTCAGCCGCGTCGACGGCTCGCCACTGGTATATAACCAGCGCGACGTATACATGCCGGACCTGTTGATCTGCCGGAAGGAACATGCCGATCCTGTTTTTGAGGCACTCGCAGGACTTTAGCGGCTTCGCCTATCCCGCCATTTTTCAATGAGTGATATCCCGTCATCAACCATTATCGTCGAACCGGTGATGAATGTCTCGATTACTTGACTAACACGCTAAGACATTTTCCTGATCGAGACTTCCTCCGCCACGGCGACGCGGTAGCGATATTCGGCGGGGCTGATAAATGGCGCACATAATTGCTTGCATGATTGATAGTTGTCTCGTCTGACTGGCGATCGAAATGAACCTTTTCGATTATTTGACTCACAATTCACGCAGTTTTCCTGAAAAATTGGCGATTGCTCACGGTACGGCACCATTCGCCAGTTGGCGTGAATTACGACAGCGAGCGGAGAAACTGGCGAATGGCATCGGACTTCCGCCAAGCTCTCGTGTGGCAATCGTAAGCAAGAATCGTCCGGAATATATTGAGATATTATTTGCCTGCTGGGCCGCTGGCCTGGTCGTCGTTCCGATAAACGCGAAACTGCACAGGCGCGAAGTCGGCGAGCTGCTCGAATGTAGCAAGGCGTCGATGGTATTTGTGTCCGAAGAAATCGAGACGTGTCCGGACTGGAACGCAACGGTTATTGGGAGCGATGCATATGAAACATTATTGTGCAACGAACCAAGAGAGCGGGCATTGATACCGCCACAAGATCGGCGATTTTACCGTCCCCTCCCCCTTCCGACGAATTGCTAGATTAATTGGCAGCCCCTCTTCTAAGCAAATGGAGATAGAAAATTCCAATATAGAGCGGACCAGAATATCAGCCTATTTAGCATCGTATTTAGTGGGGATAACGGGGAGGTGTATATTACCACCCTCATCTCAATCACTCGTAAGTCATTGAAAAAACTGGAGCGGGCGAAGAGATTCGAACTCTCGACCCCAACCTTGGCAAGGTTGTGCTCTACCCCTGAGCTACGCCCGCTCGGCGTTGCTGCGAGACCTGGGTTATTCGCTTGGTCAGCAGCACATTGAGGCGCGCGGTTAGCATGGGTTTTTACACCCCGCAAGCCCCAATCATCCTATAGTTGGCGGCAAATGCAAAATTATCCTTGGCATTGGCGCGCAGGACCCCACATAAAGCCCTCTAGATGAATGATTTGGGCGCAGGTCCGGGCATCGACCCGGCGCCATAACAGGAGCATGATGTGGCAACAGCAGGACTGACAGTCGAAGAACAAAAAGCGGTAGAGGTTTTCCAGCGCGAGGTCGTGACACCGAGCATGGACAAGCTCGTCATCCTAGATTTCTGGGCAGAATGGTGCGGGCCGTGCAAGGCGCTGACGCCATTGCTCGAAAAGGTCGCAGCGCAATATGCCGACAAGGGTGTGGTGCTCGCCAAGATCAATGTCGATGAGAATAAATTTATCGCCGCGCAATTCCAGGTGCAGTCGATCCCGACCGTCTATGCAATTTTCCAGGGCAAGCCGGTCGCCGATCTGACCAGCGCGCGCAGCGAGAGCCAGCTGACCGGCGCGCTCGACCAGCTGCTCGCACAACTGCCGGTCGGCGCTGGTGCGGAACCGGAACAGGACATAGCGCCGTTGCTGACGATGGGCGAGGAAGCGCTGGCTGGCGGCGATGCCGAGCGCGCCGCCGGCATTTTTGCACAAATTGCCGAAATGGCACCTGACAATGCAGAAGCCCTTGGCGGACTGATTCGCGCGATGGTTGCAGCGGATCATCTAGAGCAGGCGGAAGCAGCGCTCGCCGGGCTGCCAGAGGAGCTCAGCAGTGACCCCGCGATCGAACGGGCGCGGACAACCTTGCAACTGGCCAAGGACAAGCCTGACGCGGGCGCGCTGGAGGCACTGAAGGCCGCCGTCGCCGCCGATGACAAGAACCATCAGGCGCGCTTCGATCTGGCCAGTGCGCTGATCGCCACCGGCGATCATGATGGCGCGGCAGAGCATCTGCTGACAATCATCGCCGCCGACAAGGAATGGAACGACGGTGCAGCGCGGCAGAAATTGCTGTCGCTGTTCGAAATGGTCGGCCTGGAAGACGAATGGGTGTCCGCGACCCGCCGCAAGCTCAGCGCGGTGTTGTTCGGATGACCGAAACCAAACGACTCTCCATCTTCCCATTGGCGGGAGCGTTGCTGTTTCCCGGCATGCATCTGCCCTTGCATATATTCGAGGAACGCTATCGTGCGCTGATCAATGACGCGATGGCGCGCGACCGACGGATTGGCATGATCCAGCCGAAGGAAGCGGGCAAACACCCTGCCCTGTTCGATGTCGGCTGCCTCGGCAAGATTATCGACATCGAGGCGCTGGAAGACGGCCGCTTCAACGTCGTGCTGGAAGGCGTGGCGCGATTCCGGATCGTCGAGGAGATCGACGCCTCCACCGCATTCCGGCAGGTTCGGGCCGAGATCGAGGATGATCGGGAAATGGACGAAGTGCTGGCCAGCGCCGAACGCGCGGCGCTGGAAATCGAATCCCGCAAATTTGCTGAATTACAGGGCTATCAGGTTGACTGGGACAGTATCGGACGGCTCGACGACATGGCTTTTGTCAACGGCATCGCGCAGATTGCACCTTTTGATGCGGCGTCGAAACAGGCCTTGCTTGAAGTCGACGGTCTGGCCAATCGCGCCGAACTGATCATCCAGCTGTTGCAGTTTTTCGGCCGGCAGGATGGAGACGATGACCGAGTCACATTACAATGAACGATGGGCCAATCAACAATGGACCAGTGAGCCACGAGAAGCGGGCAATCGATCCCGAATTGCTGAAAATATTGGTCTGCCCGATGACGCGGACAGCGCTGCTCCATGATGCGGACGCGCAGGAACTGATCAGCGAAGCCGCTGGCCTGGCCTATCCGATACGGGATGGCGTTCCGGTCATGCTGGTCGAGGAAGCCCGGCGATTATAGGATCGCAGGCCAGCGACTTCCCAGAATTGCCGATGATGACCCAGCCAGGTTGATGTTCAAGATGCGGCTGCAGCCTTGCTGGCGATGGGAAAGCCGCTGATCGTCAGCCCTTGTCACTTTTCATAACCTTAGGAGCCGCTTCCGCACGGGACGTCGGCGCATTTTGATCATTTTCCGCAGCGCTGAACGGCGCCAAGATAATCGCCAGGACCAGACCAAAAACAATCGAACCCCAAGTCACAAGATGGCCCAGAAACAGTTCCTTGTCTCTCGAGCTCAGGCTTTTCTTTTCAATTTTTATCATAAGATTTATAATTTTCACTCTACGCAACTCAACACAACTTACTTCAACTCAACTCGTTCGGCCCAGCCATGGATATCATCTCCGGGTTGACCCAATCATGGGAGACGAAGGATCAACCCGGATCTGATTGCCCAAAGAAGTGAAGCGGGTTGAATCACTTCTGCTGGACCAGCCTGAAAACCCATTGCAGCGGAGGAATATTGACCAGAATATTCCCTTCGCTCCAGACAATGGCCGTTCACAGAGAGGCGGACTTGAATCCCGGGGGACCAGAACCTTGGCACCGCCGCTCCGAACGAACCATCGACAAGGGCTTCTTGCCGAACGACCATATGTATGAGCCGATCTGGCGATATTCTCGAGTTTCAACCCGTATCACCGGCCCGGCGAGGGTTACACGTTAATATTTCCGGCGGAAAACTGGCAAAAATTCAACAAAATTGGCAAAATATTTTCGGATTTTATTTGGTGTTTGTAGCGGTAACATGAGATTTAACCCAATCGTAACCAGATAAAATATATTTTTTATGCAGTCGGATTCGGCAGTTTGCCATTATGTTGTCCATAAATTTTTGCCAAATGATCGCCCCTGACATATGATGTTACAATGACCAGAATATCTTGCGATGAACTGAACGAGAACGAGAAGGAGGCACTGCGCCTGCTTTTGCAAGGTCACGATGCCAAAACCGCGGCCCAGGAAATCGGCGTGACGCCCAACGTAATCAACGAACGGCTGCGGTCGGCGCGCCAAAAGCTGCAGGTCACAAGCAGCAAGGCCGCAGCACGCATGCTGGCTGAGCATGAGGGATATGAACCCAAATTTTTTGTGCCCAAGAATATTGGGATTGCGCCAAAGCCCAAATCCGGCGCAATTTATCCCCTGCCTGGACAACAGGCAGCGTCACCGGACAGGGTCAGGGAAGTGCAATCGACATATCAGTCTTATGCCGCTTTCTCCAAGCCGCTTCTGTCGGTGCCGTTTCGCAAGCAGGGAGAATTGGGTAATGATCTAAGCAAAGAATCGCGAATCTGGGCGATCGCCGACCTGTCGGTCAAGCTCGCCTTTGCATTCGCCTTTGTCTGCCTTGCAGCCATGCTTGTCAGCAGGTTGATCAACCCGAACTAATTCCTGTAATTTTGGCCACTAGTCGACGTCGGTGTCATCCGGCGTCTGGAGAGTCACATGTTGAATCAACGTATCGAAGCCGCCCGCCCCATTGCCAAAAAAATCCATGAGGTCGAAAAATCCCTGAATTTAACCATGGTCCAGATGGGTGAACTGATGAGCAGCATTGCTGCTGCCCGACTCGCACCGGGTACACGCTTCTCCCTGACCGCCGGAATGGATGCATCCGAAAAACTGATTGCCGCAGCGGCGCAGACAGCGCGCTGTTATCGGGACGTCGTCGAAGCCCATGCACATCTGGCAGAAGACCAGGAAGATGCCGGATTGCGCACCGTTAGTTGGGGTGATGTTTTCGAATGTCCACCAGCACAGGCAAAGGCCAAAGATGAAACATCAAACCCGCTTCGGATCGTTGAAAGCGCCTAACAAGGCAGCAGAGACTTGACCGCACCTCACTTATTTGGTCCGGTTAGGCAATGTCCCGTATCGATTTTTTTCTCTCCCTCTTGGTGGTCGTTTGTTTATATTCGGCCATCAGGGGAGGGCAGCCCGAAAAACGGGCTGTGATGATATTGATTGTCGGAATTACACTGACAATCCTTGCGCCGTCTGCGTCATTGCAGAGATTTACGCATCCCGAAGTAGGCATTCTGATTGTCGATTTGGCAATGTTGTTCGCATTTGGAATGCTGGCGCTACATGCAGAAAGGTATTGGACATTATGGATATGCTCCATGCAGGTTATTCAGGTTCTATCACATATCCCGTTGATGCTTATCCCGGAACTTCTTCCCCGAGCCTATTATCTAATCGCGGCAATCTGGGCCTATCCGATGCTAATCGTTTTGACTGCCGGCACTTACCGCCATCAACAGCGCCTTCGGCAATTCGGGGCCGACAGATCCTGGAGCGACTTTTCGAGCTTACAAAAATAGACAATGCTGCAAGCGTCGCTGAATCATTGATCGCCGAATATGGCTCATTTGGAGCCGTATTGTACTCTGATTCCCGAATCGCCAAAAGCAATCCTGGCCGCGCCATCCTGTCTCTGGTGCGCGAAGCAATGCTGGTCTCCTCCAAGGACAGGATGCTTGACCGCATCTGTCTGTCCAAGGCCGACGACGTAATCGAATATCTTATCGTCGCCATGGCGCGGTTGCCGATCGAAGAAGTGCGGGTATTGTTTCTGGATAGCAAAAACCGCCTGATCAGCGATGAAGTCGTCAGCAGGGGCACGATTTCAGAAGCACCTATCTATCCGCGCGAAATTTTGAAACGCGCGCTCGCGCTGGACGCAACGGCCCTGATTCTTGCTCATAATCACCCGTCGGGGGATCCAAATCCGAGCGAAGGCGATATAGAAGCCACCTCCCGGCTGCTCAAGGCTTCAGAAGAACTCGGGTTGACCGTTCATGATCATATAATTGTTGGCTGTGAAGGCTGGATCAGCCTGAGGGACTGGGTAGTGTTCGAGTGATCATTATGCTCGTGCAGAATATAATTATGTCTGGTAATGATCTAGTCAAAGGGAGACGGGAATAATGTCCTCACCGATTTCGGATGAGCGACGAGCCAAGCTGCTCCGCGCAGAAACACATATGCTTTTGCAATCACCGGATTTTATTCGCTCTCCAGTCATGTCACAACTGTTGAGCTATCTGGTTGAAGAGGCCATTTCCAACCCTGGCAACCCACCCAAGGCCTATCAGGTTGCTGTGGACGGTCTCGGTCGTTCCGAGGATTTTGACGTTCAGGCGGATAGCTATCCACGCGTCCAGGTGGGCCGACTGCGCAAGATGCTTTCCGCCCATTATGCCGCTCGCAACAGCGCGAAACGGTTGCATATCCCGATTGGCCATTATGCCGTCGAGATTGAGGTTGATGATGAGCAACCGGAAGAAAAGCGTAGTGATGCAGGACCGGTCGATATTGGTCTAGATGTCCCCCTACCAGCCAAGACTGATCAGGATCGGTGGTTTAACAGACGGCAGACGACGCTCGTGTTCGCCGGCTTCCTGCTCATCATCGGGATCGGCCTGATCTGGTTGCTGAACACCGCCAAGCCGGAGCCATCCAGCATTGCAACGGCTTCGGATCGTTATATCCTGCCACCGAAAATCTATATTGCGAGCTCACCACAAGAATCTCGGGAAACAACCAGCGGCAGAAACTCGGATATCCAGCATTTTTTTGAAGAGGCCTTTGCCAGTTCGTCGCAAGTGCGTCTGGCGGTAGCGGGTGGGCCTGACATCATCCCCGAACAGGGGCAGGACGCCTATCTATTCGAAAGCCAATTGGTGACCGGCCCGACCGGTCCCGAAGTCAATTTTTCGCTAACGTCGTTGACACAGAACGAGACAATCTGGTCGACTACAATAGAGATGCCAGACTCAGCTGCTGACTATCCCGAAAAACTCGGGCCAATCGCGAGCCGCGTCGCCAGCATTTATGGCGCAATCGCTACCGACCAACGCAAACGCCTGCCCGACAACGCCATGATTGGCTATTCCTGCCTTCTGCGGTTCAACAGCTACCGGGCCAATCGCGATTCCGAATTATTGCCGATTGTCGAATCATGCATCAAAAAGTCGCTGGCGGCCGACCCTCTGGATAGCGGGATTCTGGCGGCAGCCTCGTTCCTCGCCTTCTTGCGGGAACAGGCAACCGGCAGAGAGCCGGATCCCGAGGCGGGATTGGAATATGCGCGCCGCGCGATGGTTCGTGGCAGAGAAGATGCATCGGCAAACTTCGCTCTCGCCCGATCCAGCTTTTTCAACGGCAATTGCAGCCGGGGCAAGGAATTCGCCGAAAAAGCCACTCAACTGGACCCGTATGAAGCAACCATTCAGGCGCAGACAGGCGCGTATCTGTTCGCTTGTGCCGATCCGGATGCGGTCAAATATCTGAGGCGCGCAATCGCTTTGGACCCGCGCGGTTCGATCGTTGCAGAGACAGCGCTGGTGCTGACCTTGCTGGTAGAGGGCAAGGACAAGGAAGCGCTGGAATTTGCAGAAAGAATTGTCCCGTCCAGCACCGGTGTCGGTCCCTATTATGACATTGCCATGGCTATGGTCTACGCGAAAAACGGCCGAATTGAGGACTCACGGGCATCATGGGACCGACTGGTTACAGCCTATGGCAGCGATAAGGATGAAAGTCAGGAAC
>NZ_JBALTF010000023.1:0-21085 GCF_036964675.1 Parasphingorhabdus sp. | reverse complement strand
ACAGTTGCTCCGGCGTCTGATCACCAACCCATTGCTGGCGGATCGCGCCTTCCAGCTGCTGGTGCGGACCGGGGTGATCACCGGGTAGGCGGGGCCCGATAGCCGATCATTCGCGACAGAACTGGCATGGTCGCTTACCGCCAATGACGGTCGCAGAATCGGGGAAGTTTTGGTTGTTGGTCACCCGGTGCCCCACGCGGGCGATCAAAAACTAGCGATCAACCCGTCGACGACAAATTGCACCGCGAGCGCGCCCAACAGCACACCGAGTACCCGGGTGATGACTGCCTCGACCTTGTTGCCCAATATCCGCATCAGCGGTCCGGCCGCGATCAGTCCGATCAGCGTCAGCAAAAGCACCGCTCCGAGCGCGCCGAGAATGACGAGCGCGTTATCAATGCCATCATTTTGCGACGTCAGCAGCATGACCGCGGCGATTGATCCAGGTCCGGCAATCATCGGCATGGCCATTGGAAAGATTGAGACATCCTCGATCTCGGGCTGTTCGATAATCTCCTGCGCCCGGTCCTCGCGCCGTTCGGTGCGTTTCTCGAACACCATTTCCAGCGCGATCAGGAACAGCATGATGCCGCCGGCAATGCGGAAACTGTCGAGGCTGATGCCCAGCGCGCTGAGCATCTGTTCCCCGAACAGGGCAAAGACCAGCAAAATGATCGCGGCAACAAGGGTCGCACGAATGGCCATGATCCGGCGATCGCGCGGGGGTACGTTGCTGGTCAGGCTGGCGTAGATTGGCGCACAGCCCGGCGGGTCGATCACCACGAAAAAGGTGATGAATGCAGAGATGAAAAGTTCGATCATTTGGCCGGTGCGGCGACCCGATATTCATGCACCCGTTTGAAGCTGCCATCCTCTTGCGCCAGATCGACAAAGACGATGCGTGAGCCATCCTCGGTGAATGCGGCATGCCAAACGAGGCTGCGATCTCTGGATGTGCCAGTCATGCCCTTTTCGGTCAGGCCGGTCGGCAAGCCATCAGCCTGGGTTTTTGTCTTGCACGAGGCGATGTCGGTCTCGACATAATCGGGTTCCGCAAGCGGCCTATCCAGTGGTTCGCCATCGTCAAAAACCCATTTCCAGTCAATCTTCTTGTCCGGACGCCGCTGGCCGAAATCCTGCTGTTGCCAAATGGTGGTGAAATGGCCGGCTCCGCCTTTGGCGTCCTGCCAGGCACCGGTGGACACCGCCATGCCACCATCGCAGGACATATAGATATGGTGCGGCTGCCAGGTCACGGCCTGAGCCGGATCAGTCTGATCCTTCAGCCATTGTTGTGCATTGACCAGACCGGGGGTGAACATGATCGCGTCATCGGCAGCGGTTTCGCGGAAAGCGGTCCATTGCCCCTTTTCCTGCGCCAGCCGGGCAAAAGCCAGTTCCGCCTGCACAATCGCGCTGGGATTGGCAACGGGCTTGCCCATCACACGATTATAGCGTTCGCGATCGTTGGGGCGACCACCGCCAGCGGCGCAACCGGCCAGCAGCAGTGCGATTCCGAAGGCGGCAAATATTCGCATTAGAAACCCTTTGGTTTTTCCAGTCCGGCGCGCGCGGATGCGGCGACCAATGTATTGCGCAATAGCACCGCAATGGTCATCGGGCCAACCCCTCCCGGGACCGGAGTAATCGCCCGGACATGATCGAGGGCTTCGGCGGTGGCGACATCGCCGACCAGACGGCCCTTTTCCTTGCCTGGTTCCGGGTCGAGCCGGTTGATACCGACATCGATCACGACAGCACCGTCTTTCAGCCAGTCACCCTTGATCATCTCGGCGCGGCCGACAGCGGCAACGACAATATCGGCGCGGCGCACAACGTCGGGAAGGTTGCGCGTCCGGCTATGGGCCATGGTGACTGTGCAATTTTCCGCGAGCAGCAATTGCGCCATCGGCTTGCCAACCAATATCGAACGGCCAACCACGACCGCGTCCATGCCGGTCAGATCGCCCAACGTGTCTTTCAACAGCATCAGGCTGCCGAGCGGGGTGCAGGGAGTCAGCGCCTCTTCGCCATTGGCCAGTCGGCCGGCGTTGATCACGTGCAGGCCATCGACATCCTTGTCCGGATCGATCGCCATGACCACGGCTTTTTCGTCGAGACCTTTGGGCAGCGGCAATTGTACCAGGATTCCGTCTACGGTCTCATCGGCGTTAAGCCGCTCGACCAAAGCAATCAGTTCGTCCTGCGCGACGTCAGCGGGCAGACGATGTTCGAAGCTTTCCATACCAGCAGCGATTGTCGCTTTATGCTTGGAGGCAACATAGACCTGACTGGCCGGATCTTCGCCGACCAGAACCACAGCCAGACCGGGCGCGCGGCCGGCTTGTTTCACAAATGCAGGAACAGCATCCTTGATCCGTTCGCGCAGACCGGTGGCAAAAGCCTTGCCATCAATGATTGTCGCTGCGGTCAACCGAGAAGCGCCTGGGCCAGTGGTGGCAGGATCGCGTCCTGCAGGATGATGATGCCGATGATGACAACCATCGGGGTCAGGTCAATCGCTCCGAAATCCGGCATGATCTTGCGGATCGGATTGTAAATCGGTGCGGTCAGTGCGTCGAGCGTTGTCCAGATTGCCCGGGCAATGTCATTCTGCAAATTGATGACGTTGAAGGCGAGCAGCCAGCTCATGATCGCCTGCACGATGATGACGGTAATTGCCACGTTGAGCAGGATGGAGATAATCTGAAGAATTGCAAATGCCATGGCGGACCCTTTATCGATAATCTGGCAGAGCGGCCAGTGATTTGTCACCGGTAACGCCAGAAATTTACTGTATCATATATATAAGACAGTTGGCCGTTTAATCAACCGAAGCGAAATCATCCCGAACCAGGGTACCGGCGCCCTTGCTGGTGAAGATTTCGAGCAGCATCGCGTGCGGTATCCGGCCATCCAGGATAACCGCCGCATCGACGCCTTCCTGAACCGCTTTCACGCAGGTCTCGAGTTTCGGAATCATGCCGCCGGAGATGGTGCCATCCTTGACCAGTTCGCTGATCGCCCGCGGCGCGAGATCGGTCAGCAATTCGCCCCGTTTGTCGAGCACGCCGGCCACGTCGGTCAGCAGGAACAGGCGCGCGGCGCGCAGCGCCGAAGCGACCGCCCCGGCCATGGTGTCGGCGTTGATATTATAGGTATGGCCATCCTCGCCGACGCCGATCGGGGCGATTACGGGAATCATGCCGGCAGAAGAGATCATGTCGACAACACCGCGGTTCACCGTTTTCGGTTCGCCAACATAGCCGAGATCGATGATCCGCTCGATATTGCTGTCGGGATCGCGCTCGGTGCGGCGCAGCTTGGCCGCCTTGACAAAGCCGCCGTCCTTGCCGGAAATGCCGATGGCATGGCCGCCGGCCCGTTCGATCCAGCTGACCAGTTCCTTGTTGATCGCGCCAGAGAGCACCATTTCGGCAATCTCGGCGGTTTCCTTGGTGGTCACGCGCAGGCCGTCGACAAATTTGCTTTCGACGCCAACCCGCTGCAACATCGCGCCAATTTGCGGGCCGCCGCCGTGGACGACGACGGGGTTGATCCCGACCGCCTTCAGCAGCACGATATCCTCGGCAAAATTGCGCGCCAAAGCAGCGTCGCCCATTGCATGGCCGCCATATTTGACGACAAAGGTCTTGCCCGCATAGCGCTGCATATAGGGCAAGGCATCGGTGAGCGTTTCCGCCTTCGCGAGCATGGCGGGATCGGGTGCGTGATCGGTCATGGGCATCTTTCAGTCTAGCCGTGCGGCAAATGCAAGTATTTAATCAGCCTTTGGACAGCGCTTTCACTTTTTCCAGCGTACCGGTGACATGGCCTTGCGGTTGCGTCGCGCTGTGGACGAAGACAATTTTGCCCTGCTGGTCGATGACATAGCTGGTCCGGTTGGTCATCGCGAGCCCCGGTGCCATGCGCACCTGATAGTCGGCGATGATCTTGTCATCTGCCCGGGCAACCGCGAACTTGTCGCGGCATTCGGCGACCGAGAATTTCTTCAATCCCTCGATATCGTCGCCCGACATGCCGATGACAGTGGCACCCGCTGCGGTAAATTCGGCGGTGGCATCGGCGAACATATTGGCCTCTATGGTGCAGCCCTCGGTAAACACCTTGGGGAAAAAATAGAGCACGACCGGACCGTCTTTCAGCTTGTCGGCGAGTGAAAATTGAAATTCCTCTCCAGCCAGCGCGCCGGTTGTGGTGAAATCGGGAGCATTGGCACCGATCGCAAGCGGTTCGGCACTGTCGCTGCGGGTATAATAGACAAAGGCACCGCCGCCGACGATCGCCACAGACAGCAAAATCAATATCCACTTTTTCATCTATTCATTCCTGTTCGAGCTGAGCCTTCAGCGCATAAAGCTGGTCCAGCGCTTCCCGCGGCGACAGCGCATCCACATCAATCGCGCCCAGCGCCTGGCGCAGGCTATCTGATTTTTCCTCGACTTCTGCAAGGCTTGCCGCGAACAGCGGCAGATCGCCAAGACCGGCGGCAAGACCGCCGGTTTCCGCCTTGCCGGCTTCCAGCTTGTCGAGCACCGTCTTGGCGCGATTGAGGACCGGCTTGGGGATACCGGCCAGCTTTGCCACTGCCAGACCATAGCTGCGGTCGGCCGGGCCTTTGGCGAGTTCGTGGAGCAGCACCAGATCGCCCTTCCATTCGCGGGCGCGGACATGGTGCAGCGACAATGCGTCGAGCCGGTCGGCGAGCCGGGTCAGCTCGTGATAATGGGTGGCGAACAGGCAGCGGCAGCGATTGGTCTCGTGCACCGCCTCGACCACCGCCCAGGCCAGCGCCAGACCGTCATAGGTCGAGGTGCCCCTGCCCACTTCGTCGAGAATGACGAAACTTTTCTCGGTCGCCTGAGACAGGATCGCTGCGGTTTCGACCATCTCGACCATGAAGGTCGAACGGCCCTGCGCGAGATTGTCGGAAGCGCCAACCCGGCTGAACAGGCGGTCCACGAGACTGAGCTTCGCGGAAGAAGCCGGAACGAAACCGCCGGCTTGCGCGAGAATGACGATCAGCGCATTTTGCCGCAGGAAGGTCGATTTACCGCCCATATTGGGGCCAGACACCAGCCACAAACGCTCGTCCTGCGCCAGGCTGCAATCATTGGCGACAAAGGCCTCGCCCTTGGCCGACAGCGCCGCCTCGACCACCGGATGACGGCCGGCCTGGATATCGAGTATATTGCCGTCGACGAATTGCGGGCGACACCACTGGCCCTCGGCAGCGCGTTCGGCGAGCGCGGCAGCGACATCGATCCGGGCCAGCGCATCGGCGCTTTCGCCAATCGCCTGCTTGCGCGCCAGCACCCTGTCGACCAGCTCTTCAAAATGTGCGGCTTCTGCGGCCAGCGCGTGCGCCCCGGCCTGCGATACGCGCACCGCCTCTTCATGCAGGTCGGTCGAATTGAACCGCACCACCCCGGCGAGCGTCTGGCGATGGGTGAACCCGGAGTTTTCCGCCATCAGACTGTCGCCATGCCGGGCGGGCACCTCGATGAAATAGCCGAGCACGGCATTATGCTTGATCTTGAGCGTGTTTATCCCGGTAGCGGCGCGGTAGCGCGCCTCCAGCGTCGCGATCGCCTGGCGACCGTCGGAACCGGCGCTGCGCAGCTCGTCCAGCGCCGCGTCATAACCCGCCGCAATATAGCCGCCATTGGCCATTTCGGTGGGCGGCGTCTCGACCAGCGCGCGGGCCAGCAGATCGACCAGCGCACCATGGCCATCGAGCGCCGGCAGCAGATTTTCCAGAAGTTCCGGCAGACCCAGCTCCTGCGTCAGCCGTTCGCGCAAGATCCGTGCGCCAGCCAGACCGTCGCGAATCTGCCCAAGATCGCGCGGACTACCCCGCCCTGCCGACACCCGGCCAAGCGCCCGGCCGATATCGGGCAGCGCCTTGAGTTCGGTGCGGACATCGTCGCGGATCGCCGACCCGTCATGAAAATATTGCACCAGCCCGAGCCGCCGGTTGATCGGCTGCTCCGCGAACAAGGGCGCCGACAGATCGCGCGCCAGCAAGCGCGCCCCAGCGGGCGTCACCGTGCGGTCAATCGAGTGGAGCAGGCTGCCCTCGCGTCCGCCCGCCAGCGTCCGGTCAATCTCCAGACTCGCGCGGGTCGGCCCGTCGATCGAAAGAAACTCCCGCATTTCCCGTCTTTTCGGCGGATGCAGATAGGGTGGCTGGCCTTGCGAAACATGATCGACATAGGCGATCAGCCCGCCGGCAGTCGCCAGTTCAGCGCGCGAAAATTCGCCCATGCCGTCGAGCGTCGCCACCCCGAAATGCTCGCGCAGCCGCTTTTCGGCACGCGTGCTGTCGAAATTCTCTTTGGCCCAGCCGGTTGCCTTGTGCAGCCGGGGCAGCAAGGATGGCGGGCAGATGATTTCCGATGGCGCGAGCCTGGCCAGCTCCGCATCGAGCGCATCGTCGGCGATGGTTGCGAGTTCAAAACTGCCGGTCGAAATATCCGCCGCAGCCAGTCCGATCTCGCCCTGCACCTCGGCGAGTGCGACCAGCATATTGTCGCTGCGCGCATCGAGCAAAGTGTCTTCGGTCAGCGTCCCGGCGGTTACATAGCGAATGATATCACGCGCGACCAAGGCCTTGTAGCCACCGCGCGCCTTGGCCTCGGCCGGGGTTTCTATCTGCTCGGCTATCGCCACCTTGAAACCGGCGCGGATCAGTTTCGCCAGATAGCCTTCTGCCGCATGGACCGGCACCCCGCACATCGGGATCGCATCACCGGCATTTTTGCCGCGCGAGGTCAGCGCGATATCCAGCGCCGCTGCCGCGAGCTTTGCATCCTCGTAAAACAGCTCGAAAAAATCGCCCATCCGGTAGAATAAAAGGCAATCGCCGGCCTTTTCCTTCAGCCCGAAATATTGCTCCATCATCGGCGTGACCTTGTCCGGTGCCGACGCGGGTGCCTTGCCCTGTTTTTCTGCTTTGTCCTGAGTCTGGGTTGCCATGTTCCCGCGATAGCCGAGTGCAGCCGGACATAAAAGAGTAGCGATCATATCCTATTGAAATTTACTTCATATTGCGGCCCTGCGTCAAAGCGAGTAAGACTTGAGACGGGACGTGACAAACCGAGCGGCGTAAAAAAGCCGACCACCTAATATGCGGAGATATAATTTGGCTGACAAGAATGATAACAATCTGGAATTTTCCGAACGGGAAGCCCTGCTTTTTCACTCCCACGGCCGCCCCGGAAAAATCGAGATTATCGCTTCCAAGCCGATGGCAACCCAGCGCGATCTCAGCCTAGCCTATTCTCCCGGCGTTGCCGTCCCCGTCCGGGCGATCGCGGAAGATCCATCCAAAGCCTATGATTATACCGCCAAGGGCAATCTGGTCGCCGTTATCTCCAACGGCACCGCGATCCTTGGCCTTGGCAATCTGGGGGCGCTGGCCGCCAAGCCGGTCATGGAAGGCAAGGCCGTATTGTTCAAACGCTTCGCCGACGTCGATTCGATCGATCTGGAACTCGACACCGAAGATGCGGAAACCTTCATCAACGCCGTGCAGATCATGGAACCCAGCTTCGGCGGCATCAATCTGGAAGATATTGCCGCTCCCGATTGCTTCATCATCGAACAGACATTGCGCGACCGGATGAATATTCCGGTATTCCATGATGACCAGCACGGCACCGCGATTATCGCTGCTGCCGGGATCATCAATGCCTGTCTGCTGACCGACCGCAAGATCGAAGATATCAAGGTTGTCGTCAACGGTGCCGGTGCCGCTGCCATTGCCTGCGCCTCGCTGATCAAGAGCCTCGGCGTTCCGCACGACAATCTGACCATGTGCGATCGCAAAGGCGTCATTTATCGGGGCCGTGAAGGCGTCGACCAGTGGAAATCCGCTCATGCGACCGACACCGAGGCACGCACGCTGACGGAAGCGCTGACCGGCGCTGATGTTTTCCTCGGCCTGTCTGCCGCCGGCGCGCTCAAGCCGGAAATGGTAAAGGACATGGCCCCCAAGCCAATCATCTTTGCGATGGCCAATCCCGATCCGGAAATCACCCCGCCCGACGCCAAGGCGGCACGGCCCGATGCGATTGTCGCCACCGGCCGCTCCGATTATCCCAATCAGGTCAATAATGTCCTGGGTTTTCCTTTCATCTTCCGCGGTGCGCTTGACGTCCGGGCGACCCGGATCAACGAGGAAATGAAAGTGGCCGCCGCGCATGCGATTGCCGAACTGGCGCGTGAGCAGGTTCCGGAAGAAGTTGCCCTTGCCTATGGCGGATTGGCGCCGAGCTTTGGCGTCGATTATATCATCCCGGCTCCCTTTGATCCGCGGCTGATGGACGTGGTATCAGCAGCGGTTGCCAAGGCGGCCATGGATAGCGGCGTTGCCCAGAAACCGATCGAAGATCTTGACGCCTATCGCCAGAGTTTGAAAGCCCGCCTCAACCCGACCACGTCGGTGCTGACCCAGGCCTATCAGGCCTGCCGTCTGTCACCAAAACGGATAATTTTTGCCGAAGCCGAAGAGGATGTCGTGCTGCGCGCGGCGATCCAGTTCCAGGATGGCGGCTACGGCACGCCGGTTCTGGTCGGACGCGATGACCGGGTCCGGGAAAAGCTCAAGGAACTGGGCGTGCGTGATCCCGACAGCTTTGAAGTGCACAACAGCCGCAACAGCCCGCTGGTCCCCGACATGGTAAACATGCTGTACGAACGGCTTAAGCGCCGCGGCTATATGGAGCGCGATATCAAGCGCATGGTCAATCAGGACCGCAATATCTTCGGTTCGGCGCTGCTCGCCATGGATCAGGGTGATGCGATGATCACCGGGGTTACCCGGCCTTATTCGCAATCGTTCCGCGATGTCGCCAAAGTGATCGATGTCGAAAAAGGCCGGACCGCCTTTGGTATCCATGTCATGGTCGGCCAGCATCACACGGTTTTCATGGCTGACACCACGGTCAACGAACGGCCCACGGCTCACGAACTGGCGGATATCGCCGAGCAGACGGCCGCCGTCGCCCGGCAAATGGGCCACGAACCGCGCGTCGCCTTCCTCAGCTATTCGACTTTTGGCAATCCCGAAGGCCGCTGGCTGGAGAATCTCCGCGAAGCCGTGGCACTGCTCGACCAACGGCGAGTCACTTTTGAATATGAAGGCGAAATGGCGCCCGACGTCGCGCTCAACCCCAAGCTGATGGCCAACTATCCGTTCAGCCGCCTGTCACAGCCCGCCAACGTACTGGTCATGCCCGGCCTGCAATCGGCCAACCTGTCGGCGAAATTGCTGCGCGAACTGGGCGGCGATTCGGTCATCGGACCGATGCTGGTCGGACTGGAAAAATCGGTGCAGATTGCCACCATGGCATCCACTGCATCGGAACTGGTGACACTGGCGGTACTCGCCGCCAGTGGCATTGCCAAATAGGCGGAACCGTCAGGGCCGCGTGGGGTCGTTGCTACGACCCTGCGCGCCCGGTGCGCCGACTGCGCCGATATTGCCAAAAAGCTCTTCGAAAAAGGAGCGATTACGGCCCAGAGTCGGCGTTTTGTCGCCATCCGGGCTGATGCTGGCCACCAGTTCAAGACCGGTGCGATCCACTGCGGTCACGTTTCCATCGGCATCAAATTGCACGCGCATCACCTGCTGGTCGCGGGGATGTGGGTTGTTGAAGCCATATTGGCGGGTGTCGCGGGACAAATAATACCAGGTATTTTCGTCAAACTGGCCGGTGAAGGTCGGACGGCCGAGCGAAGCTTCCACCGACTGGCGGTTGTCGACGCCCGCCTGAATCGCCGACATCAGCACTTCATCGGCAATATATCCCTGATGGCCGCGTACCTGAGTACATCCGGCCATCGTCATGGTGCCAGCCATCAGCCCGAGCCACAGACTGTATTTCTTGATATTGCCGACCATCGAACTCATTCTCCACTATACAGCCAGCACCGTATCGGTGCCTGACTCGTCATCGCCCATTGCATCTCGCGCTATAAATATCAATATGCCCTGTATCCAGACTTAACAAGCGCCCCGATCGTGCATAAACTTGCGATCCAACCAGCGGAACCAGCAATGTCCTTTTTCAGCAAGATTTTTTCCCGAGACAATCCCAATGCAAAAATGCAGCCACTGTATAATGCGATTGTCAGCGAAGGGCGGCAACTGGCGTGGTATGAAGAGGCGCAGGTGCCGGACAGTCTCGACGGCCGGTTCGACATGATTGCTGCGATATTCTCGCAGGTGCTTATCCGGCTGGAAAAAGACGACGAACGGGGTCAGGAACTGGCCTGGCTAACCGAGATTTTCATCAAGGACATGGACGGACAATTGCGCCAGATCGGCATTGGAGACATGATCGTGGGCAAACATGTCGGCCGCATGATGGGTGCGCTTGGTGGCCGGGTCGGTGCCTATCGCGAGGCGCTGGAAAATGGCGCGGACCTGCGCGAGGCGATTGTGCGCAATATTTTCCGTGGCGAACAGCCAGACGATGCGGCGCTGGACATTCTTACCAGCCGGTTGGCCGCCTATCATGTAGCGCTGCAACAGTGCGACGCGGACGCTATCATTGCGGGCCAGCTGCCAGCCAGCGGACCGGCCATATGATCGACACACCGGAATTTTCCCATATCGTCAAACTGTCGGAAATCGGCTCCACGCCGCGCACGGGCAAGCTGTCGGCGAGCGAGGAAGAACGGCACAAGCTGGCGCAGCGATTCGATCTGCCGAAAATTAACACGCTGGACGCCGCCTATATATTGCTGGCCAGTGCCAACCGGATCAGCTTTACCGGGCGACTCGAATCCGATCTGCAGCAACGCTGCTCGATCACCGGAGAAAGCTTTCAGATCCGGCTGCGCGAAAAATTTGACATTGCCTTTATCCCCAAAGCGGAAATTGAAGGCGCTGACGAAGAAATCGAGCTGACCGAAGAAGATTGCGACATAATCGAATATGACAATGGCCAGCTTGATCTCGGCGAAGCCATTGCCCAAACGCTCTATCTGGCACTCGCGCCGTTTCCGCGCGGCCCCAATGCCGATGTCGTGGCGCGCGAGATCCTCAAATCGCCAGAGGAAGCCGGCCCCTTCGGTGCGCTGGCGGCGCTGAAGAACAAACTGCCCTAGCCCGTTTCCTTATCGGCCTTGCGGGCAGCCGCATTGGTCAGGCGTTTTTGCAGCCCGTTTAGCCGCTGCTTGCTGGTGATCTTGCTGCCCAGCAGGTCGGTGATGTAGAAAGTATCCACCGCTCGCTCGCCATAAGTGGCGATATGGGCGCTGTGCACCGTGACCTTCGATTCGAACAGCGCATAGGCCAGCTCGTTGAGCAATGCCGGGCGGTCCTGCGCGTTGACCTCGATCACGGTAAACCGGTTCGATGCATCATTATCCACCAGCGCAAAGGGCGTGATGATGAATGCGCCGGCCCGCGAATGGGCCAGCGGTCGGGCCTCGAGCTTGGTAGAAAGCTTGGTCCGGTTGGCCAGCGCATCCTCAACCGCCTGCTTGAGCCGGTCGAGCTGCCCTTCCTCGGAAAAAGGCTTGCCGTGCGGATTCTGGACCAGGAAATTGTCCAGCGCCATGCCGTCTCGGGTGGTGTGGATACGTGCGTCGATAATATTGCCGCCAGAAACATGGATGCCCCCCGCGATCCGGTAAAATAATCCCGGGTGGTCAGCCGCATAGACGGTGATCAATGTTGCACCGCGTTCGGGATAGACATCCGCAAAAATCGCGAGGTCCGTGTCCCCGGCATCGAGCACGAGCCGGGCATTTTGGACAATGATATCATCCGGTTCGGCAATCCAGTAGGCATCGGTAAACCGCTTGGCCAGCTTCTTGAATTCGGCTTCCGGCAGATTGAGCGCCTCGGCCAGAACGGCTTTTTTCTGATCAATCCGCTCCTTGCGGCCACGCTGCTTGTGGCCGAGCAACAGCATTTCCTGCGCGGCTTCGAACAGGTCGGTCAGCAACTGCCGTTTCCAGCTATTCCAGACGCCGGGCCCGACCGCGCGAATATCTACCACGGTCAACACGGTGAGCTGACGGAGACGTTCGACGCTTTTCACCTGGCTGGCAAAATCCTGAATGGTCTTGAAATCCGACAGATCGCGCTTGAATGCAACCGCCGACATCAGTAGATGATTGCGAACCAGCCAGGCGACCAGTTCGGTTTCGTGCGGTTTCAGGCCGAGTCGCGGGCCAAGCTTCATCGCCACTTCCGCGCCTAACACGCTGTGGTCGCCGCCGCGGCCCTTGGCAATGTCATGCAGCAGGGTGGCGACAAACAGCACTCGCCGGTTCTGCAGTTTTTCCATCGTCGCCGTGCTGTTCGGATGGTCGGCCATCAGGTCACCCCGGCCGATCCTTGCCAGCAGGCCAATCGCGCGGATGCTGTGTTCGTCGACGGTATAATGATGATACATGTCGAACTGCATCTGCCCGACAACGCGGCCGAAATCGGGAATGAAGCGGCCAAAGATCGCCGCCTCGTTCATCCAGCGCAGCACCAGTTCGGGATCACGCGGAGAGCATAGCACATCGAGAAACAGCTTGTTGGCGCGCGCATCCTTGCGGATCTTGTTGTCGATCAGCTTGGCATCGCGGCGCGCCGCCCGCATCGCCAGCGGATGGATTTCCAGCTCGTGCTTGTCGGCGAGCCAGAAAATTTCCAGCAGCCGGACTGGGTCTTCCTCGAAAAATGTTTCATTCGGCAAGGCGAGCCGTCCGCGATCCAGCACAAAGCCATTGAGCTTCTTTGGCTTGCGGGTCAGCGACGGCAGGAACCGGCGCACGCCGGCATTGTGGGTTTCATCCAGATGGGCGAGGAACACGCCGGTGAGGTTGCCAACCACTTTCGCGTTCAGGAAATAATATTGCATGAACCGCTCGACCGAGGACTTGCCGGGCCGGTCGGCAAAGCGCATGCGCCGCGCCACTTCGGGCTGCAGGTCGAAGGTTAGCCGGTCTTCCGCGCGGCCGGTGATATCATGCATATGGCAGCGCACCGCCCAGAGAAAATTGGCCGCCTTGCGAAACCGCTTGAACTCGTCAGCGGTGAGCAGGCCGACATCGACCAGCTCCCCGGCGGACGTCACCCGATGAATATATTTGCCGATCCAGTAGAGCGTCTGCAGATCGCGCAGCCCGCCCTTGCCTTCCTTTACATTGGGTTCGACGACATAGCGGCTGTCGCCCATTTTCATGTGCCGCACATCACGCTCCGCCAGCTTTTGCGCGACGAAACTGCTGTCGGTTCCGGCGACTACATCGCTGTAGAAGCGCTGTTTCGCTTCTTCGTAAACGCCGGTATCGCCCCAGATATAGCGGCCTTCCAGCAAAGCCGTGCGGATCGACAGATCCTCCTTTGCCATGCGGACCATTTCATCGATCGAGCGGCTGCTCTGCCCGACCTTGAAGCCGAGATCCCAGAGCCAGTAGAGCATCGCCTCAATCGCCTGCTCGGTCCAGCTGTTGGTCTTGTGCGGGGTCAGGAAAGCAATGTCGACATCGCTGTGTGGCGCCATTTCACCGCGTCCATAGCCACCCACGGCCATCACCGCGATGCGTTCGCCCGATGACGGATTGCTCACCGGATATTGGTGATTTACCGCGATATCGTGAATTAGACGGACCAGCTGGTCGACCAGAAAGGATTGCGCGGCCGCCATTTCGTGACCCGCCGAAGGCCCTTTCAGCAAGCGCGCGCTGATTTCCGCCCGGCCGTCATTGAGCGCATCCTGCAGCAGCGGCAGAATTTTTGCCCGCGCCTCGCGCATGCCATGCTCGGCGATGAGGCTTTCGATTTGCTCGGCCAGCACCCGGCGATTGATAATATCCCGCTGCCGGACGATCCGCTGCTCCGGATCCGCCGGCGCAGCCGGGATATTGGCGCGAACGTTCACCCGGTTGCAGCCAATTCGTCACGATGTTTTTTCGCCAGCACGATTTTTGCAATTTTCGCGGTACCGAGTTTCGGCAACGGCTCGTCATATTGCCAGACATGCACCGGCATCTTGAACGGAGCGAGCTGGTGCTTGAGCGCTTCCAGCAGTTCTTCATCGGTCAGGCTATAGCCGTCCTTGGTGTGATAGACCAATGCCGGTACTTCCCCGAAACGCTCATCAGGAACGCCAAAAATGCAGGCTTCTGCCACGGCCGGATTGGCGTAGACGGCCGCTTCCACTTCCTGACAGCTGATATTCTCGCCACCACGGATGATGATCTCTTTCTTCCGATCGACAATGAACAGATAGTCTTCGGGATCAAGATAGCCAATATCACCGGTGCGGAAATAGCCGTCATCGGTAAAGGCATCCCTGGTGGCTTCTTCGTTGTTCCAATAGCCAGTGAAATTGGCGGAGGTGCGGATACAGACTTCGCCGCGCTCGCCCTGCGGCATCTTGTTGCCGTCATCATCCAGGATCGCGACATCGACAATCGGCGGGGTTGCCCGGCCGGTGCTGTCCGGCTTGGCGAGATAATTTTCATTCTGGTTCGAGCAGCCGACGCCATTGGTTTCGGTCAGGCCATAGCCAATCACCGGATAGCCATCGCCCATTTTCTCCTTGATCCGCCGGACATGTTCGACCGGACGCGGCGCCCCGCCGGCAGCCATGGTGACGCAGCTGCTGAGATCATATTTGTCGAAATGGGGGTGCGAATAGATTTCCATGCTCATCAGCGGCACACCGACAAAATAGGTCACGCGTTCCTTCTCGATCAGCCGCATCGCTTCTTCGGCATCCCATTTATTGAGGAATACCAGCTTACGGCCAATCGCGTAGCTGACCAGCACCAGCGGCACCGATGCGGTGACGTGGAACAGCGGCACGCAGACCATCGCGGTCGGTTGTCCTTCCGGCATCTTGCCGGCTTCGGTCATGATATGGACCAGCACCAGCACCGTGCCGACGAAGCTCATCGCGCCCTGCACAACCGAGCGATGTTCAGCATAGGCGCCCTTGGATTTCCCGGTAGAGCCGGAGGTAAACAGGATCGTCGCATTGTCCTCGGGGGCCATCTGCGGCAGCGGCGTTTCCGCGCCACCACCCTTTTCCAGCATGACTTTCAGCCCTTCCAGCGGCAATTTGTCATGTTCGAAGACCAATAGTTCGGCACCGTGATTGCGTTTGGATTCGACCAGCCGCTGGGCCCGCTGATAGTCGGCGAAAACGAAGGAACAGCCGACATCCTCGATCCCGTCGGCCAGTTCATCGCCGCGCCACCAGCCGTTCAGCTTGGTCGACACACCACCCGCCATGGTGATCGCCATGTCGAGAATGACCCAGTTGGCCGAATTGCGCGCGGCGATTCCGATCCGGTCGCCTTTCTGAACGCCATAGCCTTCGACCAGCCCGCCGGCCAAAGCACGTGCAGCGGCATAGGCCGCTCCGAAGGTCAGACGGATATCGCCATCAACCAGAAATTCCTTGTCGGCATGCTGGTTACAGAAATAGGCAAAATAATCAGAAACATTCTGCGGTGCGTTCTTGAAGATCGGCATGTCGACGCCGTATTTATTGATCGTGTCGAGTTCCAGCAACTGACCTGGCTGGGTCAGCGCTTCCAGCGTTTTATCGATTACCAGATCCAGTTCAGAGGTCGCCATTATTCAAGTCTCCCGTTGTTCCCTCTTGGTATAGGGGAATTTCCCTTTATATGGACAGGAAACCACGTGGGGAAAAGAGTTGATTGATATTATATTGGCCAATGCGGCACAGTTTACGCGATTTGAGGAACTTGGCCTCTCTCCCAATGCGCTCGATATCGGTTTTTTCCAGCTCAAATGGTATTCTCTGGCCTATCTCGCGGGGATTTTGATCGGCTACTGGTATCTGACCAAATTGGTCGACCAGCCAGGCGCGCCGATGGCACGCCGCCATGCCGATGACATGATCTTCTGGGCAACGCTCGGGATCATCGTCGGCGGCCGGTTGGGCTATGTGTTTTTCTATAGTCCGGAAATCTTGCTGGAGCCGATCAGAATATTTCAGGTGTGGAAAGGCGGCATGTCGCTGCACGGCGGCACGATCGGCGTCGTGCTTGCATTGTGGTGGACATCTCGGCGAGAGAAGCTCAGTTTCCTGCGCATGTGCGACTATATCGCCTGTGTCATCCCGTTCGGCCTGTTCTTCGGGCGGCTGGCCAATTTCGTCAATGGTGAGCTGTGGGGCCGGCAAACCGACGTGGCCTGGGCGATCATCTTCCCGATGGGCGGCGAAGTTGCCCGCCATCCCAGCCAGCTTTATGAAGCAGGATTGGAAGGTATCGTCTATTTCATCATCCTCTCTTTGCTCTTCTGGAAAACCGATGCCCGCTATCAGCCCGGCAAGCTGGTCGGCGCCGGATTGCTGGTTTATGGCTTCAGTCGCTTCACTGTCGAATTTTTCCGCCAGCCGGATATTCAGCTGACCTGGCTGGTCGAGCAATCGGGTTTCAGCATGGGCCAATGGCTGACGGTGCCGATGATATTGCTTGGTGCGTGGCTGGTCTTCACCGCGAAAGGCCGACGCGCGCGCGTCGAAACAGTAGCGGGAGACAAGAGCGTTGCCTGACGGCATCAAGGCGGACCACCCCACTGCAGCCCATATAATCGCCGACCGGATCGACCGCGAAGGCCCGATCCCGCTTGGCGACTATATGGCGATCGCCAATGCCTATTATTATGCCAGCAAGGACCCGCTGGGCGAAGAGGGTGATTTCGTCACTGCTCCGGAAATTAGCCAGATGTTCGGCGAAATCGTCGGTATCTGGCTGGCCGATCTGTGGCTTCGCAAAGGATCACCCAGCCATTGTCACTATGTCGAGCTGGGTCCGGGGCGCGGCACATTGGCGCATGATGCGCTGCGCTCGATGCGCAAATTCGGCTGCAGTCCGGCGGTCCATTTTGTCGAGACCAGCCCGATATTGAAAGCCAAACAGGCACAGCTGCATCCCGATGCAATATGGCATGACGACATTTCAAGCCTGCCGGAGGACGGACCGCTGCTGATCGTCGCCAATGAATTTTTCGACGCCCTGCCGGTCGAGCAGTTTGTTGCGACATCCGGCGGCTGGCGCCGACAAATGGTTGCGCGGGATCGCAGCAAATTTGTCGCGATTCCCAGCAACGAGACCGCCGGCGACCAGATTGGCGGCTCGATGAGCGGATTTCCGGAAGGCACGATATTGGAGCGCTCGCCGGTCAGCGTGGAATGGGCTGGCAATCTGGCCAATCGGCTGGCGAAACAGGGCGGCACCCTGCTGATCATCGACTATGGCTATGCGAGGCCGGGCACCGGCAGCACGCTGCAGGCGGTGAAGGATCATATGCCGATCAGCCCGTTTGACTGCCCCGGCACCTCCGACCTCACCGCCCATGTTGATTTTCATACTTTGGCCAATATCGCGCGAACCCGCCTGCTCGCCGTGCATGGGCCAACGGAACAGGGCCAGTGGCTGAAGTCGCTCGGGATTGATCAACGCGCTGCGGCGCTGATTGCGGCAAGTCCGAAACAAGCCGAAACCATCCGGGCTGCGTATCAGCGGCTGACCCACGCAGACGAGATGGGATGCCTGTTCCGGGTGATGGCGGCCTGTGCGATCGATTGGCCGGAACCCGAGGGGTTCAGCTATGGCGAGGAATAGCGGGCTTTGCTAGACTGCTAGCCGACCCATAAGGCGACGTCGGCAGCCACTTTATTGGCCGCCTTGTTCAGGCCTTCTCCGACGGCGCCCGGTTCAGCGGCAAAAACTTTTCCACTGGCTTCGAAGCGTTTTTTCTCGACCGGCTTGTCTGCGGTCATTTTTACCGCATCATAGGTGACGGTGACCGTCAGGCTGGGCCCGTCGAGACCGAAATTGACCAGTTCGCCGGTGATATAGGTTTGCGCATTGCCACCCGCTTCGGTGGCAGTGAGCACCAGCCGACCATTTTTGGCGGCGATGGTTTCGCTGAGCAGATCCTGAAACAGACGAGCCGGTTTGTCGACCCAGACGGCGTCCTTCAGATAGGCAATGCCCGTGCCGCTGGTCTGCACCGGCACGCGAATGGTGTTCAGTTTTTGCGGAGCCGCGGGCAGCGCCACCACTAGCGACCCAGCTTGCGGCCCGCTCTGCGTCGCTCCGGCAGATAATTTCTGGTCAGGGGACAGCGTCAGCAGCGACGGCGGCGGTTCAGCCCCACCGAAGCTAACGCAAGCGCTCAGTGCGAGAGTAGCGGCCAGAAGACCGACAGATTTCAAAGGTCGAAACTTGCTCATCATATCTGCCCTGTCATTTCCCTGGTTTATAGTCCGGCAGCGCTGGTGCCGACAATAAGGATCCGGCCCCTCCCTGATCCAGCCTCTCGGCTACCGCTGTCATGGATTTGGTCAGTGCCTGCATATCTTGCACCAGCTGATCGACTTCCGGCAAGGTCTTGTTCGAAAACCGCTCTGCCGCAGGTTGCGCATTTTTCAGCACACCTTCCAACGCGAGGAGGCTCTTCGAGGCGGAGTCCAGTGTGGTGGCGAGATTTCTGGCCACTGGTTCGCCATTATTGGTCAGAAAATTATTGGCGCTGTCTGCCACAAGCGAGAGCTTCTCGGCGGTCTGGCCAGCGTTACGAATGGCGATCCGCGATTCTTCCATCAAGGCTTCCAGGCCCGGCGCCTGCTTCGCAAGGCTTCCGGTCAACTTGTCGGTATTGGCCAATATGCCACTGATCGATTTCTGATTATCCTCCGACAATAGCTGGGTCAGCTGATCTGTCAGGGTTGCCAGCCGTTCCACTACCAGCGGGGCGCTGTTCAGCAGTTCGCCGAGCGCGCCCGGTTTGGTCGGGATCACCGGCACCCCTTCGGGGCCGAGCTCGGTAATTGGTGGCGCACCCTTTTTCGCGCCATCGAGCTGAATATTGGGAGGCGCGGTGAAGCTTACGCTCTGGATGGTAGCGGTGGTGCCTTCCAATATCGGCGTGTCTTCACTGACCGCAATCCGGACGCGAACAAAATTCGGGTCTTTCTTCCACAGTTCAACCTTGATCACCTGCCCCGAGGGCACGCCGGCAAAGGTGACGCCGGTTCCCGATGCCAGTCCGCCTACCGACTGGGAAAAGAAAATATCATATTGCTTGGTCGTCCCGTCGCCAAAGCGGACGATCCAGACCAGGAAAGCGGCCACTAGAGCCAGCATTGCCAAAGTGACAACACCGACAAGAATATGGTTGGAGCGCGTTTCCATCTAGTTCACCTCTATGACGAGCCGTGCCGTCACCTGCAACAATTCTCTGATTCGCTTCATCATTCTCATCCCAGCATCTTTTTGCCGGCAGATGCCAGCCGACCGCGCGGGCCGTTGAAATATTCCTGTATCCAGGGATGGTCGAGCGCGAGCAATTCGTCGATTGTGCCAACGGCGATCACGCGCTGGTCGGCGAGCACCGCCACCCGGTCACAAATGGCATGCAATGTGTCAAGATCATGGGTGATCAGAAACACCGTAAGCCCCAGAGTCTGCTGCAATTCCTTGGTCAGATTGTCGAACGCGGCAGCGCCGATCGGATCCAGACCGGCGGTAGGTTCATCGAGAAACAGCAGCTCCGGATCGAGCGCGAGCGCCCGCGCAATGCCAGCCCGCTTGCGCATACCGCCGGACAGTTCGGAGGGATATTTCGGGGCGGCATCGGGCGACAATCCCGAAAGGCAGACCTTATATTTGGCCACTTCGCGCCGAAATTCCCGATCCATATCCGGATAAAATTCACGGATCGGAACCATCACATTTTCGGCGACCGTCAGCGTCGAAAACAGAGCACCACCCTGAAACAGCACACCCCAGCGCTTGCGAATTTCGATCGTCTCGGCATCGGATTTTCCCAATATCTGTTCGCCAAAGACCTTGATCTCGCCCTCTTGCGGGGTTTGCAGTCCGATGATCGAGCGCATCAGCACCGATTTTCCGGTACCGGATCCCCCGACCACGCCGATGATTTCGCCGCGATGCACGTCGAGATCGAGATTGTCGTGAACCACCTGCGTACCGAAGGCATTGCGCAGGCCGTGGACACTGACGATCGGACCTTCATAATCGGGGTCATAAGCAATGGCCTGCGAATCGAGCATCAATCCCATCCGATCCAGGTGAAGAAAACCGCAAAAAAGGCGTCGAGCACGATGACCAGAAAAATCGCCTGGACCACCGCTGCCGTTGTTCGTTTGCCAACATCCTCGGCATTGCCCTTGACCTGCATGCCTTGATAGCAGCCGGTAATCGCGATGATCGCACCGAAGACCGGCGCTTTCACAAGGCCGACATAAACGTCGGTCAGCGGTACAACCTCGCGGATGCGGGCAAAAAAGGTTGCGGGCGGGATGTCCAGTTCAACCCAGCTGAGCAATCCGCCGCCAATGATCGCCACGATCGAGGCGTAGAAACCGAGCAATGGCAGCATGAACACAGCGGCGATAAAGCGCGGCAGCACCAGCGCTTCAATCGGTGACACGCCAATCGTGCGCATCGCATCAATTTCTTCGGTCAGCTTCATGGTGCCGATTTGCGCGGCAAAGGCCGAGCCGGACCGACCGGCGACCATGATCGCGGTCATCAGCACGCCCAGTTCGCGCAGCGTCAGCCGGCCAACGAGATTGACGGTGAACACTTCCGCACCGAATTGCCGCAGCTGGACCGCTCCTTGTTGTGCGATCACCAGGCCGATCAGAAAGCTCATCAGGCCAATAATACCGAGCGAGCGAACGCCGACGACATCAAAGCGCTGGATCACGGCGTTCCATCTTATTCTACCGGGGTGCCGGACCAACCGCAGAAAACCGACAATGATCGCACCGAAAAAGCCGATCAATCCAGTCATTGTGCTAAAGGCAAGGGTCGTTGCCTCGCCGATATCGCTGAGCACCCGGATGACCGGGTTGACCGGTTCGGGTCGGATCTCGGTCGGTTGGTCGGCCCCGGCGACGGCAGCTATCAATCGCTGCGCATCATCACCCGCACCGACAATTTCCGCTTCCATATCGCGCGCTGTCCGGTGGATCAGCCAGGCACCGACCGTATCGATATAGCCCGTATCGGAAATATCGAGCCGCTTCGCTTCGCC
>NZ_JBALTF010000022.1:31586-34678 GCF_036964675.1 Parasphingorhabdus sp. | reverse complement strand
GTCGACGACATTTTTCTTTGACTTCGACATTTTTTCGATGCGACCGATATCAAGTTCCTTCCCATCATTGATGAGAAATGCTCCGTCTTGTTTTCGCTCTATTTCATCAGGAGAATAATAGGTTATTTGTGGAATAGGCTGTCCGTCATCATCCAGCGGGCCTGCCATCGAAAAATGTTTGCTGGAATATGTTTCGTGCGTCACCATGCCCTGGGTGAACAGGCTTTCAAACGGTTCGGCAAAATCCAGCTTGCCGATACTTGCCAGCGCCCGTGTCCAGAAGCGCGCATAGAGCAGATGCAGGATCGCATGTTCGACGCCGCCGATATATTGCGTCACCGGCAGCCATTTTTTCACCACTTCCGGATCAAAGGGCCGGTCATCGGGCTGGCTGGCAAAGCGCAGGAAATACCAGCTGCTGTCGACAAAAGTATCGAGCGTATCGGTTTCGCGTCGGGCCGCCGCGCCGCATTTGGGGCAGTCGATATGTTTCCAGCTGGCGTGCCGCTCCAGCGGATTACCCGGGGTTTCAAAATCGATATCTTCGGGCAGCACGACCGGGAGCTGGTCTTTCGGCACCGGCACCGGACCGCAAGCATCGCAATGGATGATCGGAATCGGCGTGCCCCAATAGCGCTGGCGCGAAACGCCCCAGTCGCGCAGCCGCCAGGTGGTCTGGGCCTTGCCCCAGCCTTCGGAGTCCGCGCGATCGATGATCGTCTTCTGGGCTGCCTCGATGGTCATGCCGTCAAGAAAGGCGCTGTTTACGATCTTGCCGGGGCCGGTATAGGCCTCGTCGCCGGTAAACAGGGCGTCTGTTTCCTCGCCATCGGAAACCACGCGCTTGACCGGCAGGTCATATTTGCGAGCAAAGTCGAGATCGCGCTGGTCATGGGCAGGCACGCCAAAGACCGCGCCGGTGCCGTAATCCATCAGCACGAAATTGGCGACATAGACCGGCAATTGCCAGTCTGGATCAAGCGGGTGGGTGACGGTCAGGCCGGTATCAAAGCCCTTTTTCTCCATCGTCTCCAGCTCGGCTGCCGTGGTGCCGCCGGCTTTGCAGTCTTCGGCAAAGGCCGCGAGCGCGATGTTCGTTTCTGCCAGTTGCCGGGTCAGCGGATGGTCGGCCGCCAGCGCGATGAAACTCGCGCCGAAGATCGTGTCCGGCCGCGTTGAAAAGACCTCGACCGTCGCGATATCAGCCTGAGCTTCCGCCAATGCGAAATGGAATTGCAAGCCTTGCGATTTGCCGATCCAGTTTTCCTGCATCAGCCGGACTTTTTCGGGCCAGCCTTTCAGGTCACCCAGTCCGGCCAGCAAATCCTCGGCAAAATCGGTAATCTTCAGAAACCATTGGCTGAGCTTGCGTTTTTCAACCTGAGCGCCGGAACGCCAGCCCTTGCCGTCGATCACCTGCTCGTTGGCAAGCACGGTCATGTCGACCGGATCCCAGTTGACCGCCGATTCCTTGCGATAGACCAGACCGCCTTCGAACAGGTCAATGAACAATGCCTGTTCGTGGCCATAATAATCCGGGTCGCAGGTCGCCAGTTCGCGGCTCCAGTCAAAGGCAAAGCCGAGCGTTTTCAGCTGGCTGCGCATGGAAGCGATATTGGCTCTGGTCCATTCGCCGGGATGGACTTTCTTTTCCATCGCCGCATTTTCCGCCGGCATGCCAAAGGCGTCCCAACCCATCGGGTGCAGCACTTCATAGCCCTGCATCCGCCGGAACCGGGCGAGCACGTCGCCCATGGTGTAGTTGCGGACATGGCCCATGTGAATGCGGCCCGATGGATAGGGAAACATTTCCAGCACATAGCTGCGCGGCTTGCTGCTCGCGTCGTCAGCCTCGAACACGCGCGATTCGGCCCAGCGCGTTTGCCAGCGTTTGTCCGCCGCCAGTGGATTGAATCGCTGATCGGTCATTGCGGCCCCATTATATGGCAGGAAAGTTTAGTTGGAGATCGCACCGCGCCGCAAGTCGCGGGCCTTGGTGAGGATGATCTGTTCCAGTTTCTGCGTGGTCGCTGCCTTGACCGGGGCATCCACCCAGGTGCCATTGGTGGCAACTTGACGGGATGCCGCGACGCGCAAGGCATCGGCGCGCAAATCCTGATCGAGGATCGAGACATTGATTTTCATCCGCTCGCCAGGATTTTGCGGGTTCACATACCAGTCGGTCAGGATCACGCCGCCATTGCTGTCGGTCTGGGTTAGCGGCATGAATGACAGCGCATCAAGCGAGGCACGCCACAAATAGCTGTTCACGCCTATGGTCGTAACCTGCGAGGCGGCAATGTCGGCTTGCGGCCGTTCTTTGCCACCGCATGCAGAGAGTAAAGACAATGCCAGCAGGCTGGCGGTTGTGGATCGCAGGAAGAGAGATGGTTTGAGGCGGGACATGAAGCGCTCCTGGTTGTATTTTGTGCCGATACAAAATCTTTTTTGCAGGATTTGTTCCGGACATGATATCATTTCAGCGCTCTCTATAAATGCTTTGCCGCAAGGGGCAAGCACAAGCGCATGTTTCGCTCTTGTGCAGCATCGAGTGAACCCCAGTTGAATGGCCGCAAAATCATGTTGGGTTCATCTTTTTGATGCTAGGGTAACCATGATGTCCGGATAAAAGCGTAACCGAACTGCAACAGAAAAGCGCTAGTTTGGGAAAATCGGACAAAAACAATATGTTGACTCGTGCAGATTGGCAGATTTTGTTATATCGACAGTCAGACAAAGGGGTAGCAATTTCATCATGACGAAAAAGGTCAGTCATTTCGGTTGGTTAGCGACGGGACTCGCGATCTCTGGCCTTGTTATGACTCCTGCTCTGGCGAAAGTGCTTTCCAGCGATGATGGGATGGTTTCGCTCAAAACATTGGGATCGATCGGTTCCTTTACCGTGGCTGGTGCCGACCCTGATCTTGTAGCCAAATATAATCTCAGCACCCTGCGCGGCAACGCCAGCTTCAAATTCACGCCATCTGGCGGGACGCGGGACGGAGAGCGTTCGGTCACCGTAGTGGTTCGCCAGAAGTCGGACGCCGTTTCCATTCGTGAAAATATCCTCGCGGCCGCACCCGGATCGGGTG
>NZ_JBALTF010000022.1:29905-31487 GCF_036964675.1 Parasphingorhabdus sp. | reverse complement strand
CCAGCCATTGCGGACCGCCTCTGCAAACGACCGTGGACACCATCGGCCCGCCAGCGCCTGGCCAATGCCGTTGATCCGGCCAGAAACACTATATGCCCGCGGCGCAGGGCAAGCTTTTTGACCGTTTCAAACCGCGCCTGGCGCAAGGGCTCTGGCAAATGATAGTGACGAAAGACAATCCCGCTGCGGCGCGGCAGTCGCTTGATCGCATGTTCAAGCAGCGCATCATTTCGCTCGTCGGTGAACAACCATATCCGTGGCAGCGCCGACCTTCGAGAGTTCGACAAAACGGGGCAGGGCTGGTCTCGCAACATAAGCAGGCCTATAGACGCATGCTTGGCGAAAGAGAATGATTGAGAGAGATACACCCTTGGCAAACCCACCACTCGAGGACATCCGCAGCAAGATCGAAAAGGCCGCCCGAATAGCGGACCGCAAGTCATCCGATATTGCGCTTATCGCCGTATCCAAAACCCGCAGCAGCGATGAAATCCGGCCACTGCTAGAGGCTGGCCATCGCGTCTTCGGAGAAAATCGGGTGCAGGAAGCGATGGAGAAATGGCCCGGCTTGAAAGCGGACTATCCTGACGTCGAGCTGCATATGATCGGTCAGTTACAATCGAACAAGGCGGCAGAAGCGGTGGCGCTGTTTGACTTTATCCATTCGCTCGACCGACTTTCCTTGGTCAAGGCGCTTGCGAAGGAAATGGACCGGCAGGACCGCCGCATAGGCTGTTTTCTGCAGGTCAATATCGGCGAAGAAACCCAAAAAGGCGGTTGCGATATAAAGGCGGTACCCGAATTGCTTGCACAAGCCCTGAAAGCGAGCATTCCAGTGGCTGGCCTGATGGCGGTCCCCCCGGAAAATGTTAACCCGGTTCCCTATTTCGCGCTGCTTGCCAAACTGGCACGCGACCATGACCTCGAGGGGCTTAGCATGGGCATGTCGGACGATTTTGAAAGCGCGATCAAGCTTGGTGCTACCCATATCCGGGTCGGCACCGCCCTCTTTGGTGCGCGCGCCACACCGGCCGTATAGTCAGCTCTCGGCGCTTTTTTCTCCGTTTTTTTCGCTGTCTTTGGCCGCTCGGTCGGCTTTGCGCTCTTCCGGCGTGTCGGCCGCAACATAGCTGATGACGACATCACCATCTTCGATGACCGGCCGGGAATCGGTGGCAAAGAATAACAGCCGCCGGTCCGGCTTGAAAACGGCCAGCGGTTCTTCGCCTTCTTCCAGATTCTTGCGATAATCTTCGGCGGTGAATTTCTCGGTGATATTGGTTTTGCTGAATCGCCAGCCAGCCAGATCACGGTCGAGCAATGTGCCAAAATCGGCCCCGGATTCGAATAATAATCTACCATGGCCGACCCGGCTTTTGCTTTGGCTATCATTGGCCAGTCGGCTGATCTGTTCATAGCCCATTTCCGGGCCGAGATCGGCGGTGATCAGCTGGTTCTGACTGTCATTGTCGGTCGCAGCGATAAGATGCTGATATTCACCCATGTCGATATTGTCGTCATGGGCCTCTTCGAGCACATCACCGTGGCGGATCGCCAGGCCTTCGCTATGGGCGCGGCGCAG
>NZ_JBALTF010000022.1:23116-29805 GCF_036964675.1 Parasphingorhabdus sp. | reverse complement strand
TCGATATTGTCGTCATGGGCCTCTTCGAGCACATCACCGTGGCGGATCGCCAGGCCTTCGCTATGGGCGCGGCGCAGCGCGAATTTGCTATTGTCCGTGATCAGGACATCGATATTGAGAGATTTCAGCATTTTGCCCAGAGCAATCGACCAGCGATTGGCACCGGCGATCAAAACACCTTCGCCTTTCCCTTCCGAAATTCCCAGTCGCTCGGCGACCCATGAGGCGGAAAAGCCATGCGCAAAAATCGTTGCTATAACGACGGCAAAGCTGAGCGGAACCAGCGCTTCGGCTCCCGGAAAGCCATGATCGACGAGGCGAATCGCAAACAGACCGGTGATCGCGACCGCGACGATACCGCGCGGCGCGATCCAGGCGATAAACAAGCGCTCGCGCCACGGCACCGAACTGAACAGCAGCGCGACCAGCACCGACACGGGTCGCACCACGAACAGCAGCAATATCAGGAAAATGACAAATTGCGGGCGGAATTGCTGCACCGTTTCCCAGTCCAGCGTCGCGGAAAGAATGATGAAGACGCCGGAAATCAGCAGCACCGCCAGATCTTCCTTGAACCGGTAGAGCGCCTGGCTGGAATAGATTTGCCGGTTGGCCATGACGATGCCCATCACCGTAACCGTGATCAATCCGGTTTCATGCTTGATCAGATCGGCGATGACGAAACCGGCGATCACCGTCACCAGCAGAAAGGGTGCCTTCAGATATTCCGGAACCAGCCCTCTGGGAAACAGCCAGGTGACCGCAAAGCCAAGCCCTGCGCCGATCAATCCAGCAACAAAGCTTGCGGCAAGCACATCCATGCTGATCACGGCGATATTGGCATTGGCGCCTTCGTAAGTGATATAAGCATAGATGCCGACGGCAAGCAGCGCGCCAATCGGATCGTTGACAATGCCTTCCCATTTCAGAATGTTGCGAACCCGCGACGGCACGCGCAGCGTGCGCAGCATCGGACCAACCACGGTAGGACCGGTGACGATCATGATGCCGCCGAGCAAAGCTGATATTTCCCAGGACAGGCCGGCGCCATAATGCGCCGCACCGGTGCCCAGCGCCCAGGCAATCGGCCCGGCAATAAACACCATCGCCAATACTGCGCCGCCCGCCTGTCTCAGTTCGCGGAAGTTCAGGCTTAGTCCGCCTTCAAACAGGATGACCGCGACCGCCAGTTTGATGATCGGTTCCTGCAGCGCGCCGAAATCGCGTGCGGGATCGATGATGCCGAGCACTGGTCCGGCGATAATGCCGACAATCAGCATCAGGGCAATGGCCGGACGACCGGTCCGCCAGGCAATCCATTGCGCGCCGATCCCGAGCAGGCCGATCAGCGCAATTTTCACCATTAGAGAGTCAACTATTTCCATGATCTTTCCTTGGCGGCTTTTCCGGGCTTATGCAAAAAAACTTTCTCAAATTTGTGGTTCAGCAATTGCCGAAATGGTCGATCGCTTCTTCAATAACGCGATAAATGGCGGCAAGTTCCTCCAGAGTGATGCAATATGGTGGCATGATGTAGATCGTATTGCCCAGCGGCCGAAGCAATATGTTGCGATTCCGGAAAAAGCCCAGAAGTTGCGGGCCCAGATCGGACATATAGTCGCCCGCATCATCGTCGATTTCCAAGGCCAATATCGTCCCGCACTGGCGCAATCCGCTGATGTTCGATTTTTGCTTCAGCCTGTCTGCAAAGGCTTGATGCGAGGCGATGATGCCGTCGATCCGCTGCTGAACCGGCTCGTCGCGCCAGATAGCGAGATTGGCATTGGCCGCCGCGCAGGCAATCGGATTGGCGGTAAAGCTGCTCGAGTGGAAAAACATCTGCGCGCGATCTTTTGAAAAATGCGCCTGATAAATGGCATCTGTGGCAGCGGTCACCGCCAGTGGAATGACGCCGCCGGTCAGCCCCTTGGCCATGCACAATATATCCGGCTCGACGCACCCCTGTTCGCAGGCAAAGACGGTGCCGGTGCGACCCCAGCCGGTCATCACTTCGTCGGCAATGAACAGGACATCATGCGCGCGGCAGATTGCCACCATCTCTGCCAATATTGCCGGACTGTAAGTTTTCATGCCGCCCGCGCCGAGAATCAGCGGCTCGACGATCAGCGCCGCCGGCGGATTCTCGCTATCTTTGCAAAAGGCCGCGAGCTGGTCGAGCGTTTGCTGTTCGGCGCCGGCTTCCGGGAAGGCTATGGTGCCGACGTCAAACAAAAGCGGGGCATAAGCCTGATTGAACACGCCGCGGGCGCCGACCGACATCGCCCCGATCGTATCGCCGTGATAGCTATGTTCCATGACCAGGATTTTCTGGCGCGCTTCGCCGCGATTATGCCAATAGCCCAGCGCCATTTTCAGCGCCACTTCGACTGCCGTCGAACCGCTGTCAGAAAAGAAAATATGCTCGAGCGATTCGGGCAGAAAATCCGCCAGTCCCGTGGCCAGTTCGCGGGCCGGTTCGTGCGTCCAGCCAGCAAAGATGATCTGGTCCAGCCGGGCGCTTTGATCCTGAATCGCGGCGACGATCCTGGGATGGCAATGGCCATGGGTCTGCACCCACCAGCTCGATATCGCGTCTATGATCCTGGTGCCGTCCGCTTGATAGAGGGACGCGCCCTCGGCCCGCGCGATTTCCGGGATCGGTTCGCCGAGGCCATGTTGGGTGAACGGATGCCAGATATTGATGCTCATGATGCGAAGTCCGCAATGTTGAAATGCGACTCAAAGGCCGCTGCCAGCGATTCTGGCGAAAGCTGGTCGATCCACGGCAGTCGCCCGAGATGGCGTACAGTGCCGATCCGGCAGATGGTCTGCTCGCTATCGCTATTTTCCGGGCCGATAAAAGCCATGCCGTGAATGATCACGCCGCGGCTGCGCAAAGCCTCGATCGTCAACAGACTGTGATTGATCGTTCCCAGCCTGGTAGAGGCGACGATAATCACCGGCAGCGCCCAATCGGCAAAGAGATCGGCAAATAGCAATTCCGGATTGACCGGGACCAGCGCGCCGCCTGCGCCTTCGATGATCAGCGGGCCATCGACCTGCGGAATGACAAAATCGCGCCGGTCGATGGCAATGCCCTCCTGCGCCGCCGAAAAATGCGGCGAGGCGGGAATCTGCAGCCGGAAGCGTTCGGGCAATATCCGGGCAGGATCGACGCCGCCGATCCGCGCGACGGTCTCGCTGTCGGTTCCGTCCGCCAGCCCGGCCTGAACCGGTTTCCAGTAGCTGGCACCCAGGGCTGCGGTCAGCGCGGCGGCAAAAACGCTTTTGCCGATATCGGTATCGGTGCCGGTGATGACAAATCTCGTGCTCATGCCGCCTCTGCCAGTGTCAGTGCCTCGCGCAATGCGGCGGATAGGTCCCGAATATCGTCCTGCGTCACATTCAGGGTCAGCGAAAGGCGCAGGCGGGCGGTTCCGGCCGGCACTGTCGGCGGGCGAATCGCCCGGACATCAAACCCCTGGCCCTGCAGCCTTTGCGCCACGGCCACGGCCAGCCGGTCTTCGCCGAGAATCACCGGAAATATCTGGCTATCCTGTCCGTCGCTGAGGCGCAGGTCCGCAAAACAGCTTCGGGCAAGGGCGATATGATTCGCGAGTCCGGCCTGCAGTGACGGGTTATCGGCGATATGGGCGATCGCCTGCTGGGCCAGATGCGCGGTTAGCGGGCTGGGCGCGGTGGAAAAGATCAAGGGCCGAGCGCGATTGATGAAAAATTCGCGCAGGATTTTCGCCATGGTCAGCAACCCGCCTTCGCCGCCCAGCGCCTTGCCGCAGGTGCGCAGGATGATGACATTTTCCCGTCGGCCAATATCGCCGGACAGGCCAGTGCCGCCTTCGCCGAAGATTCCCACCGCATGGGCCTCGTCGATCACCAGCATCGCATCATGCGCATCGGCGATCTGCGCAAGATCGGCCAGCGGCGCCCGGTCGCCATCCATGCTGTACAGGCTCTCGACCGCGATCCAGACGGTGCCGGTGCCGCCGGACGCGCGCCAGGTCTCAATTGCCTGTTCGAGCGCGTTGCAATCATTGTGCGGGAAGGCTCTGAACCCGGCGCGGCCCAGCTTCATGCCGTCATGAACGCTGGCGTGGATAAGCGCATCATGCAGCACGAGATCGCCGGTCTGCGGCAGGGTCGCGAACAGCGCCGTGTTCGCGGCAAAGCCGGAGCCGAAGAACAGGCTGGCTTCTGCGCCATAATGGGCGGCGGCAAAATCCTCGAGCGCTTCATGTTCCGGATGATTGCCGCCAAGCAGCCGCGATCCGCCCGATCCGTGCGCAATGCCATTGGCGATGGCGGTCTGCGCCACCTCTTTCAGGAACGGACTGCGGGCCAGCCCGAGATAATCATTGGAAGAAAAATCCTTGCCGGTGGGAACGGACAGTTGTCGCTTGCGTCCTGCCTTTTCCAGCGCAGCAAGCTGGTCGCGATAGGGTTTGAATCGATCCATCACCCGGCCGTTAGCAGTCACTGGCCGGTGCTGGCCAGAGGCAATGCAAACTGCCGGTCATCGATCTTTTCTGTCACCCTGTCGGCAAAGGGCAGCGGGAAGCGTACCGGCTTTTCCTTGAGGCCGATGATCGCCTCTGCCGGTCCGCCGACGCAGGCTTCGATCGCCGGATCATGTGCCGCCATGCCGCCGGTCAGCGACCCAAAAGCGGGCAGGATCAGATGATTGCGGCCGCGGACGAAGCAGCGCCGCGAAACATGGCGGCCGCGCACCGCAATGCGGATTTTTGGATGATAATGGCCCGATATTTCCGGCAGGTGGCTGTTCGCTGTGGCCTCATGACGGAGCGCCAGACCCTCGCCGGTCCATTCGTCGACCACCGAACCACCCCACCGTCCGGCGACATCGCGGTCATGATTGCCGGTGATCCAGATCCACTCCAGCGCGGCCGTCATCGCCGTGAGTTGCCTTGCTGCTTCCGGTTCCAGCCGCGCTTCACCGCCGCCATCATGATAATTGTCACCGAGGCAGAAGACCGTCGTCGCACCCGTTATAGCGACCAGATCGGCCAGCTCTTCAAGCGTCGCCTGACTGTCATAAGGCGGCAGCATCTGACCCTGCCGCGCGTAAAAGCTGGCCTTTTCCAGATGCAGATCGGCGACCAGCAGGGCATTTTTCGCTGGCCAATAGAGCGCGGCCGGAGCCACGATATCAAAGCGGTGATGGGCGAACAGAAGGGGAACCATGGCGCCGCTATGCGATGAACATTCGCATGATGCAAGCCGCCGGGTTGGAATTTCCGGAACAACCACCCTATATGCGCTGCCATGACCGAATCTCTATCTCCCGTAAAAGTCGCCGCGCTCTATCATTTTGCCGTCGTTGACGATCCCGCCGCCCTGCGTCTGCAAGTGCTTGCGCTATGTGAAGAGCATGGCCTCAAGGGCACGATTCTGCTGGCCCACGAAGGAATCAACGGCACCATTGCCGGTGCGCCGGACGCGATTGATGCGGTGATTGTCGGGCTGCGGTCGCTGCCGCGATTCGCCGATCTCGAGGTTAAATATTCCGAGGCCAGCGCGATGCCGTTTCTGCGGATGAAGGTCCGGCTGAAGAAGGAGATCGTGTCGATGGGCGTCGAGGGTGTCGATGCTGCGACCGAAAAGGGCACCTATGTCGACCCGGCCGACTGGAACGCCCTGATCGCCGACCCCGACACGATCGTGATCGACACGCGCAACGCCTATGAAGTGGCGATCGGCAGCTTTTCCGGGGCGATCAATCCCAATACCGAATCCTTCCGCGACTTCCCCGCATGGTTTGACGACTTTTCCGAACAATTGCGGCAGGATCCGGAGAAGGCACCGAAAATCGCGATGTTCTGCACCGGCGGCATCCGCTGCGAAAAGGCAACCGCCTATGTCAAGGCGCAGGGCTTTGACGATGTCCAGCATCTCAAGGGCGGCATATTGAAATATCTCGAACATGTGCCCGAAACCGACAGCCTCTGGCAGGGCGACTGTTTCCTGTTCGACCAGAGAGTCGCCGTCGGCCACGGGCTGGTCGAAGCCGACTATGGCCAATGCTATGCCTGCCGGATGCCGCTGAACGCTGCTGACCGCGCCTCGCCCGATTATGTGGCCGGCGAAGCCTGCCCGCATTGCATCGACCAGCGGACCGACGAACAGCGCGCGCGCTATCGCGAACGCCAGCGCCAGGTCGACAAAGCCGCCGCCGAGGGCAGGCAGCATCTCGGCACCGAATGACCGCCATGACCGAAATGCCGGTCCTCTACAGTTTCCGGCGCTGCCCCTATGCGATGCGCGCAAGAATGGCGCTGCTGGTCAGCGAGACCCCGGTCCGCCTGCGCGAGGTCGTGCTGCGCGACAAGCCCGAAGAAATGATCGCCGCCTCGCCCAAGGCCACGGTTCCGGTGCTGATATTGCCAGACGGACAGGTGATTGATGAAAGTCTGGCGATCATGCACTGGACGCTGGGTCGCAACGACCCGCAAAACTGGCGGCAGGGAAGCGCTGCCGAAACGGAATTGATCGCCGAAGCCGATGGTCCGTTCAAAGATAATCTCGACCGTTATAAATATCCTGTCCGCTACGACGATGTCGACCCGCTGGACCATCGTGCCGGGGGACTGGTCTTTCTCGAGAAACTCGATGGTCTGATTCAGGAATCGGGGCAACTGATGGGAGCGAAGCCT
>NZ_JBALTF010000022.1:0-23017 GCF_036964675.1 Parasphingorhabdus sp. | reverse complement strand
CCCGAAGCCCCAGATTTCCAGCATTTGTGGACCGGGAGCCGGTCGCCGAGTGTGACCTTCCATCTCTCCATCCTCTATTCAGATTGTCAAAGAGCCCGTCCCGCGCCTGTCGCGGGAGCGGTGGCGACAATAAGCGATCGGCGTGGGTGTAGGAAAGCGCCTTGATCAGATCCCAACGCGAAGCTTGAGCCCGACCCGCGTATCCGGCGCGGCGTCCGACAGGCCGATGGCACCATCAACACCGATCCGGACCGAGCGGGTCAGATTGGTGCCGAACCCCATATTGATGCTCTGGCGGTCGCCAATGCTCGATGAAGCGGACTGTTCATAGGAATAAGCGGCGGTCAATGAACTGCTCTTGCCAAGCAGGAGGTGGCTCCCGGCTGTGCCTGACACAATATTGCGGGTTGCGAAATTGTCCGGCTCGCCGATGATCGTGTAGCCGGCACCAACGAAAGGCACGATCGCCCCCAGTTTCTTCGAGAACTGGCCGTTAACGCCATAATCGACCTTGCCGGTTCCCAGTCCCTTCTGCCGCGAGGCGGTAGGAATTTTGACAGAGGCCCCGATGCTGGCATTCACGCCAGAGACAGGCAATTGATAGGCGGCATTGAGCGAGAGGTCTCCGATACCCTCGCGCTTCACCTGACCGGTCTGCGAGCCGCTCGACCCGAGCAAGGGCGTGCCGAACAGCCCGCCCTGATTGATGATCACCTCCTGCGGCGCGGTGGAGGAGATATAGGGCAGCGAAGCGGACGCGCTGAACCGGCCTTTGCTCATGGCCACGCCGGTGGTGGCGAAGGTGGTTTTATAGTCCAGGCCCTCGCCGACATCCCCTTCAACATGCTCAACGCCCGCAAGCAGATGGAACCGGGTTTCGTCCTTGGCGATGCCATGCTCTTCAACGCTGCTATCCTGCGCGAGCGAAGGACTGGCGGCGGCGAGAAATATCGGCAGAATAAGATAGATGCGCATGATGGGTTCGCTCCTTGAAGAGATAGCAAGCGCCTGGGTGCTTGCTCTGTCTGAAGGGAACGAACCGGACTGGCGGTTTAATCCATTTTATTTTGGCAAAGCTGTTCTTGGCCCAGGTTTTGACAGATTTTGGAGCTGTCCGACCCGATATCGCGACGCTAACCGGTCAGGATTTGATCCGGCTGTTGCGCGGCTCGTCGACATGCAGCCGGGCATTTCTGGGGGTCAGGAAATGGATTTTCCGTTTGGGAAAGTCGATCGCGACCTGATCAAATTTGCGCAGCACGTCCATGCCCATCAGCAAGGTCGGCTGGTTGGCCAGACCGAAGCGTTCGAACGGTGGTGCATCGGCGAAGGCCACCGACAGGCTGTCAAAACGGGCGCGGCCGATGCGAAAATCGCGCAAGCGGCCAAATTCCACGCCCAGCGTATCGCCGGTGACAGCGATCAGCAGCTTGTCATCGCCCAATTCTTTCGCGCGTCTCAGCAATCGCTTCTGCAACACCGCATTGCCGATGGAAATCTGCGCCCCGGTATCGACGATGACATTGACCTTGACCCCGGAAATCGTCGCATCGGTGAAGATCAGCTGGCCGGACCGCCGTTTGGCGGTGACCACGATTTCCCTTGAACTTGGTCGGCTGCGTTCTTCGTCGGCATCTTCGATGAAAATCTGGTTCAAGACGAAATCGAACAGGATGCGCTGGTCCTGCAAACCATCGAGGCCCAATATGCCATCGGCGCCGATGTGCCGGGCGGCCAAGACCGGCGAAATCAGGCCTTCATAGCTTTTCTGACCCAGAGTCAGGCTGGGCACATAGACCATGTCGACCATGCTGGTGCCGGCAATGCTCATCAGGGCCGCTGGATCTTCGCCTTCCAGCGCCAGCCGGTCAGCGATTTTACGCGAAATCACGGTCCGTTCTGCGCCGGTGTCGATAACGAAGGCAAAGGGTCCCTTGCCTTCGATGCTGACGGGCACGGTCATCCGTTCGGCGCGGTCTTCGTCGAGATCGACAATTTCGCCTTCGGGATTGATCAATCTGCCCGGCTCAACCGGTTGGCCGAAGGGTACCGGATAGGCCAGTGCCAGAACCGACGCCAGAACAGCGGGCATGCTAGTCAGAAATGCGGACATAGTCTCTCCATTGCAATTTCCCCGGACGCGTCAGCATAGTTTCGTACCCGGCCATTGCCAGACCGATATCATGGACGCACGTCCTGCCTCGACCAACAACCATATTATGCATCCTCCGGAATCAGAAAATAGATTTTGCGGTTGGCAAAGTCGATCGCCACCCGGTCAAATTTGCGCAACGCATCCATGCCCAGAAACAAAGCCGGCTTCTTGTCCAGTTGCAAAGCCTTGAACGGCGCAATATCAGCAAAAGCGATCGGGATGATGCCAAAGCGCGCCCGGCCGATCAGCAATTCCTCGGCAATGCCATAATCGGCCTGCACCGAGCGGCCGGTGACATCGACGAGACTGGTCTGCACCATCGCCGACGATTTCAGGCGCAAGCGTCGTTGCAGCGCCTTGTTGCCGATCGACAGTTGACCGCCGGTGTCGATGATCACGCTGGTTTGCACCCCGGCAATGGTGGCGTTGGTGAAGATCAATTGTCCGGAACGCCGTCTTGCCGTCACCACGATTTCGCGGCGCGACCGGCTTTTCAGCGGCTCGCTGGTGTCCTCGACGGAAATATGGCGCGCGACAAAATCGAACAATATCCGCTGCCCCTGCAGGCTGTCGAGACCGAGCACCCCGTCGGCGCCGATATTGGCGGCGCGGAATGTCGGCGAAATCAGGCTCTCATAGCTGCGCTTGCCAAGCGTCAGGCTGGGGACAAACACGGTCTGCACCACGGTGGTGCCCGCCAGCGCCACAATCGTGACTTCATCCTCGATATCCAGCGCCAGCGCGCCGGCAATTTCCGTGGACAATATCGTCCGCTGCGAGGCCGTATCGATGATGAATTCATAGGGCCCGCCCTTGTCGATCCGGACCGAGACGGTCATCCGTTCGAGCCGATCCTGCGCAATCGCTATCTGTTCGGCATCGGGCTGCAGAAACTGGTCGGGCAAGCTGTCGGCAATAGTGGCTTCGGTCTCGGGTTCTACCGGAACGGACGGCGCGATCTGAGCCGCGAACAGCGACGCACAGACGGGAAACAGCATTGTCGAACAAGCCATTTCATCACTCTACGCCAAAAACCAAATTCGTCCTAATCCTGCGCGATATTGCGCTCCATTCTAGTCCATTTTCATCGCTTCGTTGATCAGCGATTCCGCCTCGATCAGCAGCGCATCGTCGGTCGCGCCCTGAGCGACATGTTCGCGCCCGATCATCACCAACAGAGGCACCGCCAGCGGGCTGACCCGGTCCAGATCGACATGGATCATCGATCCCGCTGCGCGGTCGAGCAGATCGCCCAGCCGCCCGACATCGGTCATCCGCGCTCTTGCGTCCGCCCAGGCGGCCTGCATCAGCACATGGTCGGGTTCATATTTGCGCAATACGTCGAATATCAGATCGGTCGAGAAGGTGACCTGCTTGCCGGTCTTGCGCTTGCCCGGATGCTGTCGCTCGACCAGACCGCTGATCACCGCCACCTCGCGGAACGCGCGTTTGAGCAGATGCGAACCCTCGACCCAGTCGAAAAACTCGTCCTCCAATATATCGGCGCTGAACAAGGCCCCAGGATCGCTGACCGGCTCGACGCTGAAGCAGGCCAAGGCATAATCATTGGCGACAAAGCCGATCGGTTTGAGTCCGCGATCCTCCATCCGCCGGGTCAGCAACATGCCGAGCGACTGATGCGCATTCCAGCCTTCAAAGCTGTAGGCGACCATATAATGCAGCTGCTTGTGTGGAAAGGTCTCGACCAGCAATTGCCCCGGTTCGGGCATCACCGACCGATGATCCTGCATCTCCAGCCATTCCCGGACATCATCGGGAAAGCGGGCCCAGCCGGCCCGGTCGGTCAGAAAGCCGCGCACCCGGTCCGACAAATGGGTGGTCAATGGCAGCCGGGCACCGGAATAGCTCGGGATCATCGCCGCTTTCTTGGACGCCCGGACGATGACATCGCTGCTGTCCATCTTGATCAGCTCGAGGCTCAGGCCGGCAAAGAAGAATGTGTCGCCGACCGACAGCATGGCGGCAAAGCTCTCCTCGACCTTGCCTAGGCTGCGACCGTTCTTGAACCGCACATTCATCATCGCCGCGTCGACGATGATCCCGGCGTTGAGCCGGTGCTGGGCGGCAAATTTCGGGTGGGTCAGGCTCCAGACGCCATTGGCATCCCGGCGCAGACGCTTGAACTTGTCATAGGCCTTGAGCGCATAGCCGCCATCGCGGGTGAAATTCAGCACCCGCTCGAACTGCTCTCTGGTCAGGGCGCTATAGGGCAGGGCCGATTGCACCTCGTCGAGCAGATCATCCTCCTGAAATGGCCCCGCGCAGGCGCAGCTTATGATATGTTGGGCCAGCACATCGAGCCCGCCGGGTCGAAAGGGCTCGCCGTCGCGCCGGCCTTCATTGACCGCATCCATCGCCGCCTGCGCCTCGAGATATTCAAAGCGGTTGCCGGGAACCAGCAGCGCCTTGGATGATATGTCCAGCCGGTGATTGGCGCGGCCGATGCGTTGCAGCAGGCGCGAGGATCCTTTCGGCGCGCCCATCTGGATGACGCAGTCAATATCGCCCCAGTCGACCCCGAGATCGAGCGAGGCGGTGCAGACCAGCGCCCGCATCATGCCTGACGCCATGGCGTTTTCGACCTTGCGCCGTGCTTCCTTTGACAGGCTGCCGTGATGGATGCCGATGGCGAGGTTTTCGTCATTGATGTCCCACAATTTCTGGAAGGTCAGCTCGGCGAGAAAGCGGGTGTTGCAGAAGATCAAGGTCATCCGGTTGCTGCGGACCTGTTCCATCACCTGCGGAATCGCATAGGCGCCGGCATGGCCCGACCAGGGCACGCGCACCGGATCGCCCTCTGGTGTTTCCGGCAGCATGATCGACAGATCGGCCGGCGCACCTTCTTCGCCGCGCACATGGCTGACCGTGTCGATATCGCCATAAGGCGCGAGCCAGGCGCGAAAATCATCCGGTTCGGCAACCGTGGCGGACAGGGCGACGCGCTGCATCTCCGGGGCAATTTTCTGCAGCCGGGCCAGGGACAAAGCGAGCAGGTCGCCGCGCTTGCCGGTGGCAAAGGCGTGCACTTCGTCGATCACCACTCGCCGGAGACCCGCAAACAGGGTGAAACTTTCCTTCTGGCTGAGCAGCAGATTGAGCGATTCCGGCGTGGTCAGCAAGATCTGCGGCGGCTTCACCCGCTGGCGCGCCTTGCGATTGGCCGGCGTATCGCCGCTGCGGGTCTCGACCGTGATCGGCAGACCCATTTCCTCAATCGGTGTCAGCAGGTTGCGCTGCACGTCCACCGCGAGCGCCTTGAGCGGCGAGATATAGAGCGTGTGGAGATTGTTCCGTTCGTGCTGAGCCTGTCGAAGCACCGGGCTTGACGCAACCGAGCCTTCGACAGGCTCAGGGCGAACGGATGCCGCATCTTCAACCAGCTCAACCAGCGTCGGCAAAAACCCGGCCAGTGTCTTGCCCGCGCCCGTCGGTGCCGTCAGCAGCGCGTGCCGTCCCGCCCGCGCCGCCGCGAGCATCGCCAGCTGATGCTCCCGCACCGCCCAGCCGCGCGACGCGAACCAGTCGGTCAGAATCGGCGGAATTTTGTCATCGGCCATTGCGCTCGAATGGCGCTTTATCGCTATTGTTTCAACTCCGCCATCAGCCCGAATAGCTGAACCACATCCGGCGCAGCGCTATCACCCGAATATTCCCGGTACAGCGTCGAAACATTGACCGCGATCCGTTCGGCGTCGCCCCAGCTGGAAAAATCGCCGAGCCTGATATCATGCGCGGCATCGCGCACCGACAGGCCCGCGTCATAGCGCTTGCGCGCTTCCTGATCGATATAGCGCAGATAGTCCTGCACCCGCCGGACGCCGTGGACATCGGTGATCGGGCCATGGCCGGGGACGATGGTTTCAGCCTTGAGATCGATAATCAGGTTGCAGGCGGCAATCCAGTTGGCGACCGGCCCCGCCCACATGATCGGCGTGCCCTCGATGAACAATATGTCGCCGGTAAAAATGGTCTTGTCGTCCGGCACATGGACCATGACGTCTCCCGCCGTATGCGCGGGACCGACTTCGATCAGATCGACCTTTATGTCGCCGACCGTCAGGCGATATTCGCCGCTAAAAGTCTGGGTCGGCAGTTTCTCTTCGACATCGGTGAAATCAAAGCTGCCAAAAATATCCACCAGATATTGCCCGGCCGGCCCCATTGCCCTTGCCTGCGCCATGATCGCAGCGAGCTGGCTGGCCGGCAGTTCGGACATTTCCCGCGCGCTGGCTTCGGAGGCAATCACCTCGGCCTTGTGACAGCAGCCATTGCCATGGGTATGATCACCATTGGCATGGGTGTTGACGATGACCCCAATATCATCCGCGCCGACACCGGCTGCATCCGCCATGACGCCAAGCATCTCGCGAGTCAGCCGGGCGTCAAAAAGCGTATCGACGAGCAAGGATTGGCCGCCATCGGTGATCAGGCCGGCATTGGACCAGCCCCAGCCGCCGTCGGGCTGGAGATAGGCGTAAAGACCGTTGCCGGTTTCAACCAGTCCTTTTTCAAAGGGATATGCCGTCATCTTTTTTCCACCCTTCTGTGCCGCTTGTGATTCATTGTCGCAGCTTTGCAAAGATTTGAACAGAGCAGGCGTGCAAGATGATCGATAATTTGGCGGTGCGTACGGCATCGGAAGCATCGGGCCTCGACAGCGGGCAGATGTTTGATGAGTAAGTGGTCCGGCCATCGCGCCTGATCCTTGCCCGGCCCGCAATATTCCCGTATCTGCCAGTCAGAGAGATTTCAACGCGGCAGACCCAATAAGAGCGACAGAAAATGGACAATCGGGAAACATCAAGAAAACGCGTCGAATGGGGCTTTCTGATCGCACTTCTGGTGATTGTCACGCTGGCATTCGCGGTCCTGATCGAACCGTTTTTTGGCGCCATCGTCTGGGGCGTTGTCGTCGCTGTGCTTTTCCGCCCGGTCTATGAACGGCTTCTGACCTATCTCCCCGGGCGGACCAATATGGTCGCGGGGATCACGCTGATCCTGATATTGCTGCTGGTCGTGGTACCGGCGATCCTGCTCGGCATGGCGCTGGCCCAGGAGGCAGCGAGCCTTTACCTGCGGATAGAGCAGGGAGACATCGATTTCGGCGCGGCGTTCGAGGCGTTTGAAAATTCCCTGCCCCACTGGATGCAGGCCCAGTTGGCCGCATATGGCTATGACGATTTTGCGATCATCAGGGCAGAGATTGAACAATCCATTGCCGCGATTCTCGAATTTCTGGTGACCCAGTTGCTGAGCGTCGGTCAGGGTGCGTTCCAGTTCATGCTCGGCCTTGGCGTGATGCTCTACCTGACCTTTTTCCTGCTGCGCGATGGCCGCGCGCTGACCGAGCGGATCGGCGATATGATTCCGCTGGAGGAGAAAAAACGCGAAATCCTGATGGAAAAATTTCTGGTTGTGATCCGGGCGACGATCAAGGGCAGCCTGATCATCGCGATCATCCAGGGCAGTCTCGGCGGCCTGATATTCTGGGCCCTGGATATCCGCGGCGCTTTGCTATGGGCGGTTTTGATGGGCATGTTTTCCCTGATTCCCGCAATCGGCACCGGATTCGTCTGGGTGCCGGTTGCGCTCTTTTTGCTGGTCACCGGCAATGTCTTGCAGGGTATCGTGCTGATCATCAGCGGTGTGTTCGTGATCAGCATGGTCGACAATCTGGTGCGTCCGATCCTGGTCGGGCGGGACACGCGGATGCCCGACTATGTTGTGCTCATCTCCACTCTCGGCGGGCTACAACTATTCGGGATCAATGGCATTGTGATTGGCCCGTTGGTGGCAGCCCTGTTCATCGCGATCTGGAGCATTTTTTCGGATATGCATCAGGATTCAGGGCCATTGGGCAAGGCTAGCGAATAGCCGCGCAGCGGCCCGCCTCATCCGCCATCGCGATCATCGAGCGGGCATGGCGCAAGGCAACCGCGTGATGGTCGTGGCCATAGCCGCCGCCCAGAGCGCTGGCGACGGGGATGCCCCGGTCACGGGCCCGGCAGATCACCATCCGGTCGCGCTGTTCCAATCCGCGGTCGCTCAAGGAAAGTCGCCCCAGCCGGTCGTCCGCATGCGGATCGACGCCGGCCTGATAGAGCAGTAAGTCCGGCCGGAAACCGTCCAGAACTTCATCCAGAGCTGTGTTCAATATCGCCAGATAATCACCATCGCCAACCGCATCGGCCAGGCCAATATCGCGACTGGAGCGCGCCTTGCGAGTCGGAAAATTCCGCTCGCCATGGATCGACAGGGTGAATATATCCTGCCGTCCGGCCAGCAAGACTGCGGTCCCGTCGCCCTGATGCACGTCGAGGTCGACGATCAGGATCTTGCGGGCATCGCCCTCCGCCAATAGCCGGTTGGCGGTGATCGCCAGATCATTGAACACGCAAAAGCCGGCGCCGGTGTCGGCCAGGGCATGATGGCTGCCGCCGGCGCTGTTCGCGGCATAGCCATGTTCCAGGGCAAGCTGGGCCGCCAGCCAGGTGCCGCCCGACGTATATTGGACCCGGCTGGCAATTTCCGCAGACACCGGAAAACCGATCCGCCGCTCCTTTTCACGGGGCACAGCGGCGGTCAGCACCTGCTCGACATAGTCCGGATCGTGCACGGCCTCGATCCATTGGCGTGGCATTGGTAAAGGTTCATAGACCCGATGCTGGGGCGCATGGGCGCGGATCGCCTCCATCACCAATTGATATTTATCGAAGACAAAGCTGCCGCTTGTCGGGCGCGGTGCGACATAATCGGAATGGTGGACGATATGGAGCATGGCTATTCTAGCGCGGCTTCCGCAGATGATAGGTCAGGGCCATCGCGATGCAATGGCTGACCGCACCAACGGGCAGTCCGTCTTTGACGTCAAACACCACCGCACGGCTGCCATCAAAATTCAATCTGTCATCATATAACTGCTTGTAGCGCTCGATCAGATCGGTCTGGCAATGGATATAGAATGCATATTGGTCGGCCGACTTGTTGTGACGATTGATCCGCACCGTTGTGCCGGACCCGGATGCCGAAGTCAGAAACGCCGGCTCTCCCCATTTGAGCATCTCCTCGAGTGGGCCGATGGCAGGATTATCGCTGGCGACATCCAGAACCAGCCGACGAAGCTGTATCAGCTTCTCAGCCAGCTCTTCCGGAAGACCTTCCCATGCGGCGCGCGTTGATTCGGGAATTTCGTCTCTCATCCCGACTCATTATCAGCCGTTGCATGATCTTGTCACGCCCCGCGAATCAATTGCCCAGGCCGTGCGCCGGTCGACTGGTCGAACCGCCGGATAATTTCCCCGGAAACAATGGTGGCGTCATAGCCGGTCGCGCGCTGGTGCAGTCTTTGCCCGCCCGCTGGCAGATCCCGGACAATTTCCGGCAGATGCAATTCCAGGCGATCCATGTCGATGACATTGAGATCGGCTTTGGCACCAGGTTTCAACAGGCCGCGTTGATGCAGGCCGACGGCGCACGCTGCCTTGTGCGACAGCATATGCACCGCTTCCGACAGGTCAAACCGGAAGCCATTGGCTTTTTGCACATATTGTTTGAGCAAATAGGTCGAGTAGCTGGCGTCGCAAATCGCGCCATAATGGGCACCGCCATCGCCGAGACCGGGGATGCAATGCGGATGGCTGAGCATTTCATGGGCGCTGGCCAGCGTGCCATTCTCATAATTGCCCAGCGCGGCGAGGAACAGGCCCGTGCCATTCGTGTCCAGCAACCGGTCATAGGCAATTTCCTGCGGCGTGCAGCCTTTGGCCGCGGCCTGACCGGCCATGCTCATTTCTTTCGGCGGCGCATAATCCGGCGGATTATCCAGCGGGAACAGCCAGTTCCAGTTGCGGGCCAGCGCGTTGAACGGATGGCCCTGTTCAAATTCCTCGCTCAGTAGCGCTTCACGCAGCCCGGGATCGCGCATTGCTGCAACCTGCTGCTCTATGGACAGGTCGGCGATCCTGGCCCAGCTCGGGCAGAGAATGAACGGATGGACGGTCAGTTCCAGCCCGGCGATCAGCCCGATTGGCCGCGGCATGATCTGGGCGGTGGCTTTGCCGCCGGACGCGTTGGTCCGGTCGAGCATCTCCAGCACCCGGCGCCAGCGCGGCGGGCCGTCATTGCCGGATGCCAGCGTGAAGGTGGCGGGTCGGCCGGAGCTTTCCACGACGCGCTCGATCACCTTATATTCCTTGTCCCAGCCGACAAAGGCGTCGAGCACGACCTGAAACGTGCCGGTTCCGGCATCCGCCATGCCGCCACAAATCGCTTCCAGTTCGGCGATGTCGGCTTCGAATGTCGGTATACTGCCGCCATCTGCGGTCTTGTGAATCGATAGCCGCGAGGTGGCAAAGCCCAGCGCGCCGGCTTCCATCGCTTCGCGGCACAGCTTGCGCATCATCGCCAGATCATCGTCATTGGCCGGCTCGCGCGAGGCGCCGCGCGCACCCATGGCGTAAACCCTAAGTGGCGAGTGCGGCAGATAGGCGGCGACATCGATATCGCGTTTTCCCTTGGCCACAACGTCGAGATATTCCGGAAATGTCTCCCAGTTCCAGGGCAGGCCATCGGCCATCACCACGCCGGGAATATCCTCGACGCCTTCCATCACGTTGATCAGCATATCATGATCTGCCTTGCGGCAGGGCGCAAAGCCGACGCCGCAATTGCCCATGATCGCTGTGGTCACGCCGTGTGAAGAGGAGGGGCTGAGCTCTTCCGCCCAGATGCACTGGCCGTCATAATGGGTGTGGACATCGACAAAGCCGGGGGTGACGATCCTCCCGGTGGCGTCGATTTCTTCGCGGCCTTTACCGGAAAACTGGCCGATCGCCGATATCTTGCCGTCATTGATCGCGATGTCGCCATCGATCAGATCGCCACCGCTGCCGTCAGCGATGGTCCCGCCGCGGATTACCAGATCATATTCACTCATTCTGCCTTACCTCTCATGCCTTGATCCATATCATGATGCCGCCGATCAGCGAGCCCAGCACGAAAATATAGATGGGCGGCATGCTCGCATAGAGCCAGCGCAGTCTTTTTTCCGGAGCCTTGTGATATCCCAGCGCATAGCCGACCCGCATGAACGGCCAGATCAGACCGATAGCCGCTGCCCAATAGGGGCTGACGACATAAGCGAACAGCCACAGGCCGGGCAGGAACAATACCAGATGTTCCAGCGTGTTCTGATGCGCCCGGACATAGCGTTCATATTCGGGAGGACCGCTGTGCGACGGCACCGCGATTTTAAACCGTCCGCGCGCCAGGCCTGCCATCAGCAACGTAAAATAATAAGCCAGCAAAGCCAGTGCGCTGACGATTGCCACATAAATATACGGGTCCATGATCGCTATTCCCCATCCGTCAATCACTCTGTCCTGAACCAATGATAGCGGCCTGACCATAGTGCATTATGATAAGAAATGGATGCCGTGCTGAATCGATGAGGCGAGGGTTGGCTGCTTTTGCCTGTCGGCTCCGGGCAGCGATCGGCCTTGCTGCGCATCATGCCAAGGGGCTAGACCAAATATTGGTAATATTTCCTACTAGTCGGCATCGTGTGAGCGTGGTTTTTGACCGATGTATAGATAAGCACTTGAAATTACACAATATACTAGAACTGGCACGGCCCATGCAATGTTGTTGGTATCTTCGCTAACAGCAACTGCGAAGCACCGATTTAAACCAAGAGGAATTTCAAAATGACCAACGTAAACATCCAGAACCATGTCGCCGCCGCCTTTGCCGCTCTTTTCTCGGCCGCCATCTTGGTTGCCGCAAGTGTCGGTCCAGCTGTTCAACATTCCGCTGCCTTGATCGCATAACGCCAACCCGTAGGAAGGAAAAATCATGCCCCGCTTCTCGCTACGTCAGGAAATCGCCGCCGGTTTCGCCGCCATGTTCTGCTCGGCAATTTTCATAATCTCCGCGGTCGGTCCGGGAACCAACGCCGGCGCGACCTTCATTTGATGCCGATAGACCGGAGTGTATCGGTCTATCGGCTGTCGGGGACTAATGCCCGGCCTGCTCGCCCCGCTCCAGCCCCGATAGCGCCAGCTGCTCGTCAATCTGCGCCATCAACCGGTCGAGACCCTCCTGCGATTTCGCTTCGGCGCGGGCGACCAGCACATCCTGGGTATTGCTTGCCCGCAGCAGCCACCAGCCGTCTTCGGTATTGACCCGTGCGCCGTCGGTGTCGTTGACCGCCGCGCCGCTGGCCGAAAGCCGCTCCAGCACTTCATCGATCACCGCAAATTTTCGGCTTTCATCAACCTGAAAACGCATTTCCGGCGTGTTGATCATATCGATCATATCGCTGCGCAACTGCGTCACGCTCTTGCCGATATTGGTCGCCGCCTGAATCAGCCGGATCGCGGCATAAGGCGCGTCGTCAAAGCCATAATAATCATGTTTGAAAAACACATGGCCGCTCATCTCGCCGGCGAGCGGTGAGCCAGTTTCCTTCATTTTCGACTTGATCAGACTATGGCCGGTCTTCCACATCAGCGGCTTGCCGCCGAGCTCCGCGATCCGGTCGTACAGCGCCTGTGACGCCTTGACGTCGGCGATGATCGTCGCGCCAGGCTCGCTTTTCAGCACATCCTCGGCATAGATTTGCAGCAATTGATCCCCCCAGATCACCCGTCCTTCACCATCAATCGCACCGATCCGGTCGCCGTCGCCGTCAAAGGCCACGCCGAAATCGAGACCTTTCTCCGCCACCAGCGCTTTCAGATCCGCAAGGTTCTTTTCCTCGGTGGGATCGGGGTGATGATTGGGGAAGCTGCCATCGACATCGGTGTAGAGAAGATGATGCTCGCCGGCGCCGCGCTCGGTCAGCAGCCTGGTCAATTTCTCGATCACCGGTCCGGCTGCGCCGTTGCCGCAATCCCAGCCGACTTTGAATGCGCCGCCGGTGAAGTTTTTCAGCAGGCGCTCGACATATTCATCTTCGATATCGATCCGTTCGAGCGTTCCGCTGCCCTGATCCCAGTCACCGTTCGTCGCCATGGTGCCAAGTCCCAATATGTCGGCGCCGAAAAAGGGGCGACCCTGAAACACCATCTTGAAGCCATTATAATTGGCAGGATTGTGGCTGCCGGTAATCATTATGCCGCCCTGGACCATTTTTAGTACAGATTCGGCATAATAAAGCATCGGAGTGGGGCCCATTCCGACAGAAATTGCATTGATTCCCGCATCATTGAGGCCACGGACAAGCGCGTCTTCCAGCATCGGTGAGCTCTCGCGCCCGTCAAATCCGGTCGCAACCGCTGTGCCGCCATCGCGGGCGATCAATGTCCCGAAACCCCGGCCAATGGCATAGGCATCTTCCGCGCCCAGCGTCTCGCCGATAATACCGCGAATGTCATATTCGCGCAAAGAAGTGGGGTGGAAATTGTGCGAGGTCGGAGCGTTCATGACAGGGGCCTTGGCTGGTTGAATTTGCCGGTGCCTATAGGTTGAAAATGTTGGAAAATCTAGCGCAACCGTTGCTATGCGACGGGATCGCTACCGGCGGCTGGATGCTTCCAGTTCTTCCAGTAACAGGTCGCGCGCCCGGTTGATCATCTTCGCCAGTTGCTCGTCCCCGCCATTGTCGGGATGATGTTCCGCCAGCCGTTCTTTCCAGGCGGCATTGATCTCGACAAACCCGGCACCGTCGCTGACTCCCAGCAGCGAGCGCGCCCGGTCCAGTTCGAAATTGCGCGGTTTGCGCTTCGTTTCGACGTTATCGCGCGCCGGTATCAGGATCCGCCAGCCACTAAGAAAGGCTGCGCCCGCCAGCATCGCTCCGCCCATGATCCAGCCGCCGCTGCGCAGGAAATTCGCGCCCAATAGTGCGATCACCAGCGCCAGCCATTGATTGGGGGTCATCCGCTTTGCCTTGCCCGACAATATCAGCCAGGTCAGAATCGCACCGCCAAAGATGAGCAATGGCATCATCGGTCAGGCCACCAGCTTGGGCTTTAAAGGGGCGGGCGCATCGGCGTCGGTTGCCTGTTGGCCGGTTTGCGGCAGCGCGAGATGCTTGATCAGTTCCCGCAATTCCTGCCGCGCCGCCAAATGGCTGGTCGCGAGCCGGCCGAGATGTTTCTTGTCGAGCATCGTCAGGCCTGAAGGGAAAAGCTCGCGGTAAATGACCCGCTCGCTAAGTCCGGGAATCAAGCGGAATCCGACGCGCTGCGACAATTCGGCCAGCGCTGCGACAATCCGTTTCATATTATGCGCCTCGACATATTGGGTCCGGTTTCGCAGCAACACCCAGTCGATCGTTGCGCCATCCGCCTTGGCCCGCTCTTTGCGCGCTTCCCAGATCAGTTCCGCGTAAAAACTCAGTTTGCGAACCTTGTAGGTCTCCGGATCCACCTGCCCGATCAGATCGAAATCGACGAAACTGTCATTGATTGGCGTTACCAGCGTATTCGCTCGTGTCGCTACAAAGCGGGCGAATTTGTCGTCGCGGCCCGGCGTGTCAAAAAGCAGAAAATCGGACGTCTGTGACATCCGTTCAATCATTTGCTCCAGCCCGGCAAGACTGTCCTGTTCGAACACTTCATAATGCGGCTGTGGAATATCGATATTCAGCCGCTTCATCGTCGCGTCGCGGTTTTCCAGATAGCGGTAAGATGTGCGCTGGCGCGGATCGAGATCGATGATCCCGACCTTGTGACCCTGATAGGCAAGGGCCACTGCAACATGAACCGCGGTGGTCGATTTGCCGGTTCCGCCTTTTTCATTGGCGAAGACGATATGATGCGCATTACTGGTCACGTTTTGATCGATATCCCTGTTCTTGGCCCTTGCGAAGGCGGGTCCACCGTCCCATAGCTTACACGAGCTTTACAGAAAAATCTAAACGCAAAGAGTGATGCATGCAAATTGTTCGACAGCTTGACCCGCTGCGGGACGCTTTGGCGGGGTTTCGCAAAGCCGGTACCAAAATCGGGCTGGTTCCGACGATGGGCGCGCTGCACGCGGGGCATATGCGGCTGGTGGAAGTGGCGATGGAACAATGCGATGCGGTTGTGGCGTCGATTTTTGTCAATCCAGCCCAGTTCGGTGAGGGAGAGGATCTCGATGCCTACCCGCGTCAGGAAGCCGCCGATGCCGCATTGCTGGAGGCGGCGGGCGTGGCCGTGCTGTGGGCACCAACGGCGGATCAGATCTATCCATCCGGCTATGCCACCAATGTCAGCGTGAGGGGAATCAGCGACGGACTGTGCGGCGCGGCGCGACCGGGCCATTTTGACGGTGTCGCCACAGTGGTGGCGAAATTGTTCAACCAGATCCGCCCCGATGCCGCGTTTTTCGGAGAAAAAGACTATCAGCAGCTCGCGGTCATCCGGCGGATGGCGCGCGACCTTGATTTCACCCATGACATTATCGGTGTCCCGACGGTCCGTGATCCCGACGGCCTCGCCTTGTCGTCGCGCAACGCCTATTTGACCGCGGAGCAAAGGGCTGATGCCGTGGCGCTCCCCGAAGCGATGCGGGAAGCGGCTAAAGCGATTGCGGCTGGCGGCAGGGTTACGGAGATATTGGCGGAGGCCAAGGTACATATGCTTGCTTCCGGCTTTCACAAAATTGACTATCTCGAACTGCGCGATGCCAATATGCTGGCGCTACTCGATGATTTTACACAGCCAGCCCGTCTTTTTGTCGCCGCCCATATCGGCCGGACCCGGTTGATTGACAATATCGCTGTTTCCTAGGGCCGCAACACCATTTTGTTAACCAAGGATATTTGTAAAAATGCCCGGTTTCGGGGATTTTGATATCGATGAACAAGACTTTCTGCCTTTTGCGTTAACCATTTCTTTAGAACATTGCGTCGAAAGTCGGCCTGTCGCCAAAACTGCGGCAACAGGAACAGGGACTGACAATATGGGCAACAGCATGAAAAGCGCCGCCTTTCTAATCGAAAGCCGCCTCGCCGAGGCATCGCACGGCAGCAGCAATGCATATTTTGATCTGGGTGTGATCTATTCTACCGGATCGGATGGCGTCGACGTCGATTTGATCGAAGCGCATAAATGGTTCAATCTGGCGGCCTTGTCCGGCCATGACGAGAGCAAGACCTGCCGCGCAGAAATCTCGCTTGAAATGACGGCCCGCGAAATTGCCGAAGCCCAGCGGGAAGCGCGTGCTTGGCTACAGGAAAATACCCGCCGCGCAGCCTAAGCCTAAACCGATTTTTTAAACGGCCCCATATCGGCCAGAAATTCAATATCGGCAGCGACCGCCTGCCGCTCGCGATCAAGATAATCAGCGATTGCCCGGCGAAAGCCCGGATCGACAATATAATGGGCTGACCAGGTCGGCACCGGCTGATAGCCCCGCGCCAGTTTGTGGCTGCCTTGGGCGCCGGCCTCTACCGTTTTCAATCCGCGCGCTATGGCGGCGTCAATCGCCTGATAATAGCAAATCTCGAAATGCAGGAACGGGATATTGCGTGTGCATCCCCAATAGCGGCCGTACAGCGTCTCCGTGCCCATGATATTGAGCGCGCCCGCCACCGGGACGCCGTCCTGCATCGCAAATATCAGCAGCAGCTTGTTCGCCATTTTCTGCTGCAACAGATCAAAGGCGCTGCGGGTCAGATAGGGTTGTCCCCATTTGCGCATCCCGGTATCCTGATAAAATTCCCAGAAATAGTCCCAATGATGCGGTTGAATTTCATCTCCTGACAGGTGAACAATGTCCACCGCTTCCTGAGCCTTGGCCCGTTCCCGCCGGATCGCCTTGCGTTTCCGCGAAGACAGGGCCGCGAGAAAATCATCGAAGCTTTCATAGCCGTCATTGCGCCAGTGGAACTGGCTGTCGGTGCGAATCATCCAGCCGGCTTCGCGAAAATGGTCGAGTTGGTCGTCGCTGACAAATGTCGCATGGACCGATGAAATCCCGTTATTTTCCGCCAATTGCTCCGCTGCTCGCAGCAACGGCACCGCGAGAGATTCGTCGCGCATCAGCAGGCGCGGACCCGGCACGGGGGAAAAAGGTGCGGCGATCTGGATCTTGGGATAATATTGGCCGCCGGCATTTTCATAGGCATGCGCCCATTGCTGATCGAAAATATATTCGCCCTGGCTGTGCGATTTGAGATAGCTGGGCAGGCAGGCGGCGATTTCCCCGGCCTTGTCCTCGATAATGATCGGCAGGGATTTCCAGCCGGTACCGGGGCCGACACTGCCCGATTCCTCCATCGCCGAAAGAAAGCCATGCGAGACAAACGGATTGGCCGGACCGGCACAAGCATCCCACTGGTCTGCGGGCAGGCTGGCGATATCATCGGCAACGCGGGCGAGAATCTCGGTTGGGGCTGCGGAAGAAACGGACATAGCGATCAGCTCTCCGGTATCTCGTAAACCGGTTCGTCGGCATATCGGAAGGCGGTTTTTTCCTGTTCGGCGGACCGGACGGTCCAGGTTACGATGGGCAGGCCGCGCGCGCGCTGGGCAGCGGCGAAGCGGGACGGCAGATCGCGGATATCATAGGCCAGAAAATCGGGCTGTGCCGTCCACAGATTGCGGTGGCGGGCGATCCGTCCGCGCCAGTTCTTGCTACCCTCTTCCGTCACCACCAGTCCGCGGACTATATGTTTGGCATTTTTGCGAAACCAGACACCGACCAGCGGGTTGAAGGACATGACGGCAGCTTGGCCGCCATAGCCTTCCAGTGCCCTGCGCACCGACAGGCACAGCGGGCCGATCCGCATGTTGCGCGACTTTATTTCTATCAGGACCGGCACCCTACCGGCCACCTGAGCCAGAGTTTCGCGCAAGCGCGGAATCTTGCCATGGCCGCCGTTCAGCTGGATCTGGTCAATATCCTTTGCCCGCATTTTTGCGATCGGGCCGGTTCGATCGGTCAACCGGTCCAGCTCATAATCATGAAAGACAAAGGCGCGGCCATCTTCTGCCGCCTGGACATCGCACTCTATCCCGTGGCCAAGCTTGATCGCTGCCTCGAAGGCGGCGGGACTGTTTTCCAGCACGCCATTGCCATGCAGCCCGCGATGCGCATAGGGCTGGCCTTTCAGAAAAGCCACACGGCCGGGCGCCGGAGCCGGCGCAAGCGCATTGTCGAGCAGCGTCCCGATCACTCGGGTTTCAGGGCAATGATGGCGTCGACCTCGACCGCAACACCGAGCGGCAGCGATGCTACCCCGACGGCGCTTCGGGCGTGCAGTCCGGCAGCCCCGAAAATCACCTCCATCATGTCGGAACAGCCATTGGCGACCTTGGGATGGTCGGTATAGTCGGCGGTGCTGTTGACGAAGACGCCCAGTTTGACGATGCGGTCGACCCGGTCGAGCGATCCAGCCGCCTTCTTGATCTGCGCCGCGATCATCAGCGCACAGGCCTTGGCCGCCTGTTGCCCCTCTGCCAGCGACATATTGTCCCCCAGCCGTCCGGTGATCAACTGGCCATCTTGCATCGACACCTGGCCGCTGATGTGGAGCAATCCATTGACTTCAACGGCAGGGACATAAGAGGCAACGGGAGCAGCGGCGGCAGGCAAGTCAATGCCCTTGGCTGCCAGGGCTTTTTCGATATTGTCAGTCATAGGGCAAACTCTCACGCATGATTGGCAGGGTCAAGCTCTTGCGAAGGCAAGTCCATCGCCGGAGCGGGTTCGGCATTGTCAAACTTGTCCGATATCCAGGCCATCGCGTCGCCCCACATGTCGATGCGGGCGTGGGCAGCAAGATTCGTCTGGATATGTTTCGCCATGATCGGCTCGCCGACCATCTGCAGCCGCCAGACATCGGGGGCGTGTTTGGCGACACTGCCATGCTGGTGACCCAGATCATCGACAAAGACGGTAACGGCAGGCTGGAATTCCGCGATGATGCTGTTCAGCAGCTCGCCCTTGCCGCCCTGATTGGTATAGACGGGGAAATCGATGCCGACAGCCTTGAGCTGTGCTGCCCGCGCTTCACGGCGATCATCCAGCAGATTGGTCAATATCACGACATCGGCAATTTCACCGAGCTTGTTGATTGATTCTACTGCGCCTTCAATAGCGCCCTGCCGGTGCATTTCGGTATCAAAAAATTCCTTCAGCATCGGCCAGATTTGTTCGGGCAGAACCTGGGTGCCGTCATGTTTGTGGCGCAGTGCATTGGCAAAATCGCTACCATTTTCAAGATCGAAATGGATGTGCTTGTCGCTATCCAGCCATTGCTGGAAGGGCACCACCATATGCAGCAAGACTTCGTCGCAGTCGCTGATCAGAAGCGGCTTGTTATTCATGAAAATCTCCGGGAGCGTTAAGATGCTGCGCTGCGGCAGCAAGTTTGGCGGGGGCGACACCGATGGCCTCTGCACAGGCGACAAGATCGGGTTCGTGATTGGCGAGAAAGCCGAGCAGCGATGCCAGCATGGTCGGATCTTCGAGTCCGGACCTCAGTTCGCGCGGATCCAGCCCGGTCAGAGCGAGCAGACGCTCCGCCCGATCCTGATCCTGCAGCACCCAGCCGAGCGCCTGCAAGGCGATGATTTCGCTATCCGGCCCGAGATTGGGATTTGTTTCCATTGCCGCTTTCGCCTAATGGGTCGGCAGCAAGTTTGAAAGGGCAAAACCGATCGTGGCAAAAAGAGTGTTGGTGGTCGAGGACAATGAATTGAACCTCAAACTATTCTGCGACCTGCTGCGGGCCCATGGTTTTGTGGTCGAACCGGTCAGCGACGGCCGGGAAGTGCTCGAAAAGGCGCGCAGCTTCGTGCCGAATCTGATCGTGATGGATATCCAGCTGCCCCATGTCAGCGGTCTGGAACTGATCGAGCAGATCAAGAAAGACGGTCAGCTCAAGATCATTCCGATCATGGCCGTGACCGCTTATGCCGGCAAGGGTGATGAAGACCGGATATTGAGTGCCGGGGCAGAGGCTTATGTTTCAAAGCCGATATCGGTCGCGAAATTCATCGAATCGGTGCAGCAGGTTCTGCACCGCTAAAGCATGGCCAAAAGCTGCTTATTTGATTTTGGCTTCTTTGAATTCGACGTGCTTGCGGACAACCGGATCATATTTGCGCTGCACCATTTTTTCGGTGAGATTGCGCGGATTTTTGCGGGTTACATAGAAAAAGCCGGTATCCGCGGTGCTGACGAGTTTGATCTTTACATTGGCTGGTTTCGCCATGGTGCATTCCTTAAGGCAGAAGCTGAAATAAAAAGAGCGACGCAATTCGGCGCCGCATTCGTTCCCGACGCTAATGGTGAAAATAGCACCTGATGTCAAGAAAAAGCCTCTATCATGTCCCTGCTGGCTAATTGCATTCCCTTTACGACTTCTTAACCATGTTTTTGCATGGTCGCATTGAAGCAGGGAGCAATTGCAATGAATCATGATCAAAATCTTTTTGTGCAGGCCGAAATGCTGAATTTGCTCGATGATTTGCCGGCGGAACTGGCCGATCAGCACCCTCTTCAGTTTCTTATGCACCTGGACCATGTTCGGCAAAAAGCAACGCAGCATCGGCTGTCCGCGCTGCGTGATCTTAGCTGTGCATTGGAAAGTGCCTTGCAACCAGCCATGCAGAATGGCGGTGCCACGACTATTGCGCGCTCCTATCTCGAAGCGATGCGCGCGACTCTCGATTGCGGTGAGATCAATCCGGCCATGACCGAAGCGCTCATGGCCAATGTAGCGCTCCGCCTTGGCGGGCAGACCTAGCCGCCCGGGCAGTGGATGCATTTCTAACTTCGCTTTTTGCCTTGGCGCTCGCAGAATTTGGCGATCGGCCGCAGATTCTTTGCGCCGCTCTGGCTATCAGATATGGCCGTGTGTCCCCGATTCTCTGGGGCCTGGGTTTGGCCACGCTTTGCAATTGCCTGATTTCCGTTATCGCTGGCTCCGCCGTCCATCAGTGGATCAGCGAAGACGCCTTGCAGCTTTTTTACGCTCTGTCGCTGATTTCTGCCGGCTTTGGCATGGTGGCCTGGCGCCGGCCGGTCGATTTGCTGCAAAAATGGCGATTGGGGCCGTTCTGGACATCGTTTCTGGGTCTCTTCATTCTGCAACTTGGTGACAAGGGACAATTTGTTCTGATGGCCACCGCCGCGCGAACGGATATGGCGGCTTTCGCTGCGGCGGGAGGATGGATCGGGGTGATGAGCGCTTGCCTGCCCGCTGTCCTGTTCCACCGGCAACTGGCCGAGCATATCCCGATGGCACCGATTCGCCATGCAGGCGGCGCTGCCTTCCTTCTGGTCGGCGCCATATTGGCGCTCGGCGCATGGGGAATATTTTGACGCTGGCCCGGCAACCATGTGCCGGCCGCTAGATTGATATTATCAATCTGAGAGAGCAAGTCTTCCCGTTATCTTGAACTGCCAACAAACTGTATGCCTCCTGATATAGGATCAAAAATCCAAAAAGGAGAATGACAATGACCACGGGCGACAATGCAAAAAAGGCTGTAGCCGAAGCACTGAACGGAATATTGGCGGACAGTTTTGCACTCTATCTCAAGACCAAAAACTTTCACTGGCATGTTTCCGGACCCCATTTTCGGGACTATCATCTCATGTTTGATGAGCATGCGGCGCAGATTATCGCCACTACCGACCTGATCGCCGAGCGAGTCCGCAAAAACGGACATCGCACCCTCACCTCCATTGGCGATATCGCCAAACGACAGAGCATCGCCGACAATGACGATGCCAAGGTCGCGGCGCCGGATATGCTGGCTGAATTGCGCGCAGACAACCAGAAGCTCGTGGACAAGCTGCGGGAAGCCAAGGAACTGGCGGGGGAAGCGGGCGACAATGCCACCGATGGCCTGCTTGATGACTGGACCGACCAGGCCGAAGAACGCGCCTGGTTCCTGCTGGAGATTGCGCAGAAAGACTGAGCAAAGGCCAAGCATCGTTCGCCGAACCGGATAGATGCATCCAGTCAAACCACACTCCCGCCGCTAGCCTGCAAGTGCAAACAGGCGGTGGGAGTCGTTTTGGCTGAAAGGGACCAAGGCCCGCTGCGAAAACATAAAATATGCAATAATAATCCGGTTTTGTGCGTTTCCCTGCCGCAGAAATCCGGTCTTTCTCGCCCATGCATCATGTGCGGACAAATTTCTGTTCTGATTTAGACGAGGAAATATAGTAAATTAATGACTCAAGCCTACGCCGACTGGCTATTCCAGAGGATATTCTTCCTTGATCAGGCATTTCGGACAAGCAAAGCGGTCTTTACTTTTGCATTCAGCGGCGGGGGCAATTGTGGCATTGACCCTGGCTTCACCTGTTCAGGCGATTGTTCCCGGTCAAAATGAAACCAGTGTCTCGATTGTGGATGAAGATGGCGGCGTGAATGGCGTCGGCCAAATGGTCATTGATCAGCAAAATGGCTTCATTGGCCTGTGCACAGGGACGCTGATAAATCCAAGAACAGTTTTATTTGCAGCGCACTGCGTGAATAGCCACCCGGAAGACGCCTATGGTTCCAGTACCGGTGGTGTTCCGATCAGTTTTGGATTTTCCGTTGATAATTTTCCTGCAATCCTGAATTGGTTCGGAAGCGTATTTCGCACCAATACTGCTGATTTTCTCTACAATGTTAATCAGGTTAACTGAAACATCGGATCAGCTCCGACCGGCTTTTTGGAAGCCAACGTTGCTTTGGCGACGCTGGATACGCCAGCAGCGGATATTCCGACCTGGGCATTTTATTTTCTGCTTTGCCCGATCCCGGGGCAATTGATCCGGTAACCGGCACAGGATATCATGTTAACCAGACAGGCTATGGTGCCACCGGTAATTTCGCACAAGGAGCGGTCGAGGGGATTGATTTTCGCCGACGGCTGGTTGAAAATTATCTCGGTGTTCTCG
>NZ_JBALTF010000021.1:0-35286 GCF_036964675.1 Parasphingorhabdus sp. | reverse complement strand
AATAAGGGGGATTGATTATTTAATTGTTGGGCACTTATCCGAATGCCTGGAATAGTCCAGAGCATACATGGCAGAAAGGCTGCAATACTGCGGAATATTAAGGAAACCCAAATATCGTTGCAACTTAGTCACAAATATTTGAATTTCCGGGAAATGGTGCCCCTGGCCCGACTCGAACGGGCACTCCTTGCGGAACTGCATTTTGAGTGCAGCGCGTCTACCGATTCCACCACAGGGGCTCTTTGGCTGTATCGATTGACGAACAGCGAAATCGAGGCTCTGTTAGCGAACAGGCTTTGCGCTGGCAACGGCTTTTTCCAGTGATCGTGCAAGCATCGGCAAATCAATATGGCAAGCCAGCGCCCGCCGTCTGAAAAAGCCAGAGCGGAAAAGCCGCGATAGCCATCAGGCTACCCAGCGGCAACATGCTGTCAGCTGCAACGCTTTTGCCGCGCAGTCGCCAGGATAGTGCAACCAAGATGCCGATCAGGCTGGCACCCAGGAGCACGACTGGCAGCGCCTGCCAGCCCAGCCAGCAGCCGATAGCTCCCAGCATCTTGGGATCGCCGCCACCGAGACCGTCTCGCCTTCTGATCCTCTTATATAGGGCTGCGATGATGGCGAGAGCGGCAAATCCCGTCAGCCCGCCGATCAGGCGATCCTGCAGCGCAGGCTGCACAAGGAAAAATCCAGCCATCAGCCCGGACCCGGCCAATATCACGGTCAAACTGTCGGGTAACCAGTGATGCTTTACGTCCAGCGCCGCGAGCGTCAGCAGAAGCCAGCCGAAAATCGCTCCTGCCAGTCCATCAAAACCGGGGGCCGCGAACAGCGCAAGGCCACCTATCAGCCCTGCGGCAATCTCGATTGCCAGATGATCCGTAGCAATCATTGTTCCGCATTGACGGCATTTTCCCCTTTGGATGAGAAAGCTCACCGCCGGAATCAACTCCCATGCCCGCAGTTGATGCCCGCAAGAATCGCAGGAGGAGCGGCCAGCAAGGACCGAACGGCCCTCGGGCCATCTGAGTGTCAGAGTCGCCAGAAAGCTGCCGATAATCAGGCCAAGAATGATACCGAAAATCGGCAAGAGAAAAGCTGGCAACGGGTGCTCCAAAGAAGATTTCCGGGTTCGATTGGCACGGCCAGCCCCAGCTTTCAATGGCGCATTCAATGGCGCAATTGAAAAAACAAATGGCCGCGCCTATGTGGTCTGCGAGACTCGCGCTTGCTGACCGCGGCGCAACAAAACCAGAAAGGTCCACCCATGTCCCAGTCCGATCCGATCGTCATTCTCTCTTATGCCCGCACGCCGATGGGCGGCATGCAAGGCGCACTCGGGGAAGTCAGCGCGTCGCATCTGGGTGCTGTCGCGGTCAAGGCAGCCGTGGAACGGGCCGGGGTTGCAGGCGCGGACGTCGAGCGTATCTACATGGGCAATGTATTGTCAGCCGGTCAGGGGCAGGCCCCTGCCCGTCAGGCAGCCATTTTTGCAGGCCTGCCGCAATCGGTCGAAGCGACCACGGTGAACAAGATGTGCGGCTCCGGCATGCAGGCCGCGATCATGGGCGCAGAGGCCCTCGCGGCAGGCTCGATCGACATGATCGTCGCCGGCGGCATGGAAAGCATGACCAACGCGCCTTATTTGCTGCCCAAGATGCGCAGTGGCGCGCGCCTCGGCCACACCGAAGCCAAGGACCATATGTTTCTCGACGGTCTCGAAGATGCCTATGAGCCAGGCCGGGCGATGGGCAGTTTTGCAGAGGAAACCGTAAGCGAATATCAACTGACCCGCGCAGCACAGGACGACTTTTCGATCGAGTCACTTGCTCGCGCCAAGGCGGCGGTCGAAGGCGACGCCTTTGATGACGAGATCGTCGCGGTCGAAGTCAAAACCCGCAAGGGCGATGTCACGGTCGACAAGGATGAGCAGCCACTGAAGGGCAATCCGGACAAAATTCCGCAGCTTCGCGCTGCCTTTGCCAAAGACGGAACGATCACCGCGGCCAATGCATCCTCTATTTCCGATGGTGCTGCGGCAATGGTGCTGACCCGTGCGAGCGTGGCGGAAGCCAAGGGCCTGAAGCCCGTCGCCCGGATCGTGGCGCATGCGGCCCATGCCCACGCCCCGTCCAAATTCACCACGGCGCCGGTCTTTGCCATTCAGAAACTGCTCGATAAGGCCGGATGGTCGGTTGCCGATGTCGATCTCTGGGAAGTGAACGAAGCTTTTGCCTGCGTCGCCATGTTCGCCATGCAGGACCTCGGCATCAGCCATGACAAGTTGAACGTGAATGGCGGGGCCACCGCTCTGGGTCACCCGATCGGTGCCAGCGGTGCGCGAATCATGGTGACGTTGATCGCGGCATTGAAAAAGCGCGGACTGAAAAAGGGCGTTGCGGCTTTGTGCATCGGCGGCGGCGAGGCTACGGCGGTCGCACTGGAATTGATCGACTGATCTATTTCAGCGGTTCGTCGCCCCAGATATCCGTCATGCTGATATAGCCCTGACGACCGGTTACATCGAACAGACACCAATTTTTTTCGCATTGGGTCAGACTGCCAACCACGCCTGGTTCGGCGCGCCAGATGATCTTGGCACTGGCATCGGGCAATGCCCGCATGGGAACCGGCTTTCCGCTGGTCGCCAGCACCAGACCGGTGTGGGAGGCGCTAAGCAGACGTGCGTGCATCCAGCCCTGCGTGCCTTCATGATCCTCGACCTTGCGCCAGGACTTGTAGACGGCCAGAACCTTCACCGGTAGCTTCTCCCGCTTGTAGAGCCACATCGTCGGATATTCGGTGCTGGGACCGGTACGCATCCGCGCCTCGGGTTCGTCAATCGAGGCCCAATAAGGCGGCTCTTGTTGCGCCGCAGATGGCGATGACAGGGACAGACCCGAAATCGCAATGAGCATGAAAGCCAGAATACGCATGATGATTGGTTACTCGTTCCCCGATTGACCAAAGCATAGCCCGAAACCCAGGTCCGCTACAAGCGCCGCTTGCTTGACCTGAAGCAAAATTCAGGCATAGCGATTGGTCTATGCAAGACTCACCAGCCCTCTCGAATCCCCGTGTCATCATCACCCGCGAATTGGCGGACTCCAATCAGAGTCGCATGTGCGAATTATTTGATGCGGTGCCCAATTATGCGGACAGGCCCTTTTCCCGCGACGACCTGATTGCGGCGATGGCGGATTGCGATGTTCTCGTGCCCACCGTGACCGATCATATTGATGCGGAAATGATTGAAAATGCACCGGACCGGCTGCGCCTGATTGCCAGTTTTGGTGCCGGTGTCGATCATATTGATCTGGCCGCTGCCCGCGCAAAAAAAATCCTCGTCACCAATACGCCAGGGGTCTTCACCGAAGACACAGCCGACATGACCATGGCCTTGATCCTGTCGGCACCGCGCCGTCTTTCCGACGGCGAAAAGCTGATTCGAAACGGACAATGGGAAGGCTGGAAGCCATCCGGCATGCTCGGTCACTGTATCGGCGGAAAAAAACTTGGCATCATCGGCATGGGCCGCATTGGTCAGGCGGTTGCCCGTCGTGCCTCCGGCTTTGGATTGTCGATTGTCTATCACAACCGCCGCCAATTGCCGCCGGCTGTCGAAGAATCACTGCGGGCCAGTTTTGTCGCCGATCTCGACGAACTGATCCGCGAGTGCGACATCATCTCGCTGCATTGCCCGCATACGGCGGAAACCCATGAAATGATCAATGCCGAACGGATTGGCATGATGAAATCCTCCACCTATCTGATCAACACCGCGCGCGGTGATCTGGTGGACGAGAATGCGTTGATCGAAGCGTTGCAAAACGAGAAGATTGGCGGTGCCGGACTCGATGTTTACCAGAATGAACCCGATATCGATCCGCGTTTTCTCACCCTCAAGAACACTGTGCTGCTGCCGCATATGGGCAGCGCCACCTTTGAAGGACGCGAAGCTTCGGGCGAACGGGTGATCACCAACATTCGCGTATGGGCCGACGGCCATCGCCCGCCGGATCAGGTGCTCGACGGCTGGGTTTAAGCTTTCCGTTGAGTCCCCTCGTGGTCTCGACTAGAAATTCGTCGCAATCTGATTCGCAAGAGCGAGCAGGCATAATAAAATTATAGCTGCGGGGAACATCATGAAATATCCAGTCAAATCCATCGGCTTGCTGTTGGCGGCCAGTTGGGCGGTTTCTCCGCTCCACGCGCAACAGGCCTTTGACCCCGCAACCGATGTCGCCAATAGCGGCGACACGGCCTGGATATTGACCTCCAGTGCTCTGGTGCTGTTGATGACCCTGCCCGGCCTGGCCCTGTTCTATGGCGGGCTGGTGCGCTCCAAAAACTTCCTGTCGGTACTGATCCAGTGCATGGCTGTGGTTGGCATTTGTTCGGTTCTCTGGATTGTCGTCGGTTACACGCTGGCTTTCGGCGGCGTAACCAACGGATTTCTCGGCAATGGCCTCAACTGGATGCTGGGCAATCTGGGTAATGTTAGGCAAGGCACGGCGGTTCCCGAATCTGCTTTTGCCATGTTCCAGATGACCTTTGCCGTAATTACCCCGGCGCTGATGATCGGCGCCTGGGTCGAACGCGCGCGCTTTGGCTGGGTGGTTGCTTTTTGCGCGCTCTGGCTGCTCGTCGTCTATGCGCCGGTGGCCCATTGGGTCTGGGGCGGCGGTTGGCTCAGCAATCTCGGCGTGCTCGACTTTGCTGGCGGCATTGTCGTGCACACGACGGCGGGTGTATCCGCTCTGGTCGTGGCCATCATGCTCGGCAAACGCATGGGCTGGCCCAAAACCCTGATGCTGCCGCACAGCCCTGCCCTGACCGTTGCTGGCGCTGCCATGCTCTGGGTCGGCTGGTTCGGTTTCAACGGCGGCTCGGCGCTGGCCGCAACCGACGATGCATCCTCGGCGATCCTCAACACCCATATTGCAGCGTCGATGGCGGCGCTGGTCTGGATATTGATCGAGAAATTCAAGGTTGGCAAACCGACCGCCGTGGGCGTTGCTACCGGTGCGATTGCCGGACTCGCCACGATCACCCCGGCGGCTGGCTTTGTCGGCCCGGGCGCATCCATCCTGATCGGCGCTGCCGCTGCAATCGTCTGCTTCATGGCCGTCGGCTTGGTCAAAAATGGCTTCAAGATTGACGATAGCCTTGATGTATTCGCCGTGCACGGCGTCGGCGGCATGCTCGGCAGCCTGCTGCTCGCGCTATTCATCGGCAGCGGCTTTGGCGGCACCGGCTATGCAGAAGGCATGGCCTTTGGCAGCCAGTTTGTTGCCCAGCTTATCGGCGTCGGTGCGGTCGCCATCTGGTCTGCGGTCGCCACAGCGATCCTCGGCTTCGGCATCAGCTTCATCCTGCCGATGCGGGTCACCGAGGACGACGAACGCGATGGTCTGGATATTTCCAACCATGGCGAACGGGCGTGGGATCTGGATTAGGCGTTAAAACGCCTTCTCCCTCAAGGGAGAAGGATATTAAGCCTTATGAGCGCAGCGAATTAGGCGCAGTTGGATGAGGGTGCCCTGCTATCGCGGAATAAGTAAACCCTCATCCAGCTTCGACTAGGCAGCAAGCTGCCAAGTCTGCGCAACCTTCTCCCTTGAGGGAGAAGGTTCTTGGGTCGGCGACCAAGTTGTTCGTCATAGCTGCAGATGCAGAAACTGGTTGAAGTCGCTCGACACATAGTCACCGAACGGTTCGCCGTTGCTGAATCCCCGTTTGCGATACAGGCGCAGCGCGGGTTCAAATTCTGCGCCGGAGCCCGTTTCCAGACTCAGCTGCCGATAGCCGCGCTGCCGCGCCTCACTGATTATGTGATCGAGAATGGCCACCCCCACGCCCTTGCGCAGATACCGGGAGTCGGTTCGCATCGATTTGATCTCGCCCGCTGACGGAGACAATTGCTTGAGCGCGCCAATGCCCATCAATTCTGCTGCATCCCAGGCCGTCCACACCGATACATCGGCATGCAGCAATCCGCTCAAGTCGAGCGCATAGACGCTGTCCGGCGGCGAGTTTTCTTGCATTCCGGCGAGATGCGCGGCCAGCAAGTTCTGGACTTGCTGGCTGCTCAGATCATCAAGCCGGATTTCCAACTCAGTCGCCGGTCAATATCCGGTCCACCAACTGCTTTACCGTCGGTACGAAACCGTTGGAATAGAAGGGATCTGTACCGAAATTAAACGCGCCATGGCCGGCAAACATCAGATGTTCCTCGACCGGTGCGCCATGGACGATTTCCTGCAGGCTTTTCTGGATGCAGAAACTGCGTGGATCGGCGAGCCGCCCGGTGCTGTGATTGTCATGATCTTTCCAGGCCGAAAAACCGCAATGCGACAGACAACCCATGCAATCCGCCTGATCCTTGCGGATCATTTTCGACTCTTCCGGCGAAGCGAACACCAAAGTATTGTCCGGTGTCTTCATCGCCATGGTAAAGCCGAGGCCATCCCACTCGCGGGCACGAAGCAGGTCGTTGCGGGTAACCCAGAAATTCTTGCCCTTGATCCCGACATCCAGTTGGTGGGTATGTTCACCCGCTTTTTCTGTCGAATAGGGAATCTGGCGTTCCGATCGCGATTCCAGGCTGCGCAAGAATTCGTTGCGAACCGCGGAACTGTAAAAACCGGTTGGCGAGAATTTGTGCAGGAGAATGTCGCCCTCCTTGATCTTGGTCAGTTCGCTTTTCCAGCTTTGCGGAATCGGGCTCTCTTTGGTGAGCAAGGGCCGTGTGCCGAACTGGAACGCAATCTGGCCGAGCTCTTCGCTATCGATCCAGTTTTCCCAGTCGCGCAAATGCCAGACACCGCCGGCCATGATGATCGGCACGTTATCGGATATGCCCTCTGCGCGCATCGTATCGCGCAGGTCCTTGACCCGTGGATAGGGATCTTCCGGTTTTTTCGGATCTTCCGCATTGGACAGGCCGTTATGACCGCCAGCCAGCCACGGATCTTCGTAGACGACCGCCGCCATCAGGTCCGGAACCTTTTTATAGGCCCGCTTCCACAGTGCCCGGAAGGCCCGGGCGGAGCTGATGATCGGCAGATAATTTACGCCATATTGCTGCGCAATTTCAGACAGCTTGTAGGGCATGCCGGCACCACAGGTAACGCCGGCAATCATGCCTTTCGTCTGTTCGAGCACGCCTTCCAATACCTGTTGTGCGCCGCCCATTTCCCAAAGGACATTGATGTTGATCGCGCCCTTGCCGTTCGAAATCTCATAAGCCTGGGTAACCTGAGTGACCGCACCGTCGATCGCATATTGGATCAGTTCCTGGTGGCGCTCTTCACGCTTCCGGCCATGATAGATTTGCGGGATGACATTGCCATGCTCGTCATAGCTGTCCGCATTGACTGCGGATACCGTACCTATGCCACCAGCAGCAGCCCAAGCTCCCGAACTGGCGTGATTGGTGGCTGCGACGCCTTTTCCACCCTCGATTAACGGCCATACTTCCTGACCATTATACTGGATGGGTTTTAAGCCCTTGAACAATGAAATCTCCTATTTTCCCCAAATGCCGATATAGACGGCGGCGTATAAAAATGCTCGCAAAAACTCTGTTATGAAATTCGTTATTTAGCAGAACCAAAATCGGCGCGCCCCAGCGCGTGGCCATAAAGCAGGCCATAGCGGCCCAGCATCTTGCTTTCATTATATTCCGCCTGCGCCTTGAACCGGTTCTGCATGCCCAGATCTTCTCGCAATTGCTGGTGCTGGACCAAGGTCGTCAGCGATTCGAAAAACCTGCTTTCGTCGCCAAGCGCTTTGATAAAACCCTGATTGGCCTGCGATACCATCATCTTTATATCGCCGACGTCGGTCGCCGCAACCGGCAGGCCGGCGGCCATCGCTTCGATCAGCGAAATCGGAAATTGTTCGCTGTCGGATGACAGGGCAAAAATGTCGAACAGACCAATATAGCGCGCCGGATCGGCGAGAAATCCGGGCATCAGCAATCGATCGCCGAGGCCCACCCGCTGCGCTTCGGCCAGAATCTTTTCTTTTTCCGGTCCTTCGCCAACGATCACCAGGCGGACATTGTCGCCTGCCGCGGCGCAGGCCCGCACCAGTCGTGGAAGATTCTTGATCGCGCGCAGCCCGGCCACGGTGCCGACGACGACCTCGCCTTCGCGCCGGATGAAGCCAGGCAAAGCGCCGCGTTGCGGTTTTTTCTCAAACCGTTTCACGTCAATGCCGTTGGGAATGCGGTGGATTTTCTGCTCGGGCTGCTTCCAGACATCGCTGGCGATTCTTGCCAGTTGCTCGGACGGCACGACCAGCGCCTGGGCAGCGCCAAGGGCAAATTTGCGGAACCAGTTTCTTTTCCAGTTGAGCTTCTTCTGCTCGTCCTCGTTAAACCCGTCCTCATGATGAATCAGCGGCGGCAGACCTTCGATCCGCGAGAATAAAGTCCGCGCCATCACACCATCCATCGACCCCCAATTATAAGACAGGATCAGATCAAACTGCCGGAAATAGGTGACGAAGTCGCGATAGCGCTTCAGCGATGGCTTCCCGGCGAGCGATGGCGCGTCTTCGGGAAACGCCACCGCGATCTTGGGATCAATCGCATCGCGAGCCGACAGGCTGTCGGACTGTGCAGACAAGATGACATGTTCGGCCGCAGAACCGAAGTGGTTCATCAGCCGGACGGCGCGTGCTTCCTTGCCGCCCAGATTGAACGTGCTGTGGAGATGCAGAATCTTTGCTGGCTTCATGCGGTTTTCATGTTCGGCTATAGAGAAAATATTCAGTCAATGCGGTGGAGCAATTGGTTGATCGCGTCAAGCGAGGCCGGTTCCTCCAGCGTCGGGGCGTGGCCCACGCGCGGGACCATGACCAGATCGGCCTTGTCCAGTTTTTCGAGCATCTTCTTGGCAACCTGTTCACTGAACAGGTCCGATAGCTCGCCGCGCAATATGAGCGTTGGAATCTCTTTCATATTCTCCAGTGCATTCCACAAAGCGCCGCTGCCACCGCCCTTGCTGTCGAAAGGCTCGGCGATCTTCATGTCATAGTCCAGCTTGATCCGGCCAGAGCTGTTCATCCGGTAGACTTTCTTGGCGAAGGCAATCCAGTCCTTCAGCGTGAAATCCGGAAAAATATCGCTGCTATTTTCCGCCAAATCGCGCCCGGCGTGGGCCCATGTGTCAAAGCTCCGCCCCTGCCCGACATGGTCGGCAATCCGGTCGAGGCCTTTTTGATCCAGTTCCGGGCCGATGTCATTCAATAGCGCGCCGGCAACCCGCTCAGGATGCATCTTGGCCATGATCATCGTGACGACGCCGCCCAGGGATGTTCCGAAAAAAACCGCTTGGGGTATTTCCAGTTCATCCATCAACATGATGATGTCAGAGACATATTGTTTGGGATTATAGGTGCTGCTGTCTTTGGCATATTCGCTGGTGCCGCGGCCTCGCAAGTCCAGCATGATGATCCGCCGACCGCCGTGAAAACCAGCGCCGAGATGATCGAAATCACGAGCGTTGCGGGTCAATCCCGGGATGCAGATTACCGGCGTTTTACCGCTGTCCGATGGATAGTCGCGGGCGTGCAATTTCAGCCCGTCATCGGATTCCCAGTAAATATCCCGATAAGTTTTTTCTTCGCTCATATTGTGATTGGCCCCTCTTGCCTCTTGCTGCGCAACCGATTAGCCGCCACTGTCTGAAAATGCCATATAAACCGCAATCCGAGCCCGGCAAGACCGACTATCAAGCCGATGTCCAAATCACCCAATTGGGAGAAAAGATTGGCGACCCGGTCGCGCCCGCCGATTTTCCCGACCATATTCTGCGGTTCAGAAATGACCGCTGGGACCAGAGCGTCGGACTGGATAATCTGGATGAGCAGAAATGGATAGATCATTTCGGCAAATTCCAGCCACTGACCGACAATTTGAACCCGCCGTTGGCGCTGCGCTATCATGGCCATCAGTTCCGCAACTATAATCCCGAAATCGGCGATGGCCGGGGCTTTCTGTTCGCGCAGCTGCGCGACCATGAAAACAGGCTCATGGACCTTGGCACCAAGGGGTCGGGGACGACACCGTGGAGCCGGACCGGCGATGGTCGGCTGACCCTGAAGGGTGCGGTGCGCGAAATTCTGGCCACGGAAATGCTCGAAGCCCTCGGCGTCAACACTTCAAAAACATTTTCGGTGATAGAAACCGGCGAGAAATTATCGCGCGGCGACGAACCCTCCCCGACAAGGTCGGCCGTGATGACCCGGTTGAGTCACAGCCACATCCGGATCGGGGCTTTTCAGCGTATCGCCTATGAGAAAAATGAAGAGCTGATGCACCGCCTCGCCCAATATTGCCTCGAAAATTATTATGGCGGCGCGCAGACCGATGACCCCGCAACAGAATTATTCGCCAAGGTTGCGCAGGAAGTGGCTAAGCTGGCCGGTGCCTATATGACCGCCGGTTTCGTCCATGGCGTGCTCAACACGGACAATATCAACATTACCGGCGAAAGTTTCGACTATGGGCCATGGCGTTTCACGCCTTATTGGGAACCCGGCTTTACCGCTGCCTATTTCGACCAGGAAGGACTATATTGCTTTGGCAGGCAACCGGAAGCGCTGCACTGGAATCTGGCTCAATTTGCCAGCGCCCTGCGCCTGATCGCCGATAGCGAACCGTTGGTTGCAACGCTGGAAACCTTCCCGAAGGCCTATGGCACTGCCTTCACCGAACATTTCTGCTGGCGGCTCGGCATCGAGTCCGAGGGTTTTGAAAAGGATCGCGATCTGGTTGTCGCTGCGGAAAAGGGGCTGGCGGAAAAGACCATCCAGATTGACCAGTTTTTCTTCGACTGGGGCAAAACCGAAAATCTCGCGAGAACGGAGCAGGATTCGGCCGAATTTGCCGAATTCCGCACTTTGATCGCCGATCGGACGCGGACGCGCGAGCCGGTCAGCAATTACTGGCGGAAACCAGAACCCTGTTCGATGCATATCGAGGAGGTTGAATCGATCTGGGCCTCCATCGCAGAGGATGACAACTGGACGCCGCTCACAGAAAAAATCAATGATATCCGTGATATGGGCGCCGCTCTGCGCAACGGCTAGCAATTTTCTGCAAGCCAGCGGACATAAGGGAAGAGCGTATAGTGAGGCTTCTCGGCCGTTATCCACTATGGTCTATCCTGAGAGTTGTGCCATATACAATCATTGAACTAGAAAAGCGCAGAAAACAGAGGCCATTTTGAGCGACCTGATATCCATCGAACCAGCAACCGGGGCGACCCTGTGGACCGGCACCAGCGGAGACGCCGACGCTGCTGTTGCCAGCGCGCGCGAAGCATGGCCGGGCTGGGCTGCCACGGCCTTGGTCAAACGCATTGAGGCTGTCCGCCGCTATGCCAATCGCATCCGCGACGGGGCCGATGAACTGGCTGAGCTGATCTCCCGCGAAACCGGCAAACCGCTCTGGGAATCCCGGACGGAAGTTGAATCTGTCGTCAACAAAGTCGATATTTCGGTCAGAGCCTTTGCCGACCGCACACCGCAGCGCCAATTGCCGAGCCCGCCCAATATGCGAGCGGCCTTGCGGCACAAGCCGCATGGCGTGCTCGCCGTGCTCGGCCCCTATAATTTTCCCGCTCATCTGCCCAATGGGCATATCGTCCCGGCTCTGATTGCCGGCAACGCCATTATTTTCAAACCGTCGGAGAAGACGCCGGCAGTCGGTCAATATCTGGTCGATGCCTTTGCCAAGGCGGGACTGCCCCCAGGTATCGTCAATATATTGCACGGTGGTCCCGCAACCGGCAAGCAGCTGACATCCAACGAAGGGCTGGACGGGGTCCTGTTCACCGGCTCGGCGCGAACCGGCATTGCCCTCAATCGCCAATTTGCAACCCGGCCAGACAAGATATTGGCGTTGGAAATGGGCGGTAATAATCCGATCATTGCCTGGGATACCGACGATATTCACAGTGCCGCCGTCCTGATCGTGCAGTCCGCCTTTTTGAGTGCGGGACAGCGTTGCTCGGCAGCAAGCCGGTTGATTGTAAAGGATGCGCTCTATGATCGTATCATCAGGGAGGTGAAACATATTACGGATCGCCTGATCATCGATGAACCCTTTGCTACGCCGGCACCGTTTATGGGTCCGGTCATCGACAATGAAACCGCCGATGGCCTGACCGAAAGCTTCCTTGCCCTGATGAGCCATGGCGGCAAGCCGATCAAACATATGGCGAGACCGATAGAGGGGCGTCCTTTCCTCACCCCTGGCATCATTGATGTCACCGATCTCGATGAACGTCCGGATATCGAATTGTTCGGGCCGATCCTGCAGGTTGTTCGTGTAGCCGACTTTGAAGAAGCGATCGCAGAGGCAAATAACACCCGCTATGGCCTGTCCTCAGCTCTGATCGGCGGTACGCCCCAACAATATGATCAATATTGGTCGAACAGCCGCGCCGGTATCGTGAACTGGAATAAAATGACCGTTGGCGCCTCCTCTGAGGCCCCCTTTGGCGGCATCGGATTATCCGGCAATCATCGACCCAGCGCCTATTATGCCGCCGATTATTGTGCCTATCCGGTTGTTTCAATGGAAGCGGATCAAGCCCGGGCCTCGATCGGCGTCGGACTCAAGGATGAGAACGCTGCCAACCCTGCGGAAACCGCTCCCGCCAAATAGCTGAGCTTAGGCACCCCCAAAAACTTCTGTTTTGAACATACAGGTCGATGCGCGCATATCCCGTCCATGAAAAATATATCAAACAGGGCGCGATCTGCGGGTAAAGTCTATCTGGTCGGCGCCGGTCCGGGAGATCCCGACTTGCTGACCCTGAAAGCGGCAAAGCTGCTGGCACGCGCCGATGTGATCATTCACGACGGCCTGGTCAGCCGCGACATTCTGGATCTGGGATCGCCAACCGCACGATATATATCGGTGGCGAAGAAACGCTCGCTGCACAGCGTTCCGCAGGATCAGATCAACCATATCCTGATCAGCGAAGCGGCGAAAGGCCATGTGGTCGTGCGCCTCAAGGGCGGCGACCCCTTCATTTTCGGACGTGGCGGCGAAGAGGCGGATGATTGTATCGCCGCTGGCGTTGCCGTGGAAGTCGTGCCCGGCATCAGCGCTGCGCTCGGCTGTGCGGCTCAGGCGAGAATGCCGCTCACCCACCGTGATGCCTCGAGCGCGGTTTCCTTTGTCGCTGGCCAATGCAAAGGCCTGTCGGACCAGAACTGGTCCGGTCTGGCCGGAAAAGGCCGCACTCTGGTGATCTATATGGGCGTTGCCAATGCCGAGGCGATTGTTGAAAAACTGATCGCCGACGGGGTGGCACCCGAGTTGCCGGTTGCAGTGCTGGAAAACGGCACCCGCACTGACTTTCGCGCGCTTCGCACGCTGCTGACCGACCTCGGCGACATGGTAAGACGTGAAAATGTTCAGAGTCCCGCGTTGCTCGTGGTCGGCGAAGTCGCCCGATATGGCGATGCCGAAGACAAATTTCGGAAATTTGCGCAAATGGCGGGAGTGGTTGCATGAACATATTGACCGGAAATGATCTCAAGACCGGCGACGTTATCTGGTGGACCGGCCTCGACTGGTCGCGTTTTGTCAAAGATGCTGCCGATGTCGGCGATCAGGGCGAAGCAGTGCTGCACCGGGAAGAAGCGGCCCGCCGGGTCAACGCACCTTATATAATCTCCGCCGAACAGACCGATGATGGCCCGCGACCGGGTCACATCAAGGACCGGGTGCGCGCACTCGGACCGACCGTTCGTCCCGACCTGACATTGAAACCGGCCGATCCCGATGCCGGCGAATGGGTGATCTGACATGTATCAATATGACCAATATGACCAGAAAATGGTCGACACGCGGGTCGAAGAGTTTCGCGATCAGGTGAAACGCCGGCTCGCCGGCGATCTGACCGAGGACCAGTTCAAGCCGCTTCGGCTGATGAACGGCCTGTATCTGCAGCTCCATGCCTATATGCTGCGCGTCGCGGTCCCCTATGGCACGCTGAGCGGCAAGCAAATGCGGATGCTCGGCCATATCGCCCGCAAATATGACCGCGATTACGGCCATTTCACCACCCGCCAGAATATCCAGTATAACTGGATCAAGCTGGAAGACGCCCCTGACATACTTGCCGATCTGGCGTCGGTTGAAATGCATGCCATCCAGACCAGCGGCAATTGCATCCGCAACATCTCCTCCGATCAATTTGCCGGTGCGACGGCGGACGAAATCGCCGATCCGCGTCCCTGGGCAGAATTGTTGCGGCAATGGTCAAGCTTTCACCCGGAATTTTCCTATCTCCCCAGGAAATTCAAATTTGCCGTGATCGCCAGCGACACCGACCGGGCAGCGATGCGGCTGCATGATATCGGCATCCAGCTGGTCCACAATGAAGCAGGCGAACTGGGCGCGAAATTCTTCGTCGGTGGCGGCATGGGCCGGACCCCGATGATCGCGCCGGAAATCCGCGGCTTTGTGCCTGCGGATGAGCTGATCAGCTATGCCGAAGCCTGCCTGCGCGTCTACAACCGCTACGGGCGGCGCGATAATAAATATAAGGCGCGGATCAAGATCCTCGTGCACGAACTCGGCAAGGAAGAATATACCCGCCAAGTCGAAGAAGAATTCGCCCATATGAAGGAATTGGACCTCAATCCTCCGGTTGAAGAGCTAGCGCGGATCACCGAATATTTTCAGGACCCGCCCTATGACCAACAGGCGAGCGATGATCTCGACCTTTCCGATCCCGACTTTGCGCTCTGGGTCGATCAAAACATCTCCGCGCACAAGCAACCCGGCTATGCGATCGCGACGATCAGCCTGAAACCGCGCGGCGGCATCCCCGGCGACGCATCGTCGGCGCAAATCGACCTGATGGCCGATCTGGCCGAGCAATATAGTTTTGACGAGCTGCGCGTCACCCACAGTCAGAATATTGTCCTGCCCTACGTGAAGAAGAGCGACCTTTACGCTCTCTGGCAGACGCTGGATGAGGCAGGATTGGCTCCAGCCAATCTCGACCTGATCACAGACAGCATCGCCTGCCCCGGGCTCGATTATTGCAGTCTCGCCAATGCCCGCTCCATTCCCCTCGCCCAGAAAATCAGCGAGCGTTTTGCCGACCTTGGTCGTCAACGGGAACTGGGTGAATTGAAGCTCAAAATCTCGGGCTGCATCAACGCCTGCGGCCATCACCATGCCGGTCATATCGGCATATTGGGCGTCGACCGGAAGGGCACGGAGAATTACCAGCTGCTGCTCGGCGGATCCGGCGCGGAAGACGCCAGTCTGGCCAAGATCACCGGCCCCGGTTTCGACGAAGATGGCGTGATCGACGCGATTGAAACCGTCACCGATCTCTATCTCGAACAACGCGAGGACGGCGAGCGGTTCATCGACACCTATCGCCGTGTCGGCATGGCACGGTTCAAGGAGGCTATATATGGTTGATTCTATCCGTTTGCGCGATGATGACGTCCATGAAGAACCAGCGGTTTCGCTCGACTCATTTCTAGATCAGTCGAACGCGACTGCCGTCCGCATTGAAGCGGGCGAAGATGCCCGGCAATTGCTGCCCTTTCTTGACCGTCTGTCGCTGATCGAAATCGATTTTCCGGTATTTGGCGATGGTCGCGGCTATTCGGCGGCGCAAATATTGCGCGAGTCCGGCTATACCGGCGAACTGCGCGCCAGCGGCGATGTGCTGCTGGATCAGCTCGCCTATATGCGGCGTTGCGGCTTTGACGCCTTCGCGCCGGATTCACCGATCAATCCTGAGCTGATGCAACAGGCCTTGAGCCGCTACGATCATGTCTATCAGGCAACCTCAGACCAGCGCACCCCAATCTGGAGGCTCCGTCATGGCTGAAGCCGCACGCAAGATTGACACTATCGACGTCCGCCCGGATTACACCCAGGCCGACGCCGATGCACTGAACCAGCGTTTTGAAGGTGTCGATACATCGACCATGCTCAAGACCCTGTTTGACGAACGCCAGTTTGGTGAAGTCGCCGTGGTTTCCTCCTTCGGGACCGAAAGCGCGGTCCTGCTCCATCTCGTCGCAGCGGTCGATTCGACCATTCCCGTGACCTTTGTCGACACGCTCAAAATGTTTCCCGAAACGCTGGCCTATCGCGATACTTTGGTCGGGATGCTTGGCATCAAGAACAGCAATATTGTCGTACCCGATGCGGCTGTTCTGGCAGAAAAAGACGATAATGGCCTGCGCTGGTCTTATGATCCCGATGGCTGCTGCGAAATCCGCAAGGTGGAGCCACTGGCCCGCGCCAAGGCCGGTCTCAACAGCTGGATTTCGGGACGCAAGGCGTTTCAGTCGGTGACCCGCAACAATATCCCGCGGTTCGAGATTGACGAAGGCCGTCTGAAAATCAATCCGCTGGGCGACTGGATCAAGGACGATCTCGAAGCATATTTCGCAAAACATGACCTGCCGCGCCACCCGCTCGAAGCGGAAGGCTATCTCTCGGTCGGCTGTGCCCCTTGCACATCCAAAGTGCTGCCCGGCGAAGATCCAAGAGCGGGACGCTGGCGGGGCTGGGACAAGTCCGAATGCGGCATTCACGAGGATGTGACGCCGGTGCCGGATGCGGATGACAAGGGTGTGAATGATCCAATTTTCTAGCATAGCCTGCTCTTTGAAACAGACATGGCTAGGCCTTGATTCTAGTCAAATTTCAGGGATTTTTCGTCGCGTAAATATAAACGAGATGAGGAAGAAAAACAGTCCTGCCGCCGTCACCGCACCACCGATCAACCAGTCATAAAAAAGACCATCTTCGTCGCGAACATATTCCGGATTTGCGACCTCATAGCGGATCGAAATCCGATCACCAATGTCCGGGATCGGTTCGTGGATGGGGTGTGCGACTTCCACCTCATATATATTCCCCTGGACGTTTTTGAAGCGAACCGTCGGATAATGGGAAATTTCGATTTCGGTGAAACCATCCTGATCCTCGCGACTGCCAATAGCTTCGCGCATCGACAATATTTCACCGGTCGCGATCTCGCTGCTTGTGCGAAATTGCCAATTATCGACGGTGATGGCGATACCGAGGAAAACCACTAGCAACACAGCTGAAAAGAGAATCATTCGAAGCCAGATGTTCATGATTTCACCGCCCCATTGTCATCGCCAACCTATGCCGGGAAAAGGCGCAGGACAGCCAAAGCAGGTCTAATATTCCCCCGGCGCTTCGCTATAAGCCAGGTCGCCGAATTTCGTAAATTCGCTGATGAAGCTTAGCTGGATATTGCCCGTTGAACCCTGCCGGTTTTTCGCGACAATGACCGTCGCCTTCCCCTCTGCCTGGACATGATCCCGTTCCCAATCTTCATATTTCTTGATCTGGTCGGGTGTGGAATTGGCGTCGGGTACATCGGGCTTTATCGCCATGTGATAATATTCCTCACGGAAAATGAACATCACAATATCGGCATCCTGCTCGATCGAACCGGATTCGCGCAGATCGGAAAGCTGCGGACGCTTGTCTTCCCGGCTTTCCACCGCACGACTCAGCTGGGACAGCGCCATCACCGGCACCTGCAATTCTTTCGCCAGCGTCTTCAGGCCCCGGCTGATTTCCGAAATTTCATTGACCCGATTGTCATTGGCCCGGCCCGAGCCTTGCAGCAGCTGGAGGTAGTCGACCACGATCAGTCCAATACCCTGACGCCGCTGCAACCGCCGTGCGCGCGTCCGCAACGCGGCAATGGTCAATGCTGGCGTGTCGTCGATAAACAGCGGCAGATCCTGCAATTCGCGCGAGGCCAGCGCGAGCCGGTGCATGTCATCCCGGCTGATCGCGCCCATGCGCAGTTTTTCCGAACTGATCTCGGCCTGCTCGGACAGGATTCTGGTGGCCAGCTGATCCGCCGACATTTCGAGGCTGAAGAAAGCGGTTTTGGCGCCAAGGGAATCTTCCGGCGCAATGCCGTCATTCATATCACGGAGATAGCGGTGCGCCGCATTGAAGGCGATATTGGTGGCAAGCGAGGTCTTGCCCATGCCCGGACGACCGGCAAGAATGAGCAGATCGCTCCTGTGCAAACCACCCATTTTGGCGTTCACATCGGTCAGGCCGGTGGTGATGCCGGACACTTTGCCGCCGCTGTTGAAGGCCCGCTCGACATTGTTCAATGCCTCGGTCGAAGCCTGCAGGAACGACCGAACGCCGCCTTCCTGCGCTTCGCCTTCGGACACCCGGTAGAGCGCGGTTTCGGCTTCCTCGATCTGTTCCTTCGGATCCACCGTCTCGCTGGTATCCAGCGCGCTCTCAACCAGCGTCCGCCCGACGCTGACCAGTTCGCGCAGCAGCGCCAGATCATAAATCTGATTGGCAAAATCGCGAGCACCGATCAGGCCAGCGCCATCGCCGGTCAATTTGGCGAGATAGGACGGTCCGCCGAGCGCCTTCATTGCTTCGTCTGCATCGAAATAGGGCTTCAGGGTCACCGGGGTGGCCACCATATTCTTGTCGAGCAGTTTCAACGCCTGTTCGTAGATTCGTCCGTGCAGCGGTTCGTAAAAATGTTCGGGCCGCAGCCGGATTTGCACATCTTCGGCAACCCGGTTGTCGATCAGCAGCGCGCCAAGAAAAGTCGCCTCTGCCTCAACATTGCGCGGCAGGCGCTGTCCTTCACTCTCATCATTTTGGAAACGCATCAATTCGGCCATGGCTCTTCATCCACTGTGAATCGATTCTGGGCAAGGGGCGCTGCGAAAAATTTCGCAAAGTCCCGGGGACAGTCCTGTGGAAAAGATCCTGCGTCCGTGCTGCACTGCAAAAACCCTTGTCCTGAGACCGGCGCTGCGGCAACAGGGCGCAATGTCCGATCCGCGCATCATTTCCGTCGAACTCGATGAAGCCACAATTTTGTGGCGCAATGCCGATATTGAGCAGGAACGGCGGATCGCAATCTTCGATCTGATCGAAGAAAATTATTTCAAACCGCTCAAACAGCATGATGATGGCTATGCAGGGCCTTATCAACTCCAGCTGAGCGTTCAGGAGGGCCGGCTGGTCATCTCCATTGGCCGCGAGAATGGCGAGCCACTGGAGACGCTGATCCTCGCTCTGGGCCGGTTTCGGCGACCGATCCGCGACTATTTCGCGATTTGCGACAGCTATTATCAGGCGATCCGCAAAGCGAGCGCTGCGGAAATCGAAACCATCGACATGGCTCGGCGCGGAGTGCACGATCAAGGCGCCGAGCTGCTGGTCGAGCGGCTGGAGGGGAAGATCGACGTTGACTTCAAGACCGCGCGCCGACTCTTCACATTGATCTGCGTATTGCATATCAAGAATTGAGTGATTCTTCCGCTGCGTATCAGGGAACCAGAGTGGCCAAGCGAGACACAAGAACATCATTGATCAGCCTTGCCACGATTGTCGTGGTGTTGCTGGTCGTCGCATTCATATTGCGCAATATTGCCGTCGGCTGGGCGCCGTCGCGCGACCAATATCCGGTGCAGGGCATTTCGGTCGATGAAAGCCATGGTCAGATCATATGGCATGTTGCCGGCGCAACAGGGGTTGATTTTGCCTATATTCACGCCACCTCGGGCGCGGAAAAACGCGACGCGAATTTCGCTGCGAATATCGAGGGCGCCCGGGATGCCGGCATCCGCTATGGTGCGCTCCACAATTATTCGCTGTGCCGCCTGGCAACCGATCAGGCGACGATATTTGTCACCACCGTCCCGCGCGGCGAAAACATGCTTCCTCCTGCCGTCCGCTTGGCCTTCGACAATGACTGCGGCGACCGGCCCAGTCGGGCGCTGGTGCTCAGCGAACTCAATACGTTTCTCAACCAGATCGAGTCCCACAGCGGCAAGCACGCGATCATCGCCGTGTCGCGCGATTTCGAGGAATTGTACAATATCAGCAGCGGCATCGACCGGACCTTCTGGCTCGAAGCCAATTTTTTCCCGCCTGATTATGCCACCAAACCCTGGGTGATGTGGCGCGCTTCCGACATGCGCCGGATCAGCGGGGTTGACGGGCCGATAAACTGGAACGTAGTGCGACCATGACCACCAACAGGAACCTGATATGAGCATATTATCCGACCGCTGGATCCGCAATGAAGCGAAACATTCCGGCATGATCGAACCTTTTGTCGAAGGCCAGAAACGGGAGGGATGCATCAGCTATGGTCTGTCATCCTATGGCTATGACGCCCGGGTGTCGGACGAATTCAAGATTTTCACCAATGTCGACAACGCAATTGTCGATCCCAAGAATTTCGCCGAGAATAGCTTCGTCGACCGCAAGACCGACTGCTGCATCATCCCGCCGAACAGCTTCGCGCTGGCCCGGACGGTGGAATATTTCCGGATACCGCGCGACGTGCTGGTCATCTGCCTCGGCAAGTCGACTTATGCCCGCTGCGGGATCATCGTCAATGTCACGCCGCTGGAACCGGAATGGGAGGGTCATGTGACGCTGGAATTTTCCAACACCAGTCCCCTGCCCGCCAAAATCTATGCCAATGAGGGCGCTTGCCAGTTCCTGTTCCTCAAAGGCAACGAACCCTGCGAGACCAGCTATGCTGACCGTTCGGGCAAATATATGCGGCAAAAGGGTGTGACTCTGGCCAAACTCTAGGCCATACATCACGCAAATATAACGCAGGAGCCCCCGCAATGTCCGAAGCACCCGAATTTGATGTCATCATCTATGGTTCAACCGGCTATACCGGCCGTCTGGTCGCCGAATATATGGCGCAGCAATATGGTGTGTCGGACGATGCCCCCAAATGGGCGATGGCGGGACGCAGTCTCGAAAAGCTCGAAGAAGTCCGCGATCTCATAGGCGCGCCAAAGGATACGCCGCTGGTCGTCGCCGATTCCGATGACGCCGCCTCGATAGACATGATGGCGAGCCGCACCAAAGTGGTACTGACCACCGTCGGTCCCTATCAATTATATGGTGATGAAGTTGTCGCGGCCTGTGTCAAACACGGCACCCATTATGTCGATCTTTGCGGCGAACCCGGCTGGATGCGCGCAATGATCGATCAACATCAGAAAGCGGCTGAAGAATCGGGCGCACAAATCTGTTTTTCCTGCGGATTTGACTCGATTCCCTTCGATCTCGGCGTGCTGATGCTGCAGAAAGAAATGCAAAAGCGTTTCGGCAAGCCGGCAACCCGCATCAAAGGTCGCGTTCGCGCCATGGAAGGCACATTTTCCGGCGGCACCGCTGCGAGCCTGAAAGAGACGATGAAGGCGATTGCCAAAAACCCTGCTCTGGTCAAGATTCTGGCCAGCAGCTTCGGCCTGACCCCCGGCTTCAAGGGCGCCGATCAGCCCAATATGCTGATCCCCAAATATGACAAGACGATCGACAGCTGGGTGGCCCCGTTCATCATGGCGCCGATCAACACGAAAAATGTCCACCGGACCAACTTCCTGCTCGATTTTGCCTATGGCGAAGATTTCAAATATGATGAAATGGTTGTCACCAGCCCGGGCGATCTCGGCAAGCAGGCTGCCGAGATGGTGGCCAAGGCCAATCCTTTCGGCGGTGACGATGCTCCCAAGCCCGGTGAAGGTCCGACCAAGGAACAGCGCGAAAACGGTTATTATGACCTGTTGTTCCTGGGCGAGACCGCCGATGGCGAAACCGCCAGCCTATGCGTCAAGGGGGACAAGGACCCCGGCTATGGATCGACGTCCAAGATGATAGCCGAAGCGGCGCTGTGCATCGCGCAGGACGACATTAAACATGGCGGCGGAATCTGGACACCGGGCGCGCTGATGGGCAAAAAACTGGTCAAACGCCTGGAAGACAAAGCCGGCCTCAGCTTTGTTGTTGAAAGCTGACAAATTTCAGCAACCGCTCACAGGGCATTATGTCTATTGAGCTGCCGAGATATGAAATTATATTCCACCCTTGAAACCCGGTTTCTCAGGACAAAATTGCAAGCATCATGCTGAATCGTCTTTTACGCAGAAAAAAAGCTTCCAGGCCGATCGACAGCGCGACGATCCCGGACGGACGGCGGGTCTATGCGATTGGCGATATCCATGGCCGCAATGACCTGTTGCGGCAGCTGCTCGACAAGATCATCAAGGATGATGGCGACCGGGGCAAGGCAGAGAGCGAAATCATCTTTTTGGGTGATCTGGTAGACCGGGGTCCGGACAGCGCCGGGGTGCTCGACACTGCGATGCAGCTCAAGGCAGATTTGGGCAACGTCCGGTTCCTGATGGGCAATCATGAAGAATGCTATCTGGCGGCAACCACCGGTGATGAAAAATCCGTCCGCTTCTTCAACCGCATCGGTGGACGCGAAACGATCTTGAGCTATGAGATCAGCATGAAGGAATATATCGAGCTGGATATGGCGCAATTGGCGCAACGGATACCGGAGCTATTTCCCCAGAAACATATTGATTTCGTCGCCGGCTTTGAAGATCAGATCATCATCGGCGACTATGCATTTGTGCATGCCGGAATACGTCCCGGCGTGCCTCTTTCCGAGCAGCGCCAGAAAGACCTTCGCTGGATCCGGGAAGAATTTCTCTCGACTCAGGAAGCCTTTGAAAAGGTCATCGTCTACGGCCACACGATTAGCGATGATGTCGTGGAAACCGGCACCCGCATCGGCATCGACACGGGCGCCTATCATTCTGACAAGCTTAGCGCACTGGGTCTGCAAGGTTCGGAACGCTGGTATCTGGACACAGCCACATAAAAAAGGCGGGACCATACGGTCCCGCCATGTTCTGACCTGACAAGCAGACCTGTTTGGGTAGTGAAGTCCCGGTCGTTTAAGCGACTTGAGCGGTTGGTGCGGTTTCTTCTTCCATATCCCGAAGAACATAGCCGCGACCCCAGACGGTTTCGATGTAATTTTCGCCACCGCATGCCAGCGACAGCTTTTTGCGCAGCTTGCAGATAAACACATCGATGATCTTGAGTTCCGGTTCGTCCATGCCGCCGTAAAGATGGTTGAGGAACATTTCCTTGGTCAGCGTCGTGCCCTTCCTGAGCGAGAGCAGCTCAAGCATGGCATATTCCTTGCCGGTGAGATGCACACGATTGCCATCGACTTCGACCGTCTTGGCATCCAGGTTGACCGCCAGCTTGCCGGTCCGGATAACACTTTGCGAATGGCCTTTCGAACGGCGCACAACCGCATGAATACGGGCAACCAGTTCGTCCCGGTGGAACGGCTTGGTCACATAGTCATCGGCGCCAAATCCAAAGGAACGGACCTTGCTGTCCATTTCGCTGATACCGGAAAGAATGAGAACCGGTGTCTGGACTTTTGCCACACGGAGCTTCTTGAGCACATCATAACCATGCATGTCCGGCAGGTTAAGATCGAGCAATATGATATCATAATCATAGAGCTTGCCAAGATCGAGGCCCTCCTCGCCCAGGTCCGTGTTATAGACATTGAAACCCTCGGTTGTCAGCATCAGCTCAATCGCTTTTGCAGTCGTTGGTTCGTCTTCAATCAGCAGCACGCGCATCAGGCAGCCCCTTTTTCTCAATTACTCGCCCGGATCGATCACTGTGCCGACCCGATGGATCATTTATTAACCATAACATGAATGAACGTAAAAGGTTAATTTTCCCTTAAGGTAGGATTCAGCACGAGTCGCGGGGCATCGAAAGAGTCTGTAACCCGCAGAAATGAGTCGTTTAGGGACTCCCGGCCTCGGCGAAAAAAAAATTAACTTTTTCCTGCATTGGACTGCAAAAAATGTGATTTTGCTCAAAATGGATCAAATTTTTTCACCGATCGACCGAAAAAGCAGCCTGTTTCTGCCGCATCTGGTAAGCTTCATTAACAAGGTCTGTTGCACGGCGGCGCATGGCGCTAGGAACGGTTCATGGTTGAGATTCCCGAAAGCGCGATCACCGAGACGTTTCTGGCCGCCAGCGGACCTGGGGGTCAAAATGTCAACAAGGTCGCGACAGCGGTCCAGATGCGGGTCAATGTCTATGCGCTGGGGCTCGAGCCTTATGCGTTTCGCAAATTGAAAATACTCGCAGGGCGCAAAATGACTCTGGGCGGTGAACTGGTGTTGACGGTTCGCGAATATCGCACCCGCGAAGCCAATCGCGCGGAAGCGCGGCGGCGCGTAGCGGAAATGATCGAACAGGCCTATCAACGCGATGCCCGAAGGATCAAGACCCGTCCGAGCAGAGCCGCCAAAGCCCGGCGGGTTGAAACAAAAAAGAAGAAATCTTCGGTGAAGAAAACGCGGGGCAAGCCGGACCTGGACTAAGCCATCCCCAACCGGCGTCTGCTTGCCAGACCAGCGACAAGACCGGTTTCCGGTTGGCAAAGCGTCAATATTCCGCATAAGAAATCATGTTACAAAAGGGGATATCGATGAAAACGCGCTATTTACTCGCAATATGTTGCCTGCCCTCCTTCGCGACCGCTGCTCTGGCTGACGATGGTGATGATGCCCGCCAGTTCACCGCCGAGCGCGTGTTCGATCTCGAATATGCCGACGATCCGCAAATCTCGCCCGACGGCTCGACCATCATCTATGCCCGCAAATCCATGGACAAGTTCGCCGACGAGGTGGTCAGCGACCTGTGGACGATTGATACGCGCAGCGGCAGTCATCGCCCGCTGGTCAGCGGTCAGGGCTCCAGTTCATCGGTCCGCTGGTCACCGAATGGTGATCGCCTGATCTATCTGACCTCGACCGACGGGAAGCCGGATCTGCGTCTGCGCTATCAGGACAGTGGCGTCAGCTTTTCGCTGGCGCAGCTGGAACAGGGACCCGGCGCCCCGGTCTGGTCCCCCGACGGCAAGAGCATCGCTTTTTCCATGCTTGTTCCGGACGAGCGCGCGACCTTTGCCGAGCCGCCAAAAAGCCCCGAAGGATCAGATTGGGCCAAGCCCATGCGTATCATTGATGATCTCGTTTTCCGTTTTGATGGTGCCGGCTATTTGCCGAAGGGGAAAACCCAGATTTTCACGATAAGCGCAGAAGGTGGCACGCCTCGGCAGGTGACCCATGGCGAAAATGGATTTGATACACCGCAATGGCTTGGCAATGGTGCGCTACTGGTGACCGGAAACGAGGCCGAGGATGCAGATCTTGATCCGATTGAGAGCGAAATCTACCGCGTCGACCTGTCCAGCCAGGCGATAACCGCTCTGACACAGCGCGACGGACCGGATTTTGCGCCGATTGTCGCGCCCAATGGCAGCCGCATCGCCTATCGCGGATATGACGACCAGCTGAAGTCCTATCAGCAGACCGATGTCTATGTCATGGCACCCGACGGCAGCGGCGTGCAGAATCTGACCGCAAATTTTGACCGGTCGATTGATGCCATCGCCTGGCGACCGGACGGCCGGGCGCTTGTAGGTCAGACCGAAGTCGACGGCATATTGACGCTGGTATCCATCGATCTGGCGGGGAATGTCAGCAATCTGGTCGGGGATATCGGCGGCACGTCGCTTGGTCGTCCCTATGCGGCAGGCAGCTTTTCTGTCGCCAGCAAGGCCGGCGGCAGCTCTCCGCTGATCGCCTATACAAAGGGCAGCACCAACCGGCCCGCCGAAGTCGCCCTGACCCGCGGCAGCGGCAATGGCCGTCAGCTGACCCGCTTGAACGAGGATGCACTGGGTCATCTGGATCTTGCCCGGATTGAAGAGATAAAGGCCACATCCAGTCATGACGGCCGCGAAATTGAAGCCTGGGTTGCCCTGCCCCCGGGCTTTCGGCCCGACGGTTCTTTTCCGATGATACTGGAAATCCATGGCGGCCCGAACACGATGTACGGCCCCTATTTTGCCGCCGAAATTCAGCGCTATGCGGCGGAAGGCTATGTCACGGTCTATGCCAATCCTCGCGGTTCGACCGGCTATGGCGAAAGCTTTGCCCAGCTGATCGATCTGGATTATCCCGGCCATGACCATGATGACCTGATGAGCGTGGTCGATGCCCTGCTGGCAAAAAATTACGTCAACAAGGAACGGCTGTTCATCACCGGTGGCTCGGGCGGCGGAGTGCTGACTGCCTGGGCGGTCGGCAAAACCGATCGCTTCGCCGCCGCGGCAACCGTCAAGCCGGTGATCAACTGGACCAGCATGGCGCTGGCTGGAGATATCGCCCGTTTCGTCAGCCGCCACTGGTTCCGCGCCCAACCATGGGAACAGCCTGAGGAATATTGGCGGCGCTCCCCGCTGTCGATCGTCAACCATGTCAAAACACCGACAATGGTCATGGTCGGCGAGGCCGACTGGCGCACACCGGCCTGGGAAGCGGAACAATTCTACACGGCGCTGAAAGTCCAGAATGTCGATACAGTGCTTGTCCGGGTACCGGGCGCATCCCATCTGATTGCCCGCAGACCAAGCCAGCTCATCGCCAAGGTCGACAATATCATGGGCTGGTTTGCAAAATATGATCCGGTACAGAAACCGGAAACCGAAGATTAGCCCGAAAGGCAGGAAACAGGACATGCTAGACATTGCCATCAACACAGATCAACCCGCAGCGGAATTTTATGCCGACCTGACATCATCCGCCGCCGCTCTGGTCGACGGCGAGCCGGATGCTATCGCCAATATGGCCAATATCGCAGCGCTGATCTGGCAATATCTGCCCGGGCTCAACTGGGCTGGCTTCTATCGGGTGATCGACGACGAGCTGGTGCTTGGCCCCTTTCAAGGCAAAACCGCCTGTATCAGAATAGCCATGGGGGCTGGCGTGTGCGGCACGGCGGCCGCATCCGGCAAAGTCCAGCGGGTCGCCGATGTCCATGCGTTTCCTGGCCATATCGCCTGCGATGCCGATAGCCGCAGCGAACTGGTCGTTCCGGTATTGAAAAATGCCAAAGTCATCGCCGTGCTCGACCTCGACAGTCCCCTGCCCGACCATTTCCGGCCTGAAGATGCGACCGGAATGGCCAAGCTCATCGGGGCAATTGCTGACAGTCTTGGTTAAGCGCGCGGTAACCAATATGCCCCATTTCGAGACAAAGCTCTAAATCTACTCTATTTTACAACCCGCTAATGGTCAAACCCTACGAAAAATGGTAAATGTTCGTTAACCAAATTTCGGTCGGACTGCTTGATGCATGTCTGAAACTAGGGAGTTGTTAACCATGAAGACCCTTTTACTTGCTAGCCTTGGCGGTATTTTGGCGATGGCACCAGGATCGGCCATGGCTGCTATCGACTCGGCTGCAAATATAAATGCACAGCCGTCCGTTGATATCTCCTTCGCTTCGTCCACGGCCTTGGCCGATCCGGCAGCAGGGGCAAAGGCCATGCCGCGCATGGGCAATAGCTACCAGATGAAGAATATGGGCAACACGCGCCGGATGCGGAACATGGGCAACAACCGCCAGATGCAAAGCTATCGCCAGGCCGGCAATTATGTTCACCGGGGCCGGATGGGCTATGATCAGGGCTATAAAAAACCATTTCGCGGGTACCGCCTGCCCCGGACCTATATCCAGCCGAGCTATTTCATCGGCAATTTCGGCTATTATGGACTGAGCCAGCCAAGCAGCGGCTATGGCTGGTCCCGCTATTATGATGATGCCGTTCTGACCGACCGCTATGGCGTGGTTCAGGACGCCCGCTATAATGTCGATTGGGACCGCTATAATCAGGGCTATCATGACGGCTATCGCGATGGTCAGGCAACCTATGATCAAAGCGTTTTCATCGGCGATGACCGCGTGGTTGCAACGCCGCATGCCTATAATAACGACCAGTCGACCTATCAGGGCGAGTGGGACGGTGCCTATCGCGAAGACGGCAGCTATCAGGGTGAATGGCAAGGCACCTATCGTGATGCCGATGGCCGGGTCTATGAAGGCGAATATTCCGGGACCTTCATTGGTGACGGCAATATGAGCCCGCATTGGGAATCTCGCGCAGACCGGGGCTCCGGCTGTGAGGTTGACCCGGGATTTGATCCGCGCGGCTGCGCAGTGGCAAGCGGACGACCCGATCTCGATCGGCGCTATCCGGCCTATCCAGACGTCGACAACCGGCGCGCTGAAGAACTGGCCTATCTCGAAAATTGCAAGAAAAGCAGCGGCATCGGCGGTGCCATTGTTGGCGGCGCCATTGGGGCCTTTGCCGGCAACCGTATCGCTGGTCGCGGCAACCGCCTGGCCGGCTCATTGATCGGCGGCGGAATCGGGGCAGTCGCAGGTGCGGCCATTGATCAGGGAACCGATCGCTGCCGCCATCTGCTGAAAAAATATGGCTATGACCAGCCACAGAGCGGGCGAGCCTATCCACCAGCCCAGCATCACCGTCCGCAACCACCGCAGGGCCATCCGGCCTATCCCAGCGGCTGGAACGGATATTATACGCCCGGCTATTATTATCCGCAGGCACAACCAATGATCACGACGATTGTCATACAGTCGGCGCCGGTCACGACCACAACGACGACGACCTATGTCGAAGAGGAAGTGATCTACAGCAAGCCGACTTACAAGAAGCAGTGGAAACCGGCGACCAAGAAGGTCTGGAAGCCGGCGCCAAAGGCCGAGCCGCTAAAAGGATGCCAGCAAGCGCGCTGCATGTACGACTGATCGCCTGATCCCGATATAAAAAGAGCCTGCTCACCCGATATGGTTGGCAGGCTTTTTTCTTGCAGGAAGCGCTGGTTATCGGTGAATCAGTTTGGACATTGCAGCTTGAGCAGTTCGGCGGGATCAAATCTCTGCCAACCATCCGGACCAAGCCGCTCCAGTGGCCGAAACCGGACTTTATATTCCATCTGCGGCGAGCCATCGACCCAATAGCCGAGGTAGACATAAGGCAATCCGGCGGTCTGGGCGCGCCGGATATGATCCATGATGATATAATTTCCGAGACCCGCACGCTCGCCATGCTCGGCATCGAAGAAGCTGTAGATCATCGACAGGCCATCGCCTTGCTGGTCGGTGAGGCATGCTCCAACCAGCCGTCCCTTGCTGCCATCCTCGGTCGGTTCGCGATATTCGATGACGAAGCTTTTGACCGGCGATTGCTCGACCATGTCGGAATAATCCATCTCGTCCATTTCCGCCATGCCGCCACCGGGATGGCGTTTTGCGAGATAATTCTGGAGCAGCTGATATTGTTCTTCGGTCGCCCATGGCTCGCAGGCTTCCACGACCAGGTCCTGATTGCGCCGGATCAGCTTCCGTTGCGTGCTGCTGGGACGAAATTCATCGCTCAGCACCCGAACCGACACACAGGCCTTGCAATCCAGACAGCTGGGACGATAGGCCACATTCTGGCTGCGACGGAAACCGATCCGGCCCAGCGCATCATTCAGTTCTTCGGTATGGGCACCGTTCAGCTCGGTAAAAACCTTGCGTTCGCTTCGGCCAGGCAAATAGGGGCAAGGGCTGGGGTTGGTCACAAAGAATCGCGGGAAGCGAACGGGTGCAGTCACAAAGCCAGCCTTTTGTTACATTCAAGAGAATCGACAACGGCAATATGCAGCGCGACGAAGAAAATTAAAAGCCGATTTACCACATATATTCATAATGACAGTGACGGACGAAATGCAAAAAAAACGAGGCGAAAATCGCCCCGCATTTAAATGTATTTTGCCAAAGCTCAGGGGCTTGTTGGTTCATTGTCATCGGCGATGATGATGATGCCGGCGATAACCGCTGCCGCCGCCAATATGGCGATCAGGATTCCATTTTCGCCTTCCAGTTTTTCTGACGATGACGAAGAGACGCCGATGCGCTCAACAGCCGGTGCAGAGCTGTTAGCCGATTGGGCTGCGACAGGCGCCGCAACCAAAGATATTGCTGCCACACCAGCAGCCAGTTTACCGAATTTCATAGATATGCTCCAAATCAGGTCGTATTAAAACAAGTGAAAGCTCATAACTGAACTTTCATGCGCCCTGCTGAATTCAGAGGGTTTTGATTGTAAAACAACCCTTCTGAGCCATTTAATTACCTCAATTTGTGATTCTTCGCAACAGCTTAGGGAAATATTTTTCTCGACTTGCCCTGAGTCCAAACGGCCAACCCAGTCCTCATCAGTTCCGTACATATGCCGGTTTACCGCCGATCCATGTCTGCATTACCTGCATTTCCCGGATCTGCGCGGGTGTCGCCAGCAATATGTCCTGATCGATGATGAGAAAATCCGCCCTTTTTCCGGGCTCCAGACTGCCCAGACGATCTTCGGCAAATGCAGCATAAGCCGCGCCAACCGTATAGGCCTGCCAGGCCTGCTCGCGGCTCAACCGTTCCGCAGGCATCCAGCCGCCGAAAGGCTGACCCGCAGCATCTTCGCGGGTCATTGCCGCGGCCAGGCCGGGAAAGGGATTGGACGATTCCACCGGAACGTCGGTGCCGAACGCCAGAACCGCACCCGAATCGAGCAAGGATTTCCAGGCATAGGCGCCATTGAGTCGCGCCGGCCCGAGCCGGGCTTCCGCCATCAGCCGGTCGGACGTCTGGTGCACCGGTTGCATCGAGGCGATCGTTCCGGTCGCGGCAAAGCGGCTGATGTCGGCGGGATCGATGATCTGAGCATGTTCAACCCGCCAGCGGCGATCACCCTTGTAGGTGATTTCCAGTTCCTCGATCGCCGATAATATTTCGTCATTCGCCTTGTCGCCAATCGCATGGACCGCGGTCTGAAACCCGTCCATCGCCGCTCGGCTCATCTTGTTCTTGAGCTGCGCAGAAGTCAGCATCGCCAGGCCGCTTTCGCCGGGCTTGTCCGCATAGGGCTGTTTCAGCAGAGCGCCCCGTGAACCCAGTGCGCCATCGATATAGAGCTTGACCCCGGCCAGTTTGAGATGGTCGTCATAGAGCCAGGGCGACGGCGACGGCCCGGCGATGGCGATCATATCGTCGATGCCGCCAGCATAAGAAATGATCCGGATTTTCAGCTGCCCCTTGTCCCCTGCCCGGCGAAAGCTCTGCCAATCCTGCATGGTGGTGCCCATATCGGCAATGGAGGTCACTCCGTTTGCCAGCAAGATGTCTTGCGCCTTGCCAAGCGCGAGATCGCGCTCCGCCGGTTTCGGGGCGGGAATCGCATCGTTGAACAGGTCCATCGCAGCATCGACAAAGATACCGGACGGCTTGCCTCCGACCTTTTCGATGGTTCCGCCGCTAGGCGCTTTCGAGGAAGCGGAAACACCGGCGGCCGTCATCGCCGCGCCATTGACCCAGGCGGCATGACCGTCGACGCGGCTCAGAAAGACCGGACGGTCCGGAACCGCCGCATCCAGTTCTGCGGCCGTGGGAAAGCGGTCCAGACCCCAGAGTTCCTGATTCCAGCCATTGCCGATGATCCATTGCCGGCTCGGATTGTCCGCAGCATATTGCGCGATCCTGGCCAGCGCTTCGGCCAGCGTTTTGGTCCCGGACAGATCCAGCGTCAAAGCGCCAAAGCCCATGCCCATGACATGGCCGTGGGCGTCAAAAAACCCGGGGATCAGCGTTTGCCCTTTGCCGTCAAACTGGAAGTCCACATCGCGCGGCCGCTTGTCCCGGCGATCCAGCAACTGCTTGACCCTGCCGTCATCGTCGACCAGCATCGCGGTAAAGCGGATGACATTGCCCTCGCTGTCGAGCGTCATGCCGTTGACATTATCGATCAGGCTGTCGGCCTGGGCGGCACCGGACGCCAGCAAAACGCATGCCGCACCCGCACATAATGCCAAGCCCTGTTTTTTCAGCCAACCGCGCATATCATATACCCTTGTTCATTTTCTTTTCGGAAGGCGGGAAACCAATGAGCTCGTGTCATTGCGCCCGCCGCCGGCTGCCTGCACTTCGGCATAGAATTGATCGACCAGCGCCGCCACCGGGATGGTCGCGCCATTGGTCCGGGCTTCTTCGATGGCCAGCCCCAGATCCTTGCGCATCCAGTCGACCGCAAATCCAAAATCAAAATCATCCCTGGCCATGCTTGCCCAGCGATTGTCCATCTGCCAGCTTTGCGCAGCCCCGCCGGAAATGGCGTCATAGACTTTATCCAGATCCAGTCGGCTGGCCTGAGCAAAGCGCAACGCTTCTGACAGGCCCTCGAGCACGCCGGCAATGGCAATCTGATTGCACATTTTCGTGGTTTGCCCGGCACCGGTGCGGCCGACATGGACGATCCGTCCGGCATAGGCGGCCATGATCAGTTCGGCCGCCGCAAAGGCTTCCTCGCTGCCGCCGCACATGATTGACAATGTGCCATTTTCCGCGCCTGCCTGACCACCGGAAACCGGGGCGTCGACGACATGAATCCCCCGGCCTTCGGCTTCAACCGACAGCTGCCGGGCGATACGTGCGGACACAGTGGTGTGGTCTATGAACAGAGCGCCTGATGCCATGGTCGAAAAAGCCCCGTCGCGTCCCATGGTAACGGAGGCGAGATCATCGTCATTGCCGACGCAAGTGATCACGATTTGCTTGTCGCGTGCAGCCTCGGCAGGATTTTCGGCTATCGAGCCACCATGTTCGGCTACCCATGCCTCGGCCTTGGTTTTGGTTCGGTTATAAACAGTGAGCTCATGTCCCGCTGCGGCCAGATGCCCGGCCATGGGTCCGCCCATCACGCCGATTCCGATAAATGCAATTTTCACCATAGATTATTTGCCCTTTGATATGGCCATAATCATTGTTTCCCTCGATGACTAGATGCGTTAGGGGCACAGGCGATATGAATGATATGCAGACCATAAGCCTTCCCTCCTTCGATTTTGAGGATGTGAAAGCGGCACACGACCGGATCAAGGGCCGGATCGTCCACACACCGACGCTGAAGAGCATCACCCTGTCGGAAATGAGCGGCGCGGAAGTTTTCCTGAAATTCGAGAATCTTCAGTTTACCGCCGCCTATAAGGAACGCGGCGCGCTCAATGCGCTGCTGCTGATGGACGAGAGCAAACGCAAGGCCGGCGTGATCGCCGCCTCCGCTGGCAATCATGCCCAGGGCCTTGCCTATAATGCCAAAAAGCTGGGTATCCCTGCCACCATCGTCATGCCGAGCACGACACCGATGGTGAAGGTCGAACAGACCCGCGGTCATGGCCCCGAAATCGTCATCTTCGGCAGCAATTATGATGAAGCCTATGCCCATGCCATGCTGCTCTCCGAACAGCGCGGCCTGACCTATATCCACGCCTTTGATGACCCGCATGTCGCCGCCGGCCAGGGAACCGTTGCGATTGAAATGCTCGAGGCGATCCCCGATCTGGATCGCCTGATCATCCCGATCGGCGGCGGCGGATTATTTTCCGGCATGGCAACCGCAGCGGCTGCGATCAATCCTGATATTAAAATAACCGGCGTCCAAGCCGCGCTCTACCCGAGCATGTACGCAAAATTGAACGGCAAAACCATGACCGCCGGCGGCGATACGCTGGCCGAAGGCATTGCGGTGCGCAATCCGTCCGAATTTACCGCCGCGATCATCAAGAAATATGTCGACGAGATTTTGCTGGTCAGCGAAGCGGAACTGGAAGGTGCGGTGAGCCTGCTGTTGCAGATCGAAAAAACCGTGGTCGAGGGTGCCGGCGCCGCCGGCCTTGCCGCCTTGCTGAGCAACAAGGAAAAATTCAAGGGCGAAAAAGTCGGTCTGGTCCTGTGCGGCGGCAATATCGACACGCGCCTGCTGGCCAATGTGCTGCTGCGCGATCTCGCCCGGTCGGGCCGCCTCGCGCGCCTCCGCCTGCATTTGCGCGACCAGCCCGGTGCGCTGTACAATGTCGTGAAGCAATTTGCCGAACATGAAGTCAATATCATCGAAGTCTATCACCAGCGGGTTTTCACCAACCTGCCGGCGAAAGGCCTGATCACCGATATTGAATGCGAAGCGAAAGACCGCGAACAGCTGGAAGGCCTGATCGCCGATCTCAACAAGGCGGGCTATGATGTCCGGCAGGTTGAACTGGCCGATTGAGCGATTGATGCGAGTTAAAAATTGTTCGAACGTTTGAAAGTCGCGTCCCAGTACATGCTGCCAAAGCGTGGCCTTACCGCCTTTGCCGGCCGCATTGCGAGAGCGGAACAGGGCGAGCTAACGACCCGGCTGATACGCTGGTTTGTCGGCAAATATGCGGTCGATATGAGCGAGGCCCGAAATCCGGACATCTCCAGCTATAACAGCTTCAACGCCTTCTTCACCCGTCCGCTCAAAGCCGGTGCGCGACCCATAACGGAAGCAGATTTTGCCTGCCCGGTGGATGGCGCGATCAGTCAGCTTGGTGCGATTGATGACCACCACATTCTTCAGGCAAAGGGCCATTCGTTTACGTCGACCGAGCTGCTTGGCGGCGATTCAGCACTGGCAGCAGAGTTTCGGAACGGGAGCTTCGCCAATATATATCTGTCACCCAAGGATTATCATCGTTTGCATATGCCTTGCGACGGCAGGCTTGTAAGTATGTCCTACGTGCCAGGCACACTGTTTTCCGTTAATCCCACTACTGCGCGCGGCGTACCCAACCTTTTCGCGCGAAATGAACGGGTAGTATGTGTGTTTGAATCACTGGAGCATGGCACGTTCGCGATGGTCCTGGTCGGCGCTACAATCGTCGGCAGCATGGCAACTGTCTGGCACGGCGTCGTCAAGCCAAAGCCCGCCAACAAGATTGCGCAGTGGACATATACTGACCAGAACATCACGCTCGAAAAGGGCGAGGAGATGGGACGATTCCTGCTCGGCTCAACGGTAGTCATGCTGTTCCGGCAGCACACGATCGCTTTTTCAGAGGAATGGGCACCCGCGAGATTGGTGCGTCTCGGTGAAACGATGGGCCACCGACCCGGATTTTGAAATTTCATCGAATGACGGTGACATTGGACAAATGACGGTGAAAGTGCACTTTATTCTAAACGGTGAAACGAATTGACGCACTGTCACCGTTATTCATGAAGTCAATATCATCGAAGTCTTTCACCAGCGGGTTTTCACCAACCTGCCCGCCAAGGGACTGATCGCCGACCTCAACAAGGCCGGCTATGATGTGCGGCAGGTTGAACTGGCCGATTGAGCGATTGAGCCAATGTGTGCTTTGAGGGCGAAAGACGATATTAATGATAGGTCGTCTTTATTTCCGCAACCGCCCCAGTTGCGGTCGTAAATAGCGACGAAAGCCAGAGTTCACCATGGGTTTAGAGATGAAGCTGAGGGTCAGTATCTTAAACTCTTATCTGCATGAATTTTGGTTTGCTTGGTGGATTGGGCGAAACTTGTGCAAGCGGATATTTGCCTCCCGGCAGGGCTGTCAGCGGCATTCCAGCAGCAGCGAGATCATAAGGAG
>NZ_JBALTF010000020.1:0-35305 GCF_036964675.1 Parasphingorhabdus sp. | reverse complement strand
GCCCCATGTGCGACACATCGAACAGGCCCGCTTCGGTCCGGGTCCAGATATGTTCGGCCATCACGCCTTCATATTGCACCGGCATTTCATAGCCGGCGAACGGCACCATCCGCGCGCCGAGGCCGCGGTGCCAGTCGCCAAGCGGTAATTGTTTCAGATTTTGGGTATTTTCACTCATCATATTTCCGCATCAAGAAGACAGCCCGCAGCAAAGCCCTGCAAAACTGCCCCCTCTGTCACGGAACCTGAGAGTTTTCCTTCCTTCGCTAAAGCTTCGGCGGACAAGCCCGCTGCAACCTCGACGAAGGAGGATTTCCCCTTCGGTGGCCCGCCATCGCTAAAGCTAGGGCAGACTCTTTCCAGAGTGCTTGTGAGACGGTTGCGGTCCGTTAGCCTGAGAGTTTCCGGGGCGGTTGCTCCTTCGGCGGCTTTTCGGTCTGCTGGGATAGAAAAACACTCTCCCGCAACGTCTCATGATCCTTGCCCGAAAGCTCCGATCATAAAGCAGCCTCTTGAGTGGATCAGCGGGCGAGTACTGTCAATGATTCTGTTGTGCGGTGCGGAATAAATTATGGGATCATCCCGGCACAGGCAGGAATCCAAACCGAATTCGGGAGTCACATCGCCGGCGGGTTAGGCCCTAGCCTCCGCTGGAGGTGACAAATTGATATGGATGTGGTGCTTTAAGTGGGCCTTCCCCCGATTTCAAACCATCGCCCAGACCGCATCATTCTCGTGCACAAATTCCCCCCGCACACTCTCCCCCATCAGCGCCAAAATCGCATCAGCAACATCGCTAGCCAGAATCGAGCGGTAGCGGCGGAATTTTCCCTGCAATAACAGGTCCATGATCGGGCTGGCGGCGATAGCGAGGCTTTCGGCGAGGCGGTTTTCGTTGGTGCGTTCGCCGCGCAGCAGGCCGGGGCGGATGATATCGAGGCGGTCGAACTTTTGGGCGCGGAGCAGGTCTTCGGCCTCGCCCTTGGTCTTGAGGTAGAAACTGGACGCGCTGCTGTCGGCCATGACCGAGGATATCGAGATGAAATGCTTTGTGCCCGATGCCTTGGCGGCTTTCGCCACGGCACCGACCAAATCGCGGTCAACCGCTGCAAAATCCTCTTTTGTCCCCGACTTTTTCATCGTCGAGCCGAGGCAGGATATCACTATGTCAGGTTTGATCTTTGCAATGGTTTTTGGCCAGTTTTCCTGTAGCTGGACATGGACCTTCGCCTTGCCGACATCCTCGCGATAGGGCCGCCGTAGCAGCAGATGGAGATTCTTGTCCGCACCCTGCTCGACCAGCTTGCGGGTGAGCAGGCCACCGATCAGGCCGGAGGCTCCGACGATCAGGATTTTATCGGCCATGGTCAGGGGTTCCTCGATGTGGCTGTTGATATACCGTCATAGCAGCGAAGGCTGCTATCCAAACCGATATTTGTGAGACTCGCATGATTGGTTTGATCCCCAGCCTTCGCTGGGGCGACGGGATCACTTTGCTTAAACCCGCTCGCCAAATATCTCCTGGTGCCGGTTGCGGGCATAGCGATCCGTCATCCCGGCGAGAAAATCGGCGATATGACGGATGCGGTCCGGTTCTTCCTCGGGCAGAGCCGAGGCCCAGCTTGTCGGCATCAATTCCGGCTGTTCGCGATAGGCTTTGACCAGATCGGCAACCATCATCTTGCCCTCTTCCGCCGCCGCCATCTGCTTGGGGTGGTGATAGAGATTTTCATACATGAAGCCTTTGAGCGCGCGTTCTTTCTCCGCCATCGCATCGGAAAAGCCGCCGATCATCTGACCCGCCTGCCGCACGTCCTGCGAGGACTGGACGCCCAGACCCTCGACGTTCGCGCGCGTGGTTTCCAATACATCATTGACCATCAGCCCGATCTGGTCGCGGATCAACTCCGGCAACAGCCGGTCGGGCGCCACATCGGCAAATCGGTCGCGGATCGCCTGCCAGCGTTCGGCAATGAACGGCAGTTCGAGCAATTGATCGAGCGTCAGCAGACCGGCTCGCATGCCGTCGTCAATATCGTGATTGTCATAGGCGATATCATCGGCAATCGCCGCGACCTGCGCCTCCAGCGACGGCCAGCTGTGCAGATCGAGATCCATTGCGCCATTGGCCGCTGCCAGCGCCCAGGTGGGTTTGTCCACCGGGCCATTATGCTTGGCCAGACCCTCCAGCATTTCCCATGTCAGATTCAGCCCGTCCCAGCGCGGATATGGGGTTTCCAGCAGGGTCAGGGTCCGGATGGTCTGGGCATTGTGATCGAAGCCGCCAAATTCGGCCAGAGCTTCCTGCAGCGCATCCTCGCCGGCGTGACCGAACGGCGGATGCCCGATATCATGGGCGAGACAGAGCGCCTCGGTCAGATCTTCATTCAGCCCCAGAGCCCGCGCCATCGTCCGGCCGATCTGTGCGACCTCTAGGCTGTGGGTCAGCCGGACCCGATAGTGATCACCATCGGGCGCGACAAAGACCTGGGTCTTGTGGCGCAACCGGCGGAAGGAAATACTGTGGATGATCCGGTCTCGGTCGCGCTGGAAATCATCGCGTGGGCCGCGGGTGACTTCGCGCTTTTCGTCGTGGAGCCGGCCCCGGCTTTCGCCCGGATCGCTGGCATAGCTTTGCAACTGGATCATTTGTTGAGCTCGTTGACCTCAACACCATCAGCGCTGGCCCAGGCGAAGCCGTCGCCACCATCCTTGCGATAATCCGCTTCGAAGGCCTTGGCCGCCTTGAAGTCGTCAAATGGTCCGATCACCAGCCGCCGGGTATTGCCCCACGGCGAGGTCCATGCCTTCTGGCTCTTGAACATATCCGGCTGTTTTTTTACCATCCGGCGATAATCAAATTTTAGCGCATTAAGGTTTGAACCGGTCGCAATCTGTACCCAGTAGCGCTTGGGATGCACCGGCTCCTTCGGTTTGACCGGGGCTTTTTCAGCTGGTTTGGCAATGATCTTGGGCTTCGGCTTGGCCGGTTCGATTTCGTCCAGATCGACCGGAACGACTTCGCTCCTGGTTTCCTGTTCCGGAATGTCGATGCCCTTGATGATGTCGGAAAGCCGTTTGGGTGCCGGGTCAGCCGCTGCCATCTCGACCGATGTCGGTCGCGTTTGCGCCAGATCGAAATTGACCAGATTGACCGGTCCGCCTGTTCTGGCCTCGGCTGCAGGCGGGCCTTCCGCCACCCGCCGGACTGCTGGCTGGGCTATGGTCTGGGGAACGGGCTGGCGGCCAGCGATTTCAACCTTGCGCTCCACTGTTTGCGATACCAGCACTGGAGGCTGGCTGACACCAAGACTGGTTGCAAAGCCGGCTGAAGCATTTTTGCTGGCCGGCTTGATTTCGGCGGTCTGGAACGGTTCTGGCTGGCTGCCTGCAGGTGCTGGCTCGGGCTTTGCCGCCAGTGGTGTAGGTGCCGGTGTGGGTGCCGGTTTAGCGCGCGCAAAGGCGGTCGCGCGACCGCTACTTGCAGGGGACGCCGCCGGCAATTCTGTCTCGGCCAGCACGACGACTTCTTTTTTGTTCGAACGCCGGGTTGATTTCCTGTCGGGCATTCTGCGGTCTGCGGCACCGGGACGCCGGCGCGGCGACTTGTCGGGCATGGCAAGCACACGAGGGCGCTTGGTATCAGCGCCGAAAGCCTCTCCGACGGGGATCAGGCCTGCATCCGCACCATCGCCCCCTCTGGCAGCCAGTGAGGATGCCAGTTGCACGGCCGCCACATCGACACCGATATTCTCGCTAGCGGGAAAATGGCCAAAATGAACGGCTGCGGCTTTCTGGGCTGCGGTCAGCTTGGGCATGCGGTCAAAAAAGGGTTTGATGGCTTTCGCCATTCTCCGCTCCATCGTCTGGTCGACGATATTGTCCGCGTCCTTTTTCCTGCCATTCATGGCATAGATGAACGCCCGGTTGCGCCAGGCATCACGGTCGCTTTTCTGGAGCAAGGGACTGAGCTGTGCTTCGGCCAGTTCAACGTCGCCGCTAATCCCCAGCGAAATCGCATAGCGCTCGATCAGCTGATCGTCGCTGCCTGATCGCATCGCCAGTTCATAATCTTTCTGGGCATCCCGGTTCCGTCCGATAAGGTCATAGGCGAGACCGCGATCCGCCGCGATTTCGCGCGCCGCTATGCCATTGACAACCGCTTGATCAAAATAGCGGATCGCACCAAATGGATTTTCCTCTGCCAGCAGCGCCCTGCCAAGGCCGGCCTTCACCCGGCCGCTGGAGGAATAGATCTGGTCCGCCTTGGCAAGGAAACCGATAGCCGCGCGCATATCGCCCAGTTCGAGCGCCGCCAGCCCGGCGTCGGCGAGGGCAGAGGAGTCATTGGAATCAAGCGCAATGCGGCGCAGCGCATCCTGCAGATTCTCGCTGTTGGACTGAGCGCTGGTTTGGGCAACGGCGGGCAACTGGGGCACAATTGTGCCCAGGAACGCCGCAGAAACGGCCAGCATGATTTTGAATCTATGTTTCACAAGATATATAAAGGAATGATTGCGCATGAAATCAATCGTTCCCTCGAGCCAGCAAGGCCAGTGGTGGCACGCGAAAGACAAACTCCCTCGCGCCGCCCCATCAGCCGTTCAACCCAATCCGCCAGAACCAGAATTTACTGGTTATTCTGCCGGTTCAGAAACCGCGGGATGTCGAGTGGATCGCGGGCTTTGTCATCCTCGCCATCATCGGCTTCATCGCTCTTTGATCCACCACGAGTGAGATTGGACATCCGTTCGAACAACGTCCCACCACCGGTGGCAACGCGCGGTGCTGGCGGCGCTGGACTTGCTGGAGTGCTCGCAGACGCTTCCTCTTCATCGTCGCGCTGAATGGCGTCGTCCCCGAGCACAAGCTCATCCTCCTCGGGAGTGGAATCTGCCGATGCTATCCCGGGTGTCAGCGATGCAAAGGATGGAGTCGCGCTAAGATCATCATCATCGCCGTAAGTTGCGACCGGAGTCGCTGGCGCCGCTGGCTCAGCTTCCGCACTTGGCTCTGGTTCGAATGCGGTTTCGGGCTCCGGTGCGGAACCCTCTTCGCTTTCGTCGCTTGCGATGGATGAAGCAAAGCTGGGTGCAGCCGGAGCTTCTTCCGATTTCCGTGCCGGGCTGCTCATGGCAAAGGAAGGTGCTGGTGCGGATGACGACCTGCTGCCGTCACTATCAATTCCGGTGGCGACAACCGAAACCCGGATACGGCCATCCAGATTCGGGTTAAAGGCACTGCCCCAGATGATATTGGCGTCTGGATCGACCAGCTCGCGAATATGATTGGCTGCCTCGTCGACTTCCATCAGACGCATATCTTCGCCGCCAGTGATGGAGACGATAACGCCCTTGGCGCCCTTCATCGACACACCGTCGAGCAAAGGATTGGCAATGGCTTTTTCGGCGGCTTCCAGCGCACGTCCGTCGCCTTCCGCTTCGCCCGTGCCCATCATCGCCTGGCCCATTTCGTGCATCACGCTGCGCACGTCGGCAAAGTCGAGATTGATCAGGCCCGGCATCACCATCAGATCGGTAATGCCGCGGACGCCCTGTTGCAGCACTTCATCAGCGAGCAGAAAGGCTTCCTTGAACGTGGTGTTCGGATTGGCGACCAGGAACAGATTCTGGTTCGGAATGACGATCAAAGTGTCGACATTCTTCTGCAGCTCCTCGATGCCCGCTTCCGCTGCTTTCATCCGGCGCGTGCCTTCGAAAGTGAAGGGCTTGGTCACGACGCCGACGGTCAAAATGCCGCGGTCACGCGCCGCTTTGGCAATCACGGGTGCAGCGCCGGTACCGGTACCACCGCCCATGCCGGCCGCGATAAAGCACATATGCGTGCCTTCCAGCGCCTGTTCGACCAGATCGATGGTTTCTTCTGCTGCCGCACGACCGACTTCGGGACGCGATCCGGCACCCAGGCCCTGGGTAATATCGGGGCCGAGCTGGATACGCCGCTCGGCGGTAGAGCTGTTAAGCGATTGCGCGTCGGTGTTGGTGACGATGAATTCAACGCCTTCGACCTGCGCTGCAATCATGTTGGCAATGGCGTTGCCCCCTGCTCCGCCGACACCGATAACCGCAATTTTCGGTTTCAGTTCTTCGACTTCCGGTGGGCCAATATTGATACTCATCTCACTGTCTCCCGAGACATTTTATCGTGCTGTCATATTTGTTTAACGCTTTGCACAAATTTCACGCCGGAATCACCCGAAAAGTTAATTTATTTTCATCAAAATTCTAAAAATTTCCCCTGATCGCCGACAGCAGCCGCCCGAACATGGCAGATCCACCATATTTGTGAACATTTTGATGACTTCCGGACATGAAACGCAGATCGACCGGTTCCTGCGCGGCATAGAGCGCCAACCCGGCGAGACCAGCAAAGGCAGGACCGCTATGGGCTTCCGGCAGCGCGCTTAGACCGGTCGGGCGACCGATGCGCACCGTGCGTCCCAGCGCCGACTGCGCATAATCGGCAATACCCTTAAGCTCGGCACCGCCGCCGGTGAGCACAACCTGCCGGCCAACCGGTCCGGTAAAGCCCAGTTCCTTCAAAGACCGGCCGATTTCACCGATCAGATGGTCCAGCCGTTGCCGGATGACCGCGATCAGCTGCGCCCGGGTAATCCGTCCCTCTTCCTCTGAATGTTCGCTGCCTTTGTCGAGATCAAGATTGATCACATCATGATTGTCGCGCGGACTGGTCGTGGCGGAACCATAGAAACATTTAATCCGCTCGGCCTGGGCGCGCCGCAAGCCAAAGGACGAGGCGATATCGTCGGTGATATCGGCGGCACCATAAGGCAGGGTCGTCAGGCCGACCAGCATGCCACCGGCGAACAGCGAAACATTGGTTACTTCCGCGCCCATTTCGACCAGCGCCACACCAAGTTCCCGCTCTTCCCTGGAAAGACAGGCGGTGCCGACTGCGATCGGCGATGCGACAATCGATCGCACATTGAGATGCGCCCCGCGCACGCTCATCTCGATATTGCGGACCGGCGAGGCTTCGGCAAGAATGACGTGGATATCCACGCCGAGACGATCTGCGTGCAGACCTTTCGGTTTCTTGACCCCGTTCAGGCCATCGAGCGTATAGAGCGCCGGTTGGGCGTGCAGAACCATCTTGCCCTTGGGATCGATGCTGTTGCGGCCGGCATCGAGCAGCAGATCAATATCTTCCTGTTCGATCCGGTGACCACCCAATTCGGTTTCGACCGAAGTCAGCATGCTCTGCAAACCGCCAGCGGAAAAGCTGACCCAGACGTCGTCGATATTGGTTCCGGCGATGCGCTCTGCCTGTTCCACGGCGTCCCGGACATCCATTTCAGTCGTCTCGGTATCGGCGATATAGCCGCGTTTCACGCCCTTGCTGGCGCGCTGGCCAGTGCCGAGAACGGTCAATTCGCCATTGTCCATCCGCCCGGCTATCATCGCCGAAATTTTCGACGAACCGATATCCAGCGATGTGAAGATTTTTTCTACCCGTGCTGTCATGAGTCTATTCCTTCACTTCGATCATTATCATCACCATGCACTTTGACTATTTGGGCACTCAACTATTTGGCCAATCAACTCTCCGGATCTTCCGGTTCCTGTTTCGGCGGCATCCGCAGATAGGCACGCTCGGCGTCGCGCAGGTCAAAATGGACCACCCCGCGCCCGAGCAGACGATTGACGCCATCCATGCGCGCAAAATTCAGCAAGGCCGCCGAGGCCGTCTCTTCGCCTTCGGGCAGGGCCAGCGTCTCGCCGCTATCAAATTCCAGATCCCAGCGCCGGTTGCCGATCCAGGTCGCTCCGGTCACCATCGGGCGTAGCGCAGGTGCGACGTCGAGCAGCTCATCCAGCTGGGTAAATTTCAGATTGGCTTTCTTGCCAACGATGACCGGCAAGTTCGGGATTTCTGCCTTGGTGATTTCCTCCAGCGGATAGCCGGTTTTGTCGATCAGCGAGAGCTGGCCCTGATTTTGCCAGACAGCGACAGGCTCACGTTCGACAATATCCACGACCAAAGTATCCGGTAGCCGGCGAGAAATCCGGGCATCCTTGATCCAGCCATTGGCCAGCAGGGCTTCGCGGACCTCGTCAATGTCGACCAGCAACATCGAACGGTCTTTCTGCGCCAGGGTGATTTCGTAGACTTTCAGCTCGTCAATGCGGTTGACGCCGGTCACCTCGACCCGCTTCACTTCAAAACCGGCCTTGCCGACCGCTGCAGCGACCTCGGCCTTGATCCGTTCATTGATGCCGGAATAATGGGCAACGCTATAGGCGCCGAGAATGAACACCGCGACCAGCCCCCAGGTCAGGCCTTTTTGCACCTGTGCTTCGGTGACCGGCATCGCACGCAATATCTTGTCGAAAATCGAGACTTGCCGGACCTTGCGTTTGGCATGTTTGCGCGGTTTCCCCCGGGCCTGCCGATGGGTGCGTTTCTGGGTGGCTGTCATAACGCTTCTCTCACGATCAGTTCGACCAGCTGTTCATAGCTGATCCCCATTTGCTTGGCCTGTTCGGGAACCAGGCTGAGCGGGGTCATGCCGGGCTGGGTGTTTGTTTCTAGCACAAAAAGGCCGGCAGCGCCCTGTTCATCATCCCAGCGAAAATCGGTGCGCGACGTGCCCTTGCACCCCAGAATCTGATGGGCCCGCAGCGCATAGTCGAGACATAATTTTTCAATCTCTGCGGGGATTTCGGCGGGGCAGACATGTTGGGTCAGGCCTTCGGTATATTTGGCAGCATAATCATAGAAGCCCTGCGCTGTTTTCAATTCGGTCACGCAAAGCGCCTTGCCGCCCAGAACGGCGGTGGTCAGTTCGCGGCCCTTGATGAAGGGCTCTGCGAGTAATTCGTCAAATTCCTGCCAGGGGCCGGCAACGTCGCGGCCAATCGGATTGCCATAATTGCTGTTATCGGTCACAATCGCGACACCAACAGAGGAGCCTTCGTTGACCGGTTTCAGGACATAGGGGCGGGGCAGCGGATCGGCCTCATAGAGACTGGCGCTGGAGATTATCTTGCCTTTGGGCATCGGGATACCGGCTGGCACCAGCTGCTGCTTGGTCAGTTCCTTGTCGATCGCGATCACCGAGGTAGCGAGTCCGCTGTGGGTATAGGGAATCTGCATGAGATCGAGCATTCCCTGGACGCTGCCATCCTCGCCCGGCACGCCGTGCAACGCGTTAAAAACCACGTCAGGCTTGATGCTGTCGAGCACGAGCGCGACATTGCGGTCCATATCGACGCGGGTCACCTGATGGCCGTTTTTCTCCAGCGCATCGGCGATACCATTGCCGCTGCTCAGAGACACTTCGCGTTCGGCGGACCAGCCACCCATGAGAACTGCGATGTGGAGGCTCTTTTTGTCTTTGGCGGTCATGCTTCATTTCCCACGCGCTGGATTTCCCATTGCAGCTCTATGCCCGAATGCGCCTTGACCCGCTCGCGCACTTCTTCGCCGAGCGCTTCAATATCCGCAGAGGTCGCGCCGCCGAGGTTGATCAGGAAATTGCAGTGTTTTTCCGACACTTGCGCCTGGCCGATTTGCAGGCCACGGCAGCCGGCTTCATCAACCAGTTGCCAGGCTTTCCTGCCCTCGGGGTTTTTATAGGTGGAACCGCCGGTCTTGGTACGCAGCGGCTGCGAGGCTTCGCGCTCTTCGGCGATGCGTTTCATCTCGGCGCCAATGGTCGCAGGATCACCGCTTTTGCCGACGAATGTTGCGCTCACGACAATGGCCCCTTCGGGCAGGGCCGAATGGCGATAGGTATAGCCCATATCGGCAAGCGAAATGGTCACCAGATCACCGTTGCGCAGGATCACGTCAGCGCTCTGCAATATGTCACAGACTTCCCGGCCATAGGCTCCGGCGTTCATGCGCACCGCGCCGCCGATGGTGCCGGGAATGCCGCGCAGAAATTCCATCCCGGCGATGCCATGATCGCGAGCCGTGCTGGCGGCCGAAATACCGGGTGCGCCGGCACCGCAACGCAGCGTCATTCCATCCGCTTCGATACCCGCGAAAGCCTTGCCCAATCGGACCACCACGCCCTGGATGCCCCCATCGCGGATTATAAGGTTGGACCCTAGGCCCAAGGGCCAGACCGCAATCGCCGGATCAAGATCGCGGAGAAATTGCTGCAAATCGTCGATATCTTTTGGTTCGAACAGCCATTGAGCAGTTCCGCCGCTCTTGAACCAGACGAGCGGCGCCAGCGGTGCGTCTTCGGTCAACTTGCCGCGTGTGACAGGGAGGGCAAGAGTGGTCATACATCCACGCCATTCAAATCGAGGCCGTTCGCACTGAGCTTGTCGAAGTGCAGCTCAAGACGAGAATTGTCCTTCGACAGGCTCAGGACGAACGGCAAGCCGCTGAGGACTATAGGCAAATATTTCATTTGCGCGCCTCCGCTATGCCATCCGCGAGTCCGGCGGCCCATTTGGTAATATCCCCTGCGCCGAGACAGATGATCATGTCCTTGGGTTGCGCTTCTTTGGCCAGCCGCGCCGCCAGAACCTCCGGATCCGCAACCGTTTCCGCCAGCCGGTGGCCGCGGGTCTTCAGCCCCTCGACCAGAGCGTCGCTGTCAATGCCCTCGATCGGGTCCTCGCCCGCCACATAGACGGGCGTGACAAACACCATGTCGGCATCGTTGAAGGCGCCCTGAAATTCTTCCATATGATCGCGCAGACGGGTGAAGCGGTGCGGCTGGACCACGGCAATGACGCGTCCCTCGGCACCTTCGCGAGCGGCCGCAAGCACCGCCTGAATTTCGACCGGGTGATGTCCATAATCATCAATAATGGTCACGCCATCAACTTCGCCGACCTTGGTGAAGCGCCGCTTGACGCCGCCGAAATGATCGAATCCCTGGACTATCTGCGCGTCGGTCATGCCCATTTCAAGACCGACTGCGATGGCGGCAATGGCATTTTGCACATTGTGCCGGCCCGGCATCGGCAAGGTGATCGCCTCGATGGTCCGGATTGCACCATCGCGGTCGCGAACCGCCACATCGAACCGATTGCCGCCAGGGATTGGCGTGACATTGGTGCCCTTGACATCGGCCAGGGCAGAGAATCCATAAGTGATGATCCGACGGTCGCGGATGCGAGGCAACAAGGCCTGGACTTCAGGATGGTCAATGCACAGGATCGCCGCGCCATAAAAGGGAACATTTTCGATAAATTCGAGAAAACTGTCCTTGATCTTGTCGAAACTGCCATAATGATCGAGATGCTCGGCATCGATATTGGTGACGACCGCAATCGTGCCGTCGAGCCGCAGAAAGCTGCCATCGCTTTCGTCCGCTTCGATCACCATCCACTCGCCGGCACCAAGCCGGGCGTTGGAGCCATATTGGTTGATGATGCCGCCATTGATCACGGTCGGATCAATGCCGCCGGCGTCGAGCATCGCCGCGACCATGGAGGTCGTGGTGGTCTTGCCATGGGTACCGGCAATCGCGATGGTCGATTTGAGCCGCATCAGTTCGGCGAGCATTTCTGCCCGGCGAACCAGAGGGATCCGGTTGGCCAGCGCCGCTTCCACTTCGGGATTGCCGCGCTTGACCGCTGTCGACGTGACCACCACGGCGGTGCCTTCGACATTGTCCGCACTATGACCGATTTTCACGTCAATGCCCTTGGCGCGCAAGCCTTCGACGACATAGCTTTCGGCGATATCGCTGCCCTGCACCTGATAGCCCATATTGTGCATCACTTCGGCGATACCCGACATGCCGATGCCACCAATGCCGACGAAATGGATCGTGCCGATATCGGTGCCGACGCCTTTCACTGTGCGATATCTTTCGCCAGTGCTTCCTTGCGGGAGGATATCATCTGCTGCTTTTCCTTCTTCACCTTCATCGTCTTGCCGAGCGGTGAGGCACCAATGCTTTCAATCAGATCCGCGAGATTACTTGCCGCGTCCGGGCGACCGCATTTCGCCGCGAAGCGCGCCGCATTTTCCAGTGCGCCGGGCTGCAGCGCCATTTTCTGCATCTGCTTGGCCAGCTCCTTGGCGGTGAAGCGCGACTGCGGGATCGCACGCGCGCCGCCGGAGGCGACCATTTCTTTGACATTATAGGTCTGGTGATCATCCATCGCGCTCGGCAGCGGAATCAGGATCGCAGGACGACCGGCGGTGGTCAGTTCGGCAATGGTCGAAGCCCCGGCCCGGCCAATCACCAGATGCGCCCAACCCAGGCGCTGCGGCAAATCCGGCAGATAGGTCGCCAGTTCCGCGGGAATATCATGTTCGGCATATTTCGCCCGGACCCGCTCGATATCGTCTTCGCGGCATTGCTGGGTGATCTGCAGGCGGCGGCGCAAATGCATCGGCAGCATCGCCATTGCATCCGGCACAACGTCGGAAAGGATGGAGGCACCTTGGCTTCCGCCGGTCACCAACACGCGGAAAACGCCTTCTTCGGACAAGGGTGGATAGGGTTCCTCCCGCAGCGCAACGACTTCTTCCCGCACCGGATTACCAACCAGATGGACCTTTTCCTGATATTTCGGCTTGATCCGCAAAACATCGGGATAAGCGGTGGCAATGGCATTGACCGAACGCGCCGCGAGCCGGTTGACTCGCCCCAATACTGCATTTTGTTCGTGCACGATCGTGGGAATATTCCGGCTGTTCGCAGCCAGCAGCGCCGGATAGGCCGGATAGCCGCCAAAGCCGATAATCGCCGACGGCTGGAATGTTTCATAAAGCTGCATCGCCATGCGGCGGCCCTTGAGAATGGCACGTGCGCCGCCCAGCCAGCTGCGCGGGTCTTTGGTGATCCGGCCGGCGGGCAGGACGTGGACCTGCCCTTCGTCGACCATGCCGGGGATTTTCTCGCCGCGTGCATCGGTGATCAGTGCCACCCGGTGGCCGCGCGAGACCAGTTCCCTCGCCAGCGCATAGGCCGGTATCATGTGGCCGCCGGTGCCGCCCGCTGCCAGCACATAATGTTTCGAAAAATTCATACCGCTATCCGTCCTCGCTCGGGCCAGGCCGAGACATATTGTGAGCGGTCAAGATACGGGTTCCGCCGAGTAAATGCGAGCAAAAGTCCAATACCGATACACAGCGCGAGAAAGGACGAGCCACCGTAGCTGATCAACGGCAGAGTCATGCCCTTGGAAGGGAAAAGCTGGAGATTCACCGCCATGTTGATCAGTGCCTGTCCGCCAAATTGAGCGGTCAGGCCGGATACGGCGAGAATGATGAAATTATCCTCTTCGTCGAGCAGCCGCAGAAAGACGCGGACGATGATCGCAAGATAGACGAGCGCGATGGCCATGCAGGCGAGCAGACCGAATTCTTCGCCAATCACCGAGAAAATATAGTCGGTATGCGCCTCCGGCAGCTTGAATTTGGCCGTCCCGAGCCCGGGCCCGGTGCCAAGCAATCCGCCACCGGTCAAGGCTTTGTGGGCAAACATCACCTGATCATATTCACCGCCCCCGAACAGCCATGCATTGATCCGCTGAGTCGCCACGGGATAGAGAAAATAGGCCCCGACCAGACCGCCAACACCCCCGAGACCAATCGCCGCGATCAGCCGCGCCGACAGACCGGAGACGGTCATCACCGCGAACCAGATGCCGCAGATCAGGATGGTCTCGCCCAGATTTGGCTGCATCATCATCAATATGGCGATCATCCCAGTCAGTACCACGGATAGCGAAATCACCGGCAAGGCCGGGTCCTTGATCCGCAGCGACAGCAGCCAGGCCAGCGCCACCGCGTAAAGCGGCTTGAGAAATTCGCCCGGCTGGATCGTGGCGAAACCATAGCCGATCCAGCGCCGGGCACCGTTGACGGTATTCCCGAAAACCGGGACCAGAAAAAGCAAAATAAAAGCAACGAGGGCGGCCAGGATAGCGAAGCGCCGGGCCTGTTCCTTTGGCAGCATCGATACCACCAGCATCATCGGGATACCGACGATCACCCAGCCAAGTTGCCGATAAAAATAATAGAGCGGCTCAACCGTGACCGCTGCGGTGCTGTGCTTCAGGGCCGTAACCGGTGACGCAGCGGCGATCGCGATCAAACCAATAGCGATCAGGGTCAGGATCAGTCCGAGCAGCACCCGATCGAGTTCCCAAAACCAGATTGCGAGTGGCGACCTGTCGCTGCGCCCAAGACGAGATTGCAACTGGAAGCGTTTCTTTTTAAGGCCACCGGCAATTTCCGGAAGCGAACTGGTCGTTCCGGTACCTGGTTCAGATGCGCTCATCGCTGTCCCTCCCCGCTTGCGGTACCAATCAGATCATTCTCGACCACCGAATTGACGGCGCAGCGAAAACAATTGCCGCGCGCTTCAAAGTCCCGGAACTGGTCGAACGAGGCACAGGCTGGCGACAGCAGGACCACTTCGCCGGGCCTGGCATTGGCCGCCGCCTGTTGCACCGCGGTCAGCATCATTTCACAGGATTCGACCGGGACATGATCAGCCAGCAATTTTCCGAACAAGGGCCCGGCTTCGCCGATCGTATAGGCGCGGACAACATTGTCGTAAAAGGGTTCGCACTCGGCCAGATTGTCGCTCTTGGGCAGGCCGCCCAATATCCAGTGAATTTTTGGATAGGCGCCAAGCGCCGGCCCGGTGGAAGCCGGATTGGTTGCCTTGCTGTCGTTGACGAACAGCACGCCATGGGATTCGGCAACGCGCTCCATGCGGTGAGGCAGGCCCGTGAAGGCTGCCAATGCCGGACGCCATTGCGCTTCGGCAATGCCCAAGGCCTCGACCGTGGCGATGGCGGCGATGGCATTCTGGAGATTATGGGGGCCTTGCAGCGATGGCCAATCCGGTTGCCCGGCAATCTCGACGGAACTGGTGTCGACGATATTTTGCACCCGGCCGAGATCGCGCAAGCCGTGCAGCGCCAATCGGGACTTTTCATCATTGCTGGCAAATATCGCCGTGTGATCCGACCCCAGCATGTCGAACAGGCGGGCTTTTGAAGCGGCATAGCCGTCAAACCCGTCATAGCGGTCGAGATGGTCGGGGCTGATATTGAGCAGCAGCGCGACATCGCAGTCGAGGCTGTTGGTCAGGTCAATCTGATAGCTGGACAGTTCCAGCACATAGACGCCGCCATCGGGCAATGGCTCCTGCGACAGGATCGGCACGCCGATATTCCCGCCCATCACGGTCGGCACGCCGGCACTGGCCAATATATGATGGACCAGAGCGGTGGTCGTCGACTTGCCGTTGGTGCCGGTGATGCCGACAACCCGGTGCGATGGTAGCGCAGACCGGGCCTGCGCAAAAAGTTCGATATCACCGATGATCGGCACGCCGTCGGCCTTTGCCTTTTGCGCAATCGGGTGACTGTTGAGCGGCACGCCGGGCGATACGACAATCGCGTCATAGCCGGTCAGATCCGATTCCAGCGGATCGGCAATCACGGCCTTGTCGGCTACGCTTGCGCGCAATTCTTCCCGATTGTCCCAGGCGAGCAATATTGCGCCGCTTGCGTGCAGACTTTCCAGCACCGCCATGCCGGAACGGGCCAATCCGAGAATGGCATAGCGCTTTCCGGCAAAGACGGGGGAGACTATCATCTGAGTTTCAACGTCGCCAATCCGGCGAGTGCGAGCACCAGACTGATGATCCAGAAGCGGATCACAATGGTGGATTCGGACCAGCCAAGCTGTTCAAAATGGTGATGGATCGGGGCCATACGAAACACACGGCGACCAGTGCGTTTGAAGAAGAAGACCTGAACGATGACCGAAACCGCTTCGAGCACGAACAAGCCGCCAACCAGCGCGAGGACGATTTCATGATGGATCGAAACGGCAATCGCACCAAGCGCGCCGCCGAGTGCCAGACTACCAGTATCGCCCATGAAAACGGCGGCTGGTGGTGCGTTGAACCACAGGAAGGCGAGGCAGGCACCAATCACACAGGCGCAGAAAATCGCCAGTTCGCCTGCTCCGCGTACGAACGGAATTCCGAGATATTCGGAGAAGACCGCATTGCCGGACAGATAGACGAGAACCAGAAAGGTGGCGCTGGCAATCACCACCGGCATGGTCGCCAGACCATCCAGCCCGTCGGTCAGATTGACCGCGTTGCCCGCACCAACAATCACGAACATGGCAAAGGGAATATAGAAATAGCCAAGGTCGATCTGCACGTCGTTGAAAAACGGGACGTAAAGGTTGGTGCCGATTTGCTGCACGATCAGCCATGTGGCGAAACCGGCGATGATAAATTCGAGCAACAGCCGGACGCGGCCCGGGATGCCCTTGTGGCTGGCTTTGCGGACCTTGTCATAATCATCCATGAAGCCAATGGCACCAAAACCGAGCGTGACGAATATGCACGCCCAGACGAACATATTGCTGAGATCCATCCACAGCAGCAGCGAAGTCACCACCGAAATCAGGATCATCAGTCCGCCCATGGTCGGCGTTCCCGCCTTTTTGAGATGCGTGACCGGACCGTCTTCGCGGATCGGTTGTCCCTTGCCCTGCCGCATGCGCAGCATGTTGATGAACTTGGGCCCGATCAGCAGGCCGATGAACAGCGATGTCGAGACAGCAGCACCGGAGCGAAAACTCAGGTACCGAAAGACATTGAAAATGCCTTCGAAATCAAGCCATTGGGCCAATAAATAAAACATCAATACTCCCCGCTTACCAACGCGGAAACCGCGGAGGAAAGCCCCAGATAATTTGACCCCTTGACCAGAAGGATGTCCCCGTCGCTGAGCAATTTTGCGACCTCGGTCAGCGCCTCCGAAGCATTGGTGGCATGTGACATTTTCACGCCCTGATCAAGGCCCTGTTCCAGTTTCGCGGCAGTATGTGCCATATCTTCGCCAACCAAAATGACTGCATTGACTCCGGACAGCAGAATATCGTCGGCCAATGCCGCATGGTAATGGGCAGATTGTTCACCCAGCTCACCCATTGCGCCCAGAATGACAATTTTTTGTCCGGCGCAAGCTTCGCTGGCAAAATGCTGCAATGTCGCCTTCATCGACGCCGGATTGGCATTGTAACTCTCATCGATAATCGTCGCCTTGCCGCCCGATTTCAGCGCAATGAAATGGCGGCGGCCGCGACCGTCAATGCCGCTCATTTCAGCAAGCGCCAGACCGGCAGATGCCAGATCGCCGCCGACGGCGCGCACTGCGGCGAGAATGGCCAGCGAATTGGATACCCAATGCAGTCCGGCCTCGGCGATTGTGAAGCAGAGGCTTTGATCACCCAGCTTCGCCGTGACCAGCGAGCCACCCCCGGGCGCTGCAACCACATCAATCGCGCGGACATCGGCGCCGGCTTCAAATCCAAAGGAGATCACATCGCCGGCATGGCGCTCGGCCTTCTTCCGCAACTGCGGACAATGTGGGCTGTCGTGCGGGATGATCGCCGTGCCGCCGGGCATCAGGCCTTCAAATATCTCGGCCTTGGCATCAGCGATGCCTGCCTCGCCATTGGGAAAATTGCCGATATGGGCTGGCGCGATGGCGGTAATGATCGCGGCATGCGGCCGCACCAGACGAGTGAGTGCCGACAGTTCGTTGGCATGGTTCATGCCCATTTCGAAAATGCCATATTTGGTGTCCGCCGGCATCCGCGACAGGCTGAGCGGGACGCCAACATGATTATTATAGCTTTTGACCGACCGGTGCGCCTTGCCGAAGGAACAGCGGTCGAGGGCTGCGTATAAGGCCTCCTTCGTGCCGGTCTTGCCGACCGATCCGGTCACCCCGATGATTTTCGCATCGGTGCGGGACCGCGACGCCCTGGCCAGCGCATCGAGCGCCTGGGTCGTGTCGGACACCAATATATGCGGCCCGTCGACGGCCTGGCTGACAATGGCGCCGGTAGCGCCGGAGGCAAAAGCCTGCTCGACGTGAAGATGACCATCGCTATGTTCGCCCTTCAAGGCAATGAACAGGTCGCCCGGACCAATTTCGCGCGAGTCAAAGGCGACTCCGTCTGCTGTAAAGGCGGCGCTGGCCTTTCCTGACGTGGCTGTCGCTATCGCGGCGGATGTCCATAGCGCGGTCATAATGGCTGCGCTCCGGCGCATTCTCTCGCGACTTCGACATCATCAAACGGGATCACCCGATCGCCAACAATCTGCCCCTGTTCGTGGCCTTTGCCGGCGAGCAGGATGATATCCTGCGGACCAGCCATGTCTATTGCCTTGGCAATGGCGGCACGTCGATCGGCCACTTCCTCGGCACCGATCGCTCCGGCCAGAATTTCCGCGCGGATGGTGGCCGGATCTTCACTACGCGGATTGTCATCGGTGACGATCACATGATCGGACATTTCCATGGCAATTTTGCCCATTTCGGGCCGCTTGCCCTTGTCGCGGTCGCCGCCCGCACCGAACAGCGTGATCAGCTTGCCGGTCACATGCGGCCGCAGCGCTTCAATCGCTGCCCGCAGAGCATCCGGGGTATGGGCATAGTCGACATAGACCGGTGCACCGGCGCGGGTGATGACCGCCCGTTCCATCCGGCCGCGCACCGGCTGCACCCGCTGCATATGATCGAAAATATTTTCCAACTGCCCGCCGGTGGCCAGCACGATGGCGGCCGCGCACAGGATATTCGCGGCCTGATAGGCACCGATCAGCGGCAGCGAAATGCGATGAGTATTGCCCTGCGCCTTGACCATCAGCACCTGACCCAAATGGGTCGGCGTCTGCGATACCAGCCTAAGCGTTGTGCCTTTTTCCCCGACCGTAAATAACTCCAGCTCGCGATCCATCGCCCGCTGGATCGCTTTTCCGGACCACGGATCATCATCGGCCCAGATGACAGCGGTTCCGTCACTCGAAACAACCTCGTCGAACAGCCGCATCTTGGCTTCGAAATAGCTGTCCATATCGCCATGATAGTCGAGATGGTCGCGACTCAAATTGGTGAAGGCGCCAATCTGCACCGGCAGACCTTCGGTGCGATATTGCGAGAGGCCATGGCTCGACGCTTCAAAAATCGCGTGGCTGACCCCTTCCCTGGCCAGACCGGACATATTGGAGAGAAAAGTGACAATATCGGGGGTGGTCAGTCCGGTCTTGACCTGATCATCAGCGGTGGTGACGCCAAGCGTCCCGATCGAGGCGCTATTATAGCCATCCATTCGCCACAGCTGACGGGTGAGTTCTGCAATCGATGTCTTGCCGTTGGTACCGGTAACTGCGGCCACATGCGTCGGTGTCGGCGTAAAATAGCGCGCCGCCATCTCGGCAAATAGACGCCGTGGCTCTTCATCGGCAATATGCACGGCACCTTCGACCTGCGCCTCCGGATGGGCGACAATGGCTATGGCTCCGGCGGCGACTGCCGCTTCTATGAAATCTTCGCCATTGAACTTTGCGCCCCGAAAAGCGCCGAAAATATTGCCGGGCGCAATCTTACGGTGATCAATGGCAAAGCCGGTGACCGTCTGCTCTCCAGCTTCCCCATCCAGTCCTGGTGTAAGATTACTCAATCTCATGGTTTTGCTCTTTGGACGTGTCTTTGGGTTTCCACAGCAGGGGTGTCAATTCCGACACATCAACATCGCGATGTTCATCGGGAATGACCCCGAGCATCGGACCGACACGGGATACCAGCTTGCTCACGACCGGCGCTGCGGTCCAGCCTGCGGTGCGCTGAAAGGATGTTTCCGCTGTTCCCTTTGGTTCATCGAGCATGGCGATAACGACATAGCGCGGATTGTCCATCGGGAAGGCCGCAGCAAAGGTCGATACCAGCGATGTTTTGTTATAACCGCCTTCCGAGGGTTTTTCTGCCGAGCCCGTCTTGCCGCCAATCCGGTAGCCCGGCGCATCGGCCTTGCGGCCGGTACCATCCGAAACAATCATCCGCAGCAACTGGCGCATGCGGGCGCTGGTCGCGGCCTTGAATACCCGCCGCCCCCTGGCTTCCTTTCCAGGCTCCACTTTCAGCAAGGTTGCCGGACGCCAGATGCCGCCATTGACCAGCGCTGCATAAGCACTGGCGAGATGGAGCGGAGTAACGGCTATACCATGGCCATAGGCAACGGTCATATTGGTGACCCGTCCCCAGTTTTGCGGCCAGAGCGGCTGACCCCTTTCAAACAATTCAATATGCGGCCGTTCGTCAAAGCCGAGGCGGCGGAACATATTTTCCATGGCTTCCTGACCCAGATTATCCGCTATCCGGGCAGTGACGATATTGGAACTGTGCACCAGGGTTTCCGGCACATTTAGCCAACGACCCTGACTGTGATCGTCCTTGATCGTAAAGCCGCCAATTTTGATCGGTTCCATCGCATTGTAACGCACCGCCATGTCGGTGACGGTGCCGGCGTCGAGTGCGGCGGCGATGGTTAGCGGCTTGAACGTCGAGCCCAGTTCGAACACGCTCTGGGTAACTTCATTATTCTGATGCTTCATCGTCGCCCGACGAATCTTGTTCGGATCGAACACCGGCAGCGAGGCCAGCGCCATGACTTCTCCGGTTTCAACATCCAATATGATCCCCGCAGCACCGCGTGCCTCGGTCATGATTATGGCATCCTGAAGCTCGCTCTCCAGCGCTGCCTGCACCCGGCTGTCGATCGACAATATCGCGGGTGTCGCGCGCAGATTCTTGTCGACAAGGCGCTTGTTGAGCGCGCGCTCCATACCCATCACACCGTCGCCGGCTGAATTGACATAACCAAGCACATGCGCCGCCAGTTCGCGCTGGGGATAGAGGCGTTCATCCTCGCGCGGAAATTCTATGCCGATTTCACCCAGCGCATGGATCTGCTTGACCTGTTCGGGCAACGCCCTGCGGCGGAGATAGGTAGGATGGGAACCGCTGAGCTTTTTCAGAAAATATGCTGCGCTCGTATCCGGAAAAATCGCGGCAAGTTGCCGCGCCAGAACATCCTTGTCGCCCAGCACCCGGGCTGGCACCACGCGAACCGCATAGCCCCGCATCGTCCGCGCCAGCGGAACGCCATTGCGGTCGACAATATCGCCCCGCGGCGGAATGAATGCGCTACTCGATGCCCGATTGGGTGCCGCGTCTTCGAGAATTGTGAGGCTTACCAATCGTCCGATAATGATCGCGAAGGCCGCCAGAAAAACCAAAAGCAAGATCATCAGTCGGAAATGAGCGCTGGCAGTTATTTCCTTGGCTTTTCCCGAAAATTGGACCTTCTTGCTGTTGGCGAGAAGGGTCGTCATTCGGCCATGCTTTCAATTTTTTCTGCTATCGCCTTTCGGCCAAGATCGCGGACGAGCCCATCATCGAGCAGCTTGTCTTCCATATGCGAGACCCGTGTGGTGCGATTTTGCGCTCCTCCCAATCCCTTGCCGGGTTCGGAGTCCATCACGGTGGGCGTGTAGCTTCGCCTGCTGCCGATCGCGCTGCCATCGTCATTCCGGTCTTGCGCCTTGGCCGTACCGAAAACCGAACCGATAATTCCGACCGGGCCAATATCTTCCATCGAGCTGATCACTGCAACCTGCATCGGTTTGCGCAAATCCTTGCCACCCAGATTGGCCAGCGCTCTCTCACCATCGAGATATTGCGAAGCGCGCGGCGACGCATAGCCAAATTCAAGCTTGTTCCATTCTTCCAGCTGCCGCAGATTGGCGCGGGCGCTAAATTCCGTTTCCAGATAGCGGATGTCTTTTTTGACCTCGACAATCCTGTAATCGGTGCGCGCAAGGTCGCTGCGCAAGGTCGCGACGCTGAGCGACAGCGGATAAAGCAGAATCGCCACCAGAAACACCAGAGCGAGCCAGCCCATGCCTTCGAGACGCTTGATTGCGAGCTTCACTGTCCATCACCATCGCTGGCAGGCGCATTGGTGCGCACCGCTGATCTAAGGGTGGCGGAGCGAGCTCGGGGATTAAGAGCCTGCTCCGCCCCGGCCGGACGCACCGCTTTGGCTGGTTTTTGAAAGGTGGGTGCCGGCCGTGTCTCGTTAACCTGGGGTAGATGGCGGGAGCCGGCAGACTTCTGCCCGCTGCGGTCCCGCAGAAAATTTTTGACGATGCGATCTTCGAGGCTGTGAAATGTCACAACCGCCAGACGGCCACCGGGCTGCAGCATTTTTTCTGCTGCGGCGAGACCGTCTTCGAGTTCGCCCAGTTCGCGATTGATATGAATGCGGATCGCCTGAAAAGTCCGGGTGGCCGGATCCTTCTTGTCGCCGGCGCGAAATCCCAGCGCCTTTCTGACCACCTGCGCGAGCTCGGACGTGCGGGTCAGCGGCCGCGCTTCGACAATCGCCTTGGCGATCCGCCGCGACCGGCGTTCCTCGCCATAGCGATAGATTACATCGGCAATCATCTCTTCATCGGCGTCGTTGAGAAAATCGGCCGCGCTCTCGCCATCACGGGCCATGCGCATGTCGAGCGGACCATCTTTCTGAAAGGAAAATCCGCGCTCTGCCTGATCCAGCTGCATCGACGACACGCCGATGTCGAGCGTAACGCCGTCAATATCTTCGTCGACCAATATCTCCGCCATCTCGGAATAGCGGGCATGGTGAAGGATCAGCTTGCCATTGGCATCGTCGACCATTTTCTGACCGGTGGCGATGGCATCCGGATCCTGATCAAAGGCATGAACAATCGCGCCTGCCTCAAGCATCGCGGCGCTATAGCCCCCAGCACCATAAGTGCCATCAACATGGGTCTCGCCGGGAATAATGGCGAGCGCGTCGATCACTTCATCGAGCAGGACAGGAACATGCCGTGCGGCTGCAGCAGGGGTCATTTCTGCTTCCCTCCGCTTTTCTGGCCAGCTTCTTTCAGAAGATGCTTCACAAGCCGCCGGTCGACCGGCACATCGTCGGTCGTTTCGAGCAATGCCTGGGGATTCCACAGGCAAAATGTCGTACCGATTCCATGGAACAGGACATTGCCGTCGATATTGCCGATTTCCATCAGATGTGGCGGCAGGATGAAGCGGCCACTGGTATCAAAGCTGAGGTCCTGTAGCGAAGAAAATTTCCGGGCGCCGGCAGCATCTTTGTCAAAACTGTCGCCAAGCGCGATCGCGGCTTCCCATTGCTTGTCAATTTCGTTGAGCATGTCGGCTTTGCGGCTGAGGCCGAAACCTACCAGGCAATCCCATTTTTCATGCGTGCCAAGACAGAGGATGCGGCCTTCGCTGCTTTCGACCAGATTTTTACGCAGGAAGGCGGGCACCGACAGCCGACCTTTGTCGTCTATCGTCGATATTGCAGAGCCTGAATATGCGTATGCACGTGACACAGCGAAAATCCCTCATCCCAATCAGGGTGATAATCTCCCCGATCCAGAAATGCGCTTGCCAACGCCCCCGAAAACAGAATCCCGGACAGGAAGAATACCCCGAATACAAAATTAGGGATATCAGGGGAATGTCGGGGATGGAAGGGGATTTTGCGGGACGTGACGGGTATGACGCGTTAACATGCTGTAATATATGCATTTAAATTTGCACCGAATTGACCACCAATCTGGACATCAGCATTTGTCATGCGAAATTGGCAAAAAACCGGCTATTTCTAGTGATCAGCGGCATCGATATGATCACGCACCAGAACGTCGATGAACCGGACTGCGCCACTTTTTTGTGGCGTCTTACGGGCTTCATTTATCCAAAATGCGGCGTTAAGGAAATCTGCATCCGCGACGATTGAGGCCTGTCCCTGCCCAATCGAACATTGAACGAAAAAATCACCGGCGCTCCAATCGCAGTGCACATCTGACACATCGCCTGCCTGCATCGGCTCGAGCTTTCCGACCCCTCGGGTAGCGAAGATATAGTCGCCAAAGCGCAAGTCGACGATATCTGCGGGATCGTCAGCGGCGGCGACCAGTTCCACCCCCCAGTGGCCAAGCAGAGGCGAGAGCAAGCCGCTTGCCAATGGCCGGCGCGGATCACCCAGCGGCAATGCGGACGGCCAGACCAGATCGGGGTCGGTGAGAATGATGACAGCGCCCCCGGCACGGACCCAGGCATCGAGATCGGTCAGATCGGCGGGGTCCATGGCGCGCGGCTGGGCAAGGATGACGATATCCGGATCTTGCTCGGCAAGATTTTCCAGACTGTCGACCGCCGCAATATCATATTGCCCCTGCCAGTAGCGGTAGATCGGCGCGGGCCCCGAACCACCGGAGAGGATCGATTCCATCGAAGCCCCCTCGCCCCAGACCAACGGCAGGCTGGTCATCAGCTGAATGCGGGGCTTGCTATGCGGATGATCGGGCGGGGAATCGGCGGCGGTGCATTGCGCCAGCGCCAAAAGCACCAACAGGGCCGACGGGAGCGTCTGCCAAAAGCCGGGCAACTAGCGCCGCTCCCGGTCCATCGGCGCATCGAGATTCGGGTCAGGCTTCAAATCCGGCACGGTCTGTCCCGGCAGATTGGCAGCAGGTTTTTGCGCTTCCGACTTCCCCGTCCCCGATGCCGGTGCCGGGGTGAGGCCCAATTCTGCCAGCGGTTCGGAGGGCTTTTCTTCCGGCTTGCTGGCGAGCGGAGGCGCAATGCCGGTTCCATCACCCTGCATTTCTTCCAGCACGGTCTGTTCATCGCTGGCCCGCTGAATCACGAAATTGGCGACGCTGACCAGCAGCAGCACAGCGGCCAGACCGACCACGCCGACCTGAATGCGCTGCATTGTGTCCTGTCGACTGGAATTTTGTGGCTTTTTATCCATTCTGGTCAAGCCACGGGAACACCGGCAGCCCTTTTTCCTTCAACCAGGCGGCGTTGTAGAGCGATGACAGATAGCGAAAACCGGTATCGCATAATATCGTCGCAACCCGGCTGCCTGGCCCCAGTTCCTTGCCCAGCGCGATCGCGCCAGCGACATTGATGCCCGATGACAGACCGAGGCACAGCCCTTCATCGATCAGCAGTCGCTCGACCCAGACCAAAGCTTCCTCATCGGAAATCCGGTATTGCCGGTCGATCGGCGCATCTTCCAGATTGCCGGTAATCCGGCCCTGACCAATGCCTTCGGCGACGCTATTGCCCTCGGACTTGAGTTCGCCATGGGCATAATATTCGTAGAGCGCCGCGCCATGCGGATCGGACAAGGCGATCGTCACCTTTTCATCTTTCGCCTTCAGCCCCATGCCGACGCCAGCCAGCGTGCCGCCCGTGCCGACGGCGCAGGTAAAGCCATCGATCTTGCCATCCATCTGCTCCCAGATTTCTTCGGCCGTCGTTTCGATATGGGCGCGGCGGTTGGCGACATTGTCAAACTGGTTGGCCCAGACCGCCCCTTCGGTCTCCTCGGCAATGCGCCGCGAAGTGTGCACGAAATGAGCGGGATTGGAATAAGGCGCAGCCGGGACGGTGATCAGCTCCGCGCCAAGCGCGCGCAGCGTATCCATTTTCTCGCGGCTCTGGGTTTCCGGCATGACGATGGTCGATTTATAGCCCTTGGCATTGGCGACCAGGGCAATACCGATCCCGGTATTGCCAGCGGTCCCCTCGACAATCCGTCCGCCGGGCTTGAGCAGCCCGCGTTGCTCGGCGTCCTGAATGATGTAGAGCGCCGCGCGGTCTTTGACCGAGGCGCCGGGATTGGCAAATTCGCACTTGCCGTAAATGTCGCAACCGGCAGCTTCGCTCGGGCCGGAGAGGCGGACGAGCGGCGTATTGCCGATCAGTTCGAGTGTGTTTGGAATGATGCTCATAGACCAATACATAGTGCGCGCGATTTCGCGCCGCAAGCTTGAAGCCTTTTCAGGGTCGATAACATTGCTTTAGTCGAGCATCCACGGCCTCGTTTCAGGAAAATTGCTGGTACGCGGCGGAAGATTATCATGCTAGGCCGATGGAAACTTCTGGCTAGAAATAAGGGATAACAGCATCGTGCTTGAGAAAAAATATGAATGTTTCGATGTCGAAATAGAAAATGGCATCGCCCATATCCGGATGAACCGTCCGGAAAAACTCAACAGCATGAACAGGGCATTCTGGAATGATTTGCCGGAAATCGTTGAAGACATCGATATCAATGCACGGGCGCGGGTCATTGTAATCAGCTCCACCGGGAAGCATTTTTCCGCTGGCATGGACCTGTCCGTTTTCGCACCGCAACCCAACAACAAGATCGACGGAGCGGACAAGCATGTGATCGCGGAAATGTTCCGTTCCAACGTCAAACGTATCCAGCATAGTTTCAACGCCTTGGAAGAGGCCCGCATACCGGTATTGTTCGCGCTTCACGGTGGCGTCATCGGCGGTGCGATCGACATGATCAGCGCGGGTGATATCCGCTGGTGCACCAAGGATGCGATATTTTGCATCCAGGAAACCAACATCGGCATGACCGCCGACGTCGGTACCTTCCCGCGCCTGCAACGCTATATTCCCGAAGGCTGGGTCAAGGAAATGGCCTATACCGGCCGCCGGATCGACGCCGCAAAGGCGAAGGAAATCGGCTTGGTCAATGATGTGTTCGAAACGCAGGAAGAGTGCCTAGCCCATGTCATGGCAACCGCCAAGGAAATCGCGTCGAAATCACCGCTGGCGGTCACCGGCTGCAAGGTGCTGATAAATTACGGCCGCGATCATAATACGGCGGATACGCTGGACTATATCGGCGTCTGGAACGCCGGCATGTTCCCGCCTTCGCATATTCAGGAAGCGGTCGCGGCGATGGGCGAGAAGCGCGAGCCGGACTTTCCCGATCTATTGCCGCTCAGAACCAAAGCGCTCTAGTTTCGCGCGCGCGAACCATCGATGATAAATTTTGTATATGCCCTGATCCCAGTGGTCCTGATCACCGCATTGGGCTGGCTGCTGGCGCACAGGAATTTTCTGGCCGCTGACGGATGGCGCGCGATCGAAAGACTGGTCTATTTCATATTTTTCCCGGCGTTGATCATCAATGTTCTGGCCAGCGCATCTTTCGAAGTCGCGCCATGGGCAATGATCTTTGTGCTGATTGGCTCGCAATTGACGCTCGCGACGTTGGGCCTTTTTGCCAAACGTGCCGATGACGGACCGCGCAAGGGGTCGATCATCCAGTCCAATGTCCGCTGGAACACCTTCGTTGGCCTGTCCATTGCCAGCGCCCTGTTCGGCGAAGCCGGACTCGCCCTGATGGCCATCGCGGTCGCGGTCCTGACGCCGACGGCCAATGTCATTTCGGTGCTGGCACTGACCCATTTCGCCGAAGATAACGGCGAGAAAAAGCCGCATGTGGTGATGGATATGATCCGCAATCCGCTAATCATCGGTTGCGTGATCGGCATCGCGCTCAATCAGTTGGGCATTGCTCCGACCGGCATTGCCGAGAAAACCCTCGATATATTGGGCCAGGCCACGCTTGCCCTTGGCCTACTGGTGGTTGGCGCGGCGGTTGATCTGGAGGCTTTTAAACGGGCGGGGCACACCACTTTGACTTGGTCAGCGGTGCGCTTGCTCGGCTTGCCGCTCGTGGCCTTGGCTGTGGGACTATTGCTCAATCTTCCGGTAGACAGCCTGGCAATTGTGGTGATCGCCGCTGCCACACCGACCGCGAGCAGCGGCTATATATTGGCGCGCCAACTGGGTGGCGACGCCACTCTATCCGCCAATCTGATCGCGGTGCAGACGGTGTTTTCGGTACTGACCATGCCCGCGATCTACGCCCTCTATTTGCTGACGCTAGGCTGAAAAGCCCGCTTCACCGCATCTAGCTCAAGTCAAATTTCTCCGGCACCAGTTTCGCCAATATTTTGTCGCAGCCTGCGTTGTTGCGCTGGAAACAGTCATGCGCTCGCATCGCCTGATAATGGGCGACCAATGCCGGCCAGCGGGATTTGTCGGGTAGACCGGCGAGCATGTCGGTCTGGGCGATTTGTGCGGCGACCGCTATATCGGCGATGGTGATCGTATCGCCGATAAAATAGGCGCGGCCATCGAGCTGCCCTTCGAGATAGTCATAAAGCGGCGGCAGCTTTTCATTCCAGGTCTTGCGCGCGGTCTCGAGATCCGGCTGCTTGCGCTGGAACAGGTTGAAGATGATCGGCCGGAACAGACCCATGCCGCCAGCCATTGCCATGCCGGTATCGGCATATTCCTCGAGCCACAGCGCCCGGCCATGGTCGAATGCATCGGCAGGATAGACCGCCGGTTCCGGCTGCCGCTTTTCCAGATAGCCGCAAATCGCCGAGCTGTCGGTGATCGTTCCGGCGGGACCATCTTCGGCGATTTCCCGGTCACGCAGCGAGGGAATGCGGCCGAGTGGGCTGATTTCCATATACCAGTCGGGCATGGCCATGACACTGACATCCTCGCAGTCATAATCCAGCCCCTTGAGCGCCATCACCGCCTCCACCTTGCGCTGGAAGGGAGACAGAGGCGAGCCGTAGAGGATAAGGGATGCGGTCATGAATGGGGAGTCTCCGGTATGATGGGGTTTTTAGTAAGAAAATGTCTGGCCGACGGTGGCCTCCGAGAGGGCCCATAGCTTCTCGGCATTGCCGGGATCAACCGCATAGGAACGGACGCTGCCGCTCGGGTCATCATCATCGACGGCTGCGACATGGCAGTCTTCGAGATAGACGCCGCCGCGGCCTGCAAGCTCCGGCGCGGTTGCGGCGTAGCAGCTGGTCGCGGCACCCTGCTCCACCGTCTTGAAGGTGAAGTTCTCTCCGGCATTGTCTTCCATCCGCTTCAGCAGCGTCGCAATATCCTCCTCGGTCAGATGGCGGCCAAGATTGGTCTGGATGCCGCCGGGGTGGACAGCCAGAGAATGGACACCCTTGCCCGCCAGCCGTTTTTCCAGACCGACGCTGAACATGATATTGGCAGTCTTCGCCTGACCATAGGAGAGCCATTTGTCATAGTCGCGCGATTCAAAATGCGGGTCGTCAAAATGGACGGTATCGAAATGATGGCCGCGTGAACTGAGATTGACGATGCGGGCATCCCCACTGTTTTTTGCCGCTTTGAGAAGGGCTGGCATCAGCAGATTGGTCAGCAGGAAATGGCCGATATGATTGGTACCGAACTGCAACTCCAGACCATCGCCGGTGGTCATATGCGGAGAAGCCATCACCCCGGCATTGTTGATCAGCAGATCAATCCGGTCATGCTGAACGAGAAAAGCCTCGGCAAAAAACTGGATGCTGGCCATCTTGCCCAAATCGCATTCCATCAGTTCGATATCGGCGTCAGGGACGGAGGCTTTGATTGCCACCACCGCAGCCTCGCCCTTGGCCATATCGCGCACCGGGATGACAATATGCGCGCCCTTCGCCGCCATCGCCCGCGCGGTTTCCTGACCAAGGCCGGATGCGCCGCCGGTGATGACCACGAGCTTGCCCGACAGGTCGATGCCGTCGAGCACTTCGTCCGCAGTGGTGGTAGCTCCGAAATTGTCGCGGCTGGTCATGCAGGTCTCTCCTTAATATCGGGTGCTTCATGGCCGTTCAATCGACCAATGAAAAGCCACAATCATCCCGTCCTGCGGGAAGAATAGTGGCCCTAGTAAGGCATCGACCGGTTTGACTTGCGAAGCCATCAGATTATCTAGATATTTCAAGAAAGCAAATGGGAGAGAGAAAAATGATATCGAACCTGTTCAAGGAATGTCTGGCCGACGTCTATCACGGAGAAGTAACCGGCGAGACCGCGTTCGGGAATATGCTCGGCTCAGCTGAAAGCGCCGAGCAATCCTATATTATTGGGACGCTGTTCCAGTTTGAAACCGAGGGTAAAACAATCCTGCGACCGCTTCTTGCCCGATGCGGATTGTCGATTCAGGAAGATGATGAAGCCCGTGCAGGCGGCAAAGCGGCCAGCGAGCAAATGAACGCCCTGCCCTGGTCCCAACGCTTTGCAGCACTTCATGACCTGGTGAAGGCAAATTTTCTACCGCGCTATGAAGAGCTTGCAGCCCTGGTCTCTGCCGAAGAAGACCCCGAAGCCGCACGCATTGCAACATTCATGGGCGAGCATGAACGGGCATTGCTGGAATTGTCGGCGAATATTGTCGCCGGTACACCGGACCCCGCGGCACCGGTGGCAGCATTGCTCCATCATCCCTTGCCGCAGCCCGGTTGAACCGGATTGGGCTAACGGCTCCCACAGCCCGGCACCGTCTTCACCCGCCATGCCTGCAATTTATAGCAAAATTCGCTCGGCTTGCCGATTCAGCGCAAATTTGGATTGATATATTATATCATAACTCCTACTTGGCCCGCAGAAACTGATTCTCCCCCCTCTTGCCATATGAGTAACCGCGTGAAAAAACTGCTGCTGATTACCGCCGCCGCTCTTGCCATTCCCGTTGCCCCTGCCGCCGCCCAGAGCGCCGAACCCGGCGATACCGCCCAGCCCGATGATGACTTTCATGGCGAGGACAGCAAGGAGATTGTCGTCACCGCCCGCTACGTCAAACAGCTTGATATTCTCGCCGGCACATCGGTGTTGTCGGGCGAGGACCTGGCGCAGGATTTGCGCGGCCAGATTGGCGACAGCCTGACCAGCATGGCCGGGATCAGCGCAACCAGCTTTGCACCGGGCGCCTCCCGCCCCGTATTGCGCGGGTTTCAGGGTCCGCGCGTGCGGGTGTTGACCGACGGGATCGGCTCGCTCGATGCGTCCAACACCTCGGTCGATCATGCGGTTGCGATTGATCCGCTCACCGCCCAGCGCGTCGAAGTGCTGCGCGGGCCGGCGGTTTTATTGTTCGGCGGCGACGCGATTGGCGGCGCGGTCAATATTATCGACAAAAGAATTCCGCGCGAGGTCCCGGAAGCACCGTTCCATCTTGATGCGCTGGCCGGCTATGGCAGCGCCGCCAATGACCGCAGCGCCGCCGGTTCGCTCGACGTGCCGCTGACCTCCCATCTGGTCTTCCATGTCGATGGCAGCGTGCGCAAGACCGATGATGTCAAGATTGGCGGCTATGTGCTCTCCCCTGCCCTGCGCGGAGAATTGCTCGACGCGGCCGCGCTCGCAGCAGACGGCGGCGATGCCGCCGGAGCCGCCCAGTTGACCGACCGCGCCAATCTCAGCGGCACGGTACCCAATACCGCGAGCCTGACCAAAACCGCCGCTGCCAGCCTTGCCTATATCGGCGATGGCGGCAGTATCGGTTTTTCGGTCAGCCGCTATGAAAGCGATTATGGCGTGCCCGAGCGGCCGGGTCTAGACACCGGCCCGCAAGCGCCACCGGTGACCATCGGCCTCAAGCAAAACCGCGCCGACCTGCGCGCCTCGGCTGATCTGCCGGGCTTTTTCGAGAATCTCACCCTGCGCGCTGGCTATTCCGACTATCAGCACACCGAATTTGAAGGGTCGGAGGTCGGCACGATCTTCAAGGTGAAGGGCGTCGAAAGCCGGCTTGAACTTACTCAGGCGGCCCGCGGCGGCTGGCGCGGAGTAGTCGGCGCGCAATTGCTCGCCCGCGATTTCAACGCGATCGGCGAAGAAGCCTTTGTCCCCAAGAACAGCATCGAAAGCGCCGCGATCTTCACGCTGCAGGAACTGGAACTGGGTGAGCTGCAGCTGGAAGGCGCAGCCCGGTTCGACCAGACCGCAATCCGCGCACCGGTGATCATTTTTGACCGCAGCTTCGGCACCTTCTCGGGCGCCTTTGGTGTCGCCTATGTACCCGGCGAAGCGGACCTGAAATTTGGTATCAACCTGTCGCGTTCGGCGCGGGCACCGTCTGCCGAAGAGCTGCTGTCCAACGGTCCGCATGTCGCGACCGAGGCGTTTGAAATCGGCAACCCCGATTTCACCACCGAGAAAAGCTGGGGCGGCGAGCTTTATGCGCGCTATGATGACAATATATATGCGGTCAGCGCGACCATCTACGGCAACCTGTTTTCCGACTATATTTTTGAAGCAGAAACCGGTGCAATCGAGGATGGCCTGCCGGTCTTCCAATATTTCCAGCAGGACGCGACCTATTATGGCTTTGAACTGTCGGGCTCGGCCAAATTTACGACCCTTGGTGACTTTGACCTGACCGCCAATATGGTGTCCGATCTGGTCCACGCCAATATCGACTCAAATGCCGCTGGCAGCGGCGGCCCGATCCCGCGCATTCCGCCATTCCGCCTGCTCGGAGGGCTGGAGGCGAACAGCGATTATTTCGACCTGCGCGGTGAAGTAGAATGGTCGGCCAGCCAGAATCGCGTTGCGACATTCGAAACTTCGAGCGACAGCTTCACGATGGTCAACGCCTCGGCGGCCTGGCGTCCGTTTGGCAAGGGCGGCAACCTCACCCTGCTGGCCTCGGCCAATAATATCTTTGATGTGAACGCCCGCCGTCATGCGTCGTTCACGAAAGACTATGTACCGCTGTCCGGTCGTGATATTCGCGTCAGTGCGAAGTTCAGTTTTTAGGATATTTTGAAATGCAGAAAATTACCGCAGCGATCTTGATTTCTACCATGGTTTTGCTGAGCGCCTGCGCCACCGTCAAGGGTGTCGGTCGCGATATTGAATCGGTTGGCAAAGCTGGCCAGGAAGCCATTGACTGATGGCGCCCCTGTCTATCTGAATCATCGATCCGCACCGAATGTGGTGGCTATTGGCGAACCGCGTCAGCCAGCCCCGCCTTTGGTCGACTCGGCAATCAGCACTGACCTGCCGGCAAGCTAAAGTCCTGCACGAGACTGTCGGTGTGACAATGGCCCAGAGCAGCGTCGACCCAATTCTGATGTCCGGCCGTTGCCAACATCGTCATTTTCGATTTTGCTTCGCTGACGCCTCTTCCGAGAGACCAGATTGATGCAATTTGCTCAGCATCCTGATAGCTATAACCCGTGTCCGACCATTCACATTGATTGCCGGCCTGACGGCTGGATCTTAGAATCGCGGGAATATTCCATCCCAATCCGTTGAGAATTTTATTGCCGATCAAGGCCTTGCTCTGACCGACATCAACGCGCCAGAATTTTGCCAGCAGGGTCGCGTCGCAATAGGTGAAGATTGAAGCTGCGAATATGCCGTTGGCCTGCTCCGCATTGTCTTGCACCGGATAGGATTGTGACACGGCAACTGGCATTGCGCCGCATCCCATATCAGGGCTCGCGTCGCCGGGCCTGAAACCGCATTCCTGAATGCTTCTGGCCAAGTCATCGGTACTGGGCACAGCAGGATAGCCAGGGAATGGCAGCGTCCTGCATTCATTCTGTGCAATATCCATCGCACCCTGAAACCCCCATTTGTCCTGCATGCCGGGGTAGGACATCGTATTTTCCAGACAGACAATATAGTTCAGAACATCGGGATTTTGCGAGCTGGTCACATAGCGCGCATCTGCGGCTGAATAATTGGCTTGCGCAAAAGCTACTGGTGCAAAAACCGTTGATAAAGCCGTGGTCAAAATCAGACCGATGACCTGTCGGTTGGATCGGCGCTTCTCTTCCATCATAGCCATGATATTCTCCCCAAAATCCCCCATCTTCCAGCCAGCGCCGCAACTGGATTCAGCACGACGGTTTGCCTGCAATCGCTATCGCTCTGATCATCCGGGCAGAGCAACCCCGACGACATCATATCCGTCAACTGATCAGTCGCAATAGCCGGCATCGATGCTGCCATCGGGCAATGTGGTGCGACAGGTGTTTGCATCTTCCAGATCGGCACCGGTGGCACCGGTCAGATTTGTATCGGTAAGATAGGTACCGTTGAGATTGGACCAGTGAATGTCCCAGTTCCCATATTTGGTTCCGGTCAGATCCGCGCTTTCCATATGCGCTCCGGTCAGATTGCTGCCACGCAAATCAGCGCCGTGCATCCGCGCGCCCTTGAAACTGGCTTGATAAAGAAACGCGCCCTTCAAATCTGCACCGGTTAGATCCGCTCCATCCAGATTTACCGTTGGGTCGTCTACGCTATATTCCTGTTCAGCGAAAAGCAGCGTCAGATCAGCACCGGAAAGATCGCAGCCAGGACAGGAACGCGTGTCTTTCAGTTGCTGCACATGCGCCGGGTTTGCCGCCATCACCGGTACCGAACATAATGCCGCTGCCAGCCATACCGACGCGAAGCCGCCTCGTCTCAGGTTTTTCGATTGTGTCATGCTAATCCCCCTGTTGGTGCACTTCCCTATTCTCAGTCCAAGAAGCAGTGCCCATCGGACCATAGCCCTGTTTGGCACGGAAACGCCAAATCATTCTGCATAAATGCTGCTGCGGCATCCTCGCACCCGCTTTGGGGAACCGAAAGCCCTGCAGGCAAGGCAGGGTTTATTGGCTGACGATTTTACGTTTCTTGCGATCGGTGAACCACATGATCAGCAGTGAGACTTCGTAGAGCAGGATCAGCGGAATCCCCAGCATCAGCTGCGACACCACGTCGGGCGGGGTCAGGATCGCGGCCAGCGCGAAAGCCCCGACAACCATATAGCGGCGTATGCCCTTCAGCTGCTGGCGAGTCACAATGCCTGCCCGGTTGAGCAGCAGCAGCAGCACCGGCAGCTGGAAACAGACCCCGAACGCGAGAATGAACTGCATCACCAGCGAGAGATAGTCGCCCATCGCGGGCAAGGCTTCCTGTTGCAGGCCGCCGACCGGCCCCTCAAATCCCAGAAAAAATTTGAACGCGGTCGGCATGACGATGAAATAGGCGAGCGAGGCGCCGGCCATGAACAGCAACGGCGTGGCAATGAGAAACGGCAGAAAGGCCTTTTTCTCTTTGGCATAGAGGCCCGGCGCGACAAAGGCCCACAGCTGGTTGGAAATGATCGGAAAAGCGAGGAAAAAGGCCGCGAACATCGCCACCTTGATCTCGACGAAAAAGGCTTCGTAAAGCTTGGTATAGATCAGCTTGCCTTCGCCGGCCGGAAAGGCATCGGTTAGCGGCTGGACCAGAATGCCGAAAATCTGGTCGGCGAAAAATATGCTGATCAGAAAGGCCACGGTCAGCGCAGCCACCGACCAAAGCAATCGCTGGCGCAGCTCGATCAGATGTTCGATCAGCGGCGCCTTGCTTTCATCAAGACCCGGCTTGCTTTGATCGTTCATGGCTTGGCATCGCCTGCGGGCGGCAGATCTGGCCGGTCGTCTATCGGGTCTGATGGGTCGGACTTGTCCGCGGGCGGTCCGTCCAGCGGCTCCATCCTTGGCTCTTGCGCCGCAGCGTCGTCAGCAAGAGAGGCATCGGGAAGCGCCGGATGCTCGCTCATGATCCGGTCATTCTCCGCAGCCCATTTCTTTTCCATTTCCTGAAGCTCGGCTTCGCGGACCATGGCATCAAGACCGGTGCGGAAATTGGCCATGACGCCGCGCGCCTTGGCCATCCATTTGCCTGCGGTCGCCAGCGCGCGCGGCAATTCCTTCGGCCCGATGACGACAGTGGCAATGATCGCGATAATCGCGATCTCGGATATCGAAAGG
>NZ_JBALTF010000019.1:17758-37553 GCF_036964675.1 Parasphingorhabdus sp. | reverse complement strand
TGTGCGATCAAACAGGGGGCCAGCATGCGAAATTTAAAGATCATCCTTTCCGTTGTCGCAATGGGCGCGTTGGCGGCCTGTTCGAACCAGGGGGCCTCTTCCAACGGTACGAAAACCAGTGAAGCCGCTGGCCGTGCCGATGCGGCTCCGGTCAATTATACGCTCGAAACAGTCGCGGACGGGCTCGATCACCCATGGTCGCTCGCGTTCTTGCCGGATGGCAACATGCTGGTGACCGAACGCAGCGGCAAGCTCAAGCAGGTCGCGCCCGATGGGACAACCGTGCTTGTCTATGATTTTGCCAGCGGCGATGAGTATCCGAAAGTGCACAATGCTTCGGGCGCGCAGGCAGGCCTGTTCGACGTGGCTTTGCACCCAGACTTTGCAGAAAATGGCTTGATATATATATCTTATGCGGCCGAGCAGGACGATGGCAAAAACACGCTTCTGCTGATGCGATTTGAATATAGCGATAGCGATGGCCAACCGCGGATCAGCAACGGCAAGCAGATATTCGCTGCCTCGCCCAGCCGGGTGCAGGGCAATCACTATGGCGCGCGGATCATCTTCCTTCCCGACGGGACGTTGATGATGCCGGTGGGCGATGCGTTCCACTTTCGCGAACAGGCGCAAAAGCTGGACAGTCATTTCGGCAAAATCATCCGGTTGAATGACGATGGTTCGGTGCCAGCGGACAATCCCTTTGTCGGAAAGCAAGGCGCGTTGCCGGAAATCTGGAGCTACGGTCACCGCAATCCGCAGGGAATCATTCTGGCGGCTGACGGGCGTATCTTTGAAAATGAACATGGCCCGGCGGGCGGTGATGAAATCAACGAGATCAAGCGCGGTGCCAACTATGGCTGGCCGACAGCATCTTACGGGCTGGATTATTCCGGTGGCCGCATTTCCCCTTATGAAGCGTTCGCCGGAACCGAACAGTCGCTGGTGCATTTCACGCCGTCGATCGCTCCGTCAGGCTTTGCTCAATATTCTGGCGCGGCTTTCCCCGACTGGAACGGTGATCTCTTCCTTTCGGCGCTGGCGCTCAAACATGTTCGCCATGTGAATATGAATGCTGACGGTTCGCTCGGCAAGCAGACGGAACTATTTGGGGAGCTCGACACGCGCTTTCGTGATGTCAGAACCGGTCCTGACGGATTTCTGTATCTGCTGACCGAAGATCAAAGCGGCCCGGCCAGCAAGATTTTGCGGGTGGTGCCGAAGTAGAGCGTCCGACGGCGTTCAGAGGCCAGAAGCCGATATGCGATTCTAAAAAATAGAATTGCCCATGCCGCCATCGACAACGAGGCTCTGCCCGGTGGCATAGCCGGCCATTTCGCTGCAGAACATCGCAACAAACATGCCCATGTCCTCGGCATCGCCAAAGCGCCCGACCGGTATCCGCACCTGCTTGACGAATTTCGCGACTTCCTCGTCATAGCTGGTGCCATTGGCTTCCGCCTGGCTGTCGAACATATCCCTTATCCCGGGTGTGTGGTGCATGCCGGGCAGGATATTGTTGATCGTCACGCCATGTTTGGCGACCTGTTTCGCCACCGCCACCGTATAATTGACCAGCGCTGCGCGCGGCGGTCCCGAAAGCACCCGCATGGCGGCGGGATATTTGGCCGCGCCGGTGGCGATATTGACGATCCGGCCCCATTTGCGTTCAACCATTCCGTCGATCACCGCCTTGATAAATTCGACCGGGCTGAGCAGGGTGAGCGACAGCGCTTCTTCCCATTCTGCCCGGCCAACGGTGCGAAAATCTCCGCTAAACGGCGGCGGTGAGCAGGTCGCTACCAATATGTCCGGGCTGGGGCAGATGGAAAGGATCTTCTCGCGGCCTTCGTCGCTGCTGTGATCGGCGACGATCGGGGTGATATTGGCGCCGGTTTCGCGGGCGATGTCTTCGCAACATTGCATCAGCCGCTCTTCGCCACGGGCGGTGACGAACAATTCGGTCTTTTCTCTCGCCAGCGCCAGCGCCGCTCCGCGACCCAGCCCGGCGCTACCGCCATTGACCAGCGCAATTTTTCCCGCAATTCCCAGATCCATATCGGCCTCTATCCTGAAAGGTTGAGATGATGTTCTAGCGAGAGCGATGCGCTCTGCCGACTAGCCATTATGGGATGCGGGGTGCAGCCTTCCGTCAAGCCATCGACATATACATGGCGGCAGCCAGGCCAAATCCCCTCGGATCGCCCAACAGACCGCTTTCCATCTTGTTCATGACATAGGAAAAGCAAAGCCGCGCGTCCTGATCGATGATCACCGATGATCCGCCATAGCCGCCCCAGTAACAGGTGTTGCTATTGGGGCTGATCGGTGTGGCCGGGTTGTTCAGGCCATAGCCCATGCCAAAGGTCAGCGGCAGGCCGAGCACCAGATCGACGCCTTCGGACTGTTTCTCGAAAATCCTTCTGGTGCCGGCTTCCGACATGATCGTCTTGCCAAATGCTTCGCCGCCATTGGCCATGGCGGTCTGCGCGCGGACGATGCTGCGGGCATTGCCCTGACCATTGGCCGCAGGGATTTCTGCCGCTCGCCAGGCCCGGTTTCTCGGTTCGGTGGCATCGACACCGGGATTGGAGAAGGTGCGGCCGGCGATCGATTTCGGATTGGGGGAAGGCCCGCTTTTGGGCGGGACAAGATTGCCGATCCGCTTGTCGAGCGCTTCGTCCGCGCCAATATGAAAATCCGCGCCGGTCGGCTCGGCGATTTCCTGACGGAAGAAATTGCCGATCGTCTGCCCGGTTACCCGGCGAACGATTTCGCCGATCAAATGGCCCTGGGTCAGGGCGTGATAGCCCGACTGGGTGCCCGGTTTCCACCACGGTTCCTGTTTCGCCAGCGCCGTGGTCATCCATTCCCAGTCATAGAGCGCCTCGCCCTCGACCTTCCTGTCCATGCCGGAAAGACCGGCGGTGTGGCTGAGAAAATGTCTGACTTCGACCGCTTTTTTGCCATTTTGGGCAAATTCCGGCCAATATTTTGCCGCTGGTGCATGAAGGTCAACCTCGCCGCGATCGGCGAGCAGCAACAGCGACATCGCCGCCATCGTCTTGGTGCTCGACCAGACATTGACCAGCGTATCTTCCTGCCACGGGTCGGTTCGCTCCTCGTCGAGATGTCCGCCCCACAGATCGACGACAAATTTGCCGTCCAGCGTGATCGCCACCGAAGCGCCGAGATCGCCATGCTCGCGAAAATTTTTCTCGAAGGCCATTTTTACCGGTTCAAAACGGGAATCGCACTGGCCGTGAATTGGGGTTTCCATTGTTCGCTCCATCTAGACTTTAACTGTTCGATTAACAGCTTGTGATGATTAGTCCAATGTCTTTCACGCAGGTCACGGTTGTTGCCGGTTGTCAGAATCTGCGAAATATTGTGACGAACTTTCAAACTCTTGTATATTTTTTGCCATATTCCTGTTGCAAAGGTCTATTTAAGATATATCTTAGTATCAACTTAGATATGAAGAAAGACTCGAATATGAGACATGGAATGAAATTTGGACCCGGCGGCCCCCGTGGTTCTGGCCGCGGCCGCGGGCGCAGCGGGATGACCGGCGAGAAATTTGCCCGGGCCTTTGCCCAGGCCGCCTTTGAAGGGGTGAAGGGCAAAAGGCGGGCGCGGATGTTCCGGCGCGGCGAACTGCGGATGGTGCTATTGCACCTGATCGCCGAGGAACCACGGCACGGCTATGACCTGATCCGCCAGATCGAGGAACTGACCGGTGGCCAATATGCGCCCAGTCCGGGCATCGTCTATCCGACCCTGACTCTGATGGCGGAAATGGACCTGATTGACGAAGCGGTCGATGATGACGGCAAGAAAGTCTATTCGATCACCAAGGCTGGCTCCGCCCGGCTGGCCGAGGACGAGGCGCATATCGCCGAGATTCTCGAACGGCTGGAAGGTGTGTCGAGAATGGGTGAGGCCAGCGATGGCGCATCCGTTCGCCGCGCCATGCACAATCTCAAAAGCGCCATCGGCATCCGGCTGGCAGACGAGGAAAAGGGATCGGACAAGATCCTGGAAGTCACCGCGATCATCGACGAGGCCGCGAGCAGGATCGAACGCTTGAAATAATTCGTCATCCCAGCGCAGGCTGGGATCCAGCACGGCTGAGGTGTTCCACTGAAATTTGGGCTAGGCCCCAGCCTGCGCTGGGGCGACGGATGAAAATTCCAAAACCATCTGCACATTGCACCGCGCATAAGGCGTCGGCCACAGATCATCGCTAGCCAGATGCCGGAAGCCGCACCGTTCATACAGACGGATTGCGGCTTTCAGCTCTGCATTGGTCTCCAGCCAGACGGCATCGGCATCCATCGACCGGCCCTCGGCAATCAGCGCGTCAAGCACAGCCCGTCCGATACCCTGTCCGCGCAGCTCTTTTTGCGCCGCCATCTTGATGATTTCCAGCCATTGGCGGCCATCGCCCGGATCATGATGCGGCGGCAGGATCGCGCCGGTTCCGACTACCCTGTCGTCGAGCAGGGCGACGATAATCTGACCGCCCTTATCAAGGATAGATGCTTCCAATTCTTCCAGTTGCTCCCGGTCGCTGTCTTCGAGGACGAAATATTCCTCGATCCAGTCGCGGTTGAGATCGATGAACGCCTGCCGGTCTTCGGGGCGGTAGCGACGGGTTGTCACGGACATCAGAACATCGTGAACAATATCACAGCGATGATCGTCCCGACTACCGGTATCACCACGGTTAGCGCGCCAACCGCGCCATAGGCATCCTTGTGCGTCTCCCCGCAAACCGCGCGTATCGTGGTCACGACATAGCCATTGTGCGGCAGGCTATCGAGCGCGCCGGAGGAAATGGCGACAACCCGGTGAAGCTCGTCCGGCACCGCGCCGGCATCCATATAATGGGGCGCGATCAGCGGCAGGGCGATCGACTGGCCACCGGATGCGGAGCCGGTCAGACCCGCGATCACGGTGACGGCAACGGCCGCCCCGATCAGCGGGCTGCCCGGAATATTCTGCACCATGACCAAGGCTTCCTGAAACGCCGGCGACAGCTTGGCGACGGAACCAAATCCGACCACCGCGCAGGTGTTGGTGATCGCGACCACCGCGCTGGTTGCGCCGCGCGAAAAGGCTTCCGGCATCGATTTCAGCTTCTGATAGCCGACTGCGAGCGCGACAATCGCCCCCGAACCCAGCGCTGCGACCAGCGCCCATTTGTCGAGTGATTCCTGCGGCAGGATCGCCGACAGCGGACCCATATCCTGCGGATATTGAAAGACCAGGAAGATCGTCAGTACCACGACCAGCGGCAGGATGCAGAGCAGCGGCGCGGGCAGGTTGCCATAGTCGGTATTATGGTCATCGCTTTCGCGGCCGACAAAATGCTCGCCCTTGGCGACGGCGCGCTTGACCATATGGTTGAGCCAAAAATGCCCGGTCACGGCCATGAACAGCGCGACGACCAGACTGACCTGCCAGCCGGCATAAGCATTGGTGCCGAGATATTCCATCGGGATCAGATTCTGGATTTCCGGGCTGCCGGCGCTGGTCATGGTGAAGGTGACCGACCCGAAGGCGAGCGCGCCGGGGATGAACCTTCTGGGCAGATCGGCCTCGCGAAACAGATGCACCGCCAGCGAATAGACGCTGAACGACACGATGAACACGCTGACCCCGCCATAGGTCAGGATCGCACAAGCGGCGACCACGGCGAGTACCGCATGTTTGATGCCGATCTTCTCGATCACCCAATGGGCGACGCTGGCCGCAGCGCCGCTGGCGCCCATGATCTCGCCGAATATCGCCCCGAGCAGGAACATGAAGAACCAGCTTTTGAAAAAGCCGACAAAGCCGTCCATATAGGCGGTGGCAAAATCCGGCGCGCCTTCCAAAGCGAGCGGCGGCAGCCAGGCAATGCCGCTGGTGAATGCGACAATCGCCGCAGCGACCGGGCCGGCGATCAGGATATTGACCCCGCGCACCGTCATCCAGATGAGCAGTCCCAGTCCGCCGATAAGTCCGATTGCCGATAGCATGAATGTCCCCCAACACTTGACCGCTGCCTCATGGCAGAGGTCAAGTCAGAGGTGCAACTGCTAAATCCGTTGTCCAGGCTTGGGCTGGAAAGACCCGATCAAATTACCTGCGCGCGGTTTTCATCGCGGTGCTTTTTCAGATATTTCATGAACGGGGTGCCGCCGGTGCCAACCTCGGTATCATTGCCCTTGCCGTTCACCGCCTGCTTGTTGATATAGCTGGCCGCATATTCCAGATGCCTCGTGCGGAAGCGTGCAACCTGCTCGACGCTGGCATTGAACGCCTTTCTGAGCGCCGCATCGCCGCTGGCAATGGCAAATTCGCGCAATTGGCTCTGTTCGCGCAAATCCTCGATATAGCGGCGATGCTGGACCGGACGATAAGCGTGCAGCTCGTCGAGATAGGTGCGTAAAGGGTCATTTTCATGGCGCACCTGAAACAAGGCATCCATGCTCGGCACGATCGAGCTTTGCGAGCCGGTCTGGCCGCGAAAAACCTGGCCCTTGCCCTGATATTTTTCGACGCCCTCGTAAATCAGGCCATCAGGCAGCGCCGGATTATTGGCCCAGCCGTGGATATAGGGCCGCACTCGCTGATAATATATATAGGGATCGCAGCGGTCCGGCATCCGGTCGAATATCGCGTTCACCGCGTCCCAATGGCCGTCCATTTCTTCGAGTAGCGCCGTTGCTCTGGCGGTATCTTCCGCCTGGGCTGCTGCGACCAGATCGCAGGCAAGGTCCAGCAGCGGCCCTGCTGCCGCCTCGATCGCGACATGGATCAGGACAAACCAGTTTTCATCGGCTCCGCCGAGGAAATTCTGTACCATATAGACATTGTCGAGGCCGATCGGACTGTCGCGGTCCAGCCGCGCCCAATTGTCGAGCACATAGCCGCTATAGGGCAGCAAAGGTGCCTGATCGAGGCGGTCGGCCAGCGCCACCATCGGACGGGCGAGATTGGCGGGCAGGGCGGTCGGCGCTTCGCTTTCGCCCCAGACATAGGCCTGGACCAGAAAGGAATAGCGGACCATCGCCACCCGGACCTGCTCCTCCGGCGCGTTGGCCGCCCATTCCGCGAGATCAAGCGCGGGCAGTTGTTCCAGCCAGTGCCGGACCCGGCCGGTGGTCATCAGGCCGGACAGATTTTCTGCGGCCTGCTGGACAGGGGCAAAAATATCGGGAAGGTCAATATCGACAATTTCGAAATGCGAGAGGAATCCGCGCGATGCGGACATATCATAATCTGACAATTTCATAGGGTCACCACTTGCGCAAGCGCGGGTTGGGCCGCTTGCTCAATGGCAGGATGGTATCAAATGAAATCAGATCGGGCAAACTCAAATTGCTTCGGGTCCACCGTCACGGTTCGCCGCGGCCTGACCGCGAGCAGGCTCGAACCATTTATTTTGCAGCAACTATTGCAGGATTGATGTGCTATGCCGCCTGAGGGGCATATCTTGAGGAGAATCATGATGATCATATTGGCAAGAAAACTGGCACTGGCCGGAACCGCCGGCATAGCGGCGCTCAGCCTGTCTGCCTGTGCCGAAAATTATGCGGTTGAAGGCGCCGGAGCCGGCGCAGCAGCGGGTGCGGCGATTGGCGCAATCACCGGCGGTGACGTGCTGGAAGGTGCCGCCATTGGCGCCGCAGCCGGAGCAGCTGCCGGCTATTTCATCGACAAGAATGACGGCTGTGACGGCTATGACCGCAACGGACGACTGGACGATGATTGCTACGGACTCAGGGGCTATCCCAAAGACCCGAGATAATTTCTTGGACCTTTAGACCAGCACCCAGTTTCACTGGCCTAGCAGCGCGGCTTGGGCTAACGCCCGCCGATGACTGGCGCGTCCCTTAGCCTGCAACAGCATCACCCTTGGCGGCATGAACTGCGCGTCACGATTGCGCTTGCCTGGCCGCTGATCCTGTCGAACCTGACCATGGCACTGATCGGGGCAACCGATGTGCTGATGCTCGGCTGGCTCGGTGCGCGCGAATTGGCGGCGGCGACACTCGGTTTCAATCTGGCGATGACTGCAGCGATTTTCTGCATGGGGCTGATCACCGCTTCCGCACCGATGATGGCGACCGAAATCGGCCGGATGCAGCACAGCGTTCGCGACGTCCGCCGTACCTTCCGGCAGGCAATGTGGACCGCAGCGGCGGTTCTGCTGCCCTTCTGGATTCTGCTCTGGAATACCGAAGCCATATTGCTGACCTTCGGCCAGCAGCCGGATCTCGCGGCAATCGCCGGGACCTATATCAGCGCCTATATGTGGTCGATCCTGCCGTTTCTGTTCTTCATCATCCTGCGCAATTTCATTTCGGCGCTGGAACAGCCGGTATGGGCGCTGATCATCAGTATCATTGGCGTATTGTCCAATGCCTTGTTCAACTATGCGCTGATTTTCGGAAAGTTCGGCGTGCCGGAATTTGGCGTCATTGGTGCCGGCATTGGCAGCGTGATGACCAATGTCCTGATGTTCGCCGGGATGGCGCTGGTCGTGATGCGCCACAAGCGCTTCCGTCGCTATCATCTGTTTGGGCGTTTCTGGCGCAGCGACTGGCAGCGGTTCCGGACGATGTGGAAGCTCGGCATGCCGATTGCCATCACCATGGGTCTGGAAGGCTCGGTATTCGGCTTTGCCGCCTTGCTCATGGGGCTGATCAGCGCTGAATCCGTGGCGGCTCATGCGATTGCATTGCAGCTGGCCGCGCTGACATTCATGGTGCCAATGGGCCTGGGACAGGCGGCCACGGTGCGCGTCGGCATACAATATGGCCGGAAAAACCGGGCCGGCATCATGCGCGCGGGATGGGTCAGTTTCATTCTCGGCACCTCCTTCATGGCAGCAATGGCGCTCGTCTTCGTCCTTGCGCCCGATTTTCTGATCTCGATGTTCATCGACGCCAGCGCACCCGGGAATGCCGAGGTCGCGGCGCTCGCGGTCAGTTTCCTGGCCATTGCCGCCATCTTCCAGATTGTCGACGGCGCCCAGGTCGTTGGTGCCGGCATGCTCCGCGGCCTGCACGATACGACGATGCCGATGCTGTTCGCGCTGATGGGCTATTGGTTCATCGGTATCGGCCTGGGTGCCAGTCTCGCTTTCTGGCAAGGCTGGGAAGGCGTCGGTATCTGGACCGGACTGGCCGGGGGACTGGCTGTGGTCGCGGTGCTGATGCTGGCCCGCTGGATGATGCGCGCGAAACTGGGGCTGCTGCCGTAAACTGCTAGCGGCGGATCGACCAGGGCGGCTCTCGTCATACCTCTATCCCGATAGATATATTCGATCAATAATCCACATATCTTTCGATTAGATCAATCGTTGGCTTATCCATATTGTCGACCTTCTCAAGGAGATTGACATGCAAAATTATCTGGAAACGTTGAAGCTCAGGCATCGGCGATTGAATCGCCTGATTGACAATTGCAAGGCTCATGGCCGCCAGCAGGAAATGCGCCAGCTGAAACGCGTGCGCTTGTTGATCAAGGACAAGATTGCCGCAGCCCAGCGCGCATTAAGCCCGATTCACCCATGATTATCGCCTGACCGGGAAGCTCGGATTTCTCGGTCTTCCCATCAGGGAAATTGCGTATGTCCGCCACTTTATCGCCAAGCTAATGGCTGCGGTCAGAGATCATAAAAAACACAATAAAATCAATAGGGACGTAGATTATGAAAAATGTGCTAAAATTGACCGCAGCAGCGGCAGCGCTGGCGATGAGTGGATCGGCGATCGCCGGGTCCAGCGATGGCAAGATCCAGATCAAGGCGATGGCGACGCTGGTTGCTCCCGATGGCAAGATCACTTCCATCGAACTGGACAATATCGGATTGCCCGCTGGCACACAGACCAAGGCCGATGACAATTTTATTCCCACCATCGCCGCCGAATATTTCTTCACCCCGAATATTTCGCTGGAAACCATCTGCTGCGTCACCCAGCATGATGTCACCGGTACCGGACCCCTGGATGGTGCTGGGCTGGTGTCGAACGCAAATATCATACCGGCAACGCTGACCGCAAAATATCATTTTGGCGACGGCAGCGGTTTCAAACCCTATGTCGGTGTCGGACCCACCTATTTCATTTTCATCGATGAAAAGGCCGGTGACACGGTTCAGGCACTGGGCGCCACGCGGCAGAAAATGAACGACAAGCTCGGGTTCGCCTTGCAGGCAGGCTTTGATCTGCCGATCAACGACAAGGGGCTGGGGCTGAGCGTCGATGCGAAACGCTATTTCGTAAACACCACGGCCCGCTGGTTCGCCGGCGCCACCGAAATATTGCGGACCCGCCACCGGATCGATCCATGGGTGATCAGCGCCGGACTGGCCTATCGTTTCTAGGCGACGGGCAATTTGAACGGAATCATAATGGCCAGGAAGCAGCGCTTTCTGGCCATCTGTTTTTCTGCCTGAATGACGTCCTAAAAGGGCAGCAATCCATGGTAGTCGGCAATGCTATAGCCATTTTTCAATCTCGCCCCGGTTTTTAGCAGGAAAAAGTGGCTGACAATCTCGGCCTGCTGTTCGATGCCATATTCGGCGAAAGCTTTCCCGGGTTGCAGTTCATAGTCGTAGCGAGAGAAAGGATGACGCGCCAGCGGCAGAAATACGCCCTGCTGATGCTGCCAGACATGCGCCATTTCGTGGATGAACAGCGCCTGGACATTGCGCGGCGACCCGCAAAAATCGTCGCAGAACAGATCGTTTTTTGGATGAAACCAGAGGTTGCCATCCGGGGCCATGGTGACTCGCCGGTTCTGAAACAGCCACCATTTGCGGTTGAAGATGGTCACCTGACCATAGTCGATGGCTTGCCCGAAAACCGACAGGCATAGCGAGACTTCGGCAGCGGTCAGCGCGCGGCTGGTCATCGGCCCGGACCTCGAAATATCTGATCATTCAACAGCGGGTGCAGCCTCGCCGGCATTTTTGACCACGGCGTTGATCTCGATGCGGTCATTGTTCGAATAGATTAATGTCATGGTCAGCAGTCCGCGTTTCTTTGACCCTTCGCCTACGCCCCAGATCATCAAATGCTTCCCGCCTGGCTCCAGCTTAACTGTTTTTCCTGCTGGCACCGGAATGGACTTCAGCTTGGCCATGCTCGCCATGCCATCTTTTTCGACCGTCTCGTGCATCTCCATGCGCAGCACATCGTCGGATGTGACACCAACCAGCGCAACGTCGACGCGGCCACCATGCAGATTCATATAGCCAGCCGACGGGTTGCCTTCCACGGGAGACAGATTGACCACCGCTTTGTCAGCGAAAAGTATGTCTCCCTGACCGCAAGAGACGAGCAAGAATGATGCGGATGCCGCGAGCATGATGGAGATCTTGTTCATTGTGATACCTCGTTAAACCGTTGTAAATCTGTCCCGATATGGGTGTTTTGCGTTGATTTTTCAAATGTAGGAGGACTCACGTCTTGTGCCAAGAAAAATGCCACCTATATCGCTTGACGAAGCCGTAACGGTGCCACTTGAATTAGGGCCGGGCGGCAATTTTGCTAATGTTAGAAAATTGATTGAGGGATTTATGGGTAAAGTAATCGGAATTGATCTCGGCACCACCAACAGCTGTGTTGCCGTTATGGATGGCGGCAAGCCAAAAGTGATTGAAAATTCGGAAGGCGCGCGGACCACCCCGTCTGTCGTCGCATTCACTAAGGATGGCGAGCGCCTGATTGGTCAGCCAGCCAAGCGGCAGGCCGTCACCAATCCGGAAAGCACGATTTTCGCTGTGAAGCGTCTCATTGGTCGCCGGTTCGATGATCCGATGACAAAGAAAGACATGGAATTGGTTCCCTATCAGATCGTCAAGGGTTCAAACGGCGATGCTTGGGTAAAAGCAGGCGGCGAAGATTACAGCCCGTCGCAGATTTCTGCCTATACTTTGCAGAAAATGAAAGAGACGGCAGAAGCCTATCTCGGCGAAACTGTAACCCAGGCGGTGATTACCACTCCAGCCTATTTTAACGACGCCCAGCGTCAGGCAACCAAGGATGCCGGCAGGATCGCCGGCCTCGAAGTGTTGCGTATCATCAACGAGCCAACCGCTGCGGCGCTGGCTTATGGCCTCGACAAGAATGATGGCAAGACCATTGCTGTCTATGACCTTGGCGGCGGTACCTTTGATATTTCGATCCTCGAAATTGGCGACGGCGTTTTCGAAGTCAAATCAACCAACGGCGACACGTTCCTCGGCGGTGAAGATTTTGATGCCAAGCTGGTCGAGTTTCTCGCCGCTGACTTCAAAAAGGCCGAAAGCATCGACCTGACCAAGGACAAGCTCGCGCTGCAGCGTCTCAAGGAAGCTGCCGAAAAAGCGAAGATTGAGCTGTCGAGTGCGCAGACGACCGAAATCAACCTGCCATTCATCACCGCAGATCAGAACGGACCGAAGCATCTGGTCAAGGCGATCAGTCGCTCCGATCTTGAAAAGCTGGTTGGCGATCTCGTCAAGCGGACCCTCGATCCTTGCAAAAAGGCGCTCAAAGACGCTGGCCTTGAAGCAAAAGACATTGATGATGTCGTGATGGTCGGCGGCATGACCCGCATGCCTCTGGTTCGTGAAACCGTAGAGAAATTCTTCGGCCGCGAACCGCATGTTGGCGTGAACCCGGATGAAGTCGTGGCGATGGGCGCTGCCATTCAGGCAGGCGTATTGCAGGGCGACGTCAAGGACGTACTGCTGCTCGACGTGACACCATTGTCGCTGGGTATCGAAACCCTTGGCGGCGTGTTCACCCGCATGATCGACCGCAACACCACGATCCCGACGAAAAAGTCGCAAGTTTATTCGACTGCTGATGATAATCAGGGCGCGGTGACGATCCGTGTCTTCCAGGGCGAGCGTGAAATGGCGGCGGACAACAAGATGCTTGGCCAGTTTGATCTGGTTGGTATTCCACCCGCACCACGCGGCGTGCCGCAGATTGATGTCACCTTTGATATCGATGCCAACGGCATCGTCAACGTGTCCGCGAAAGACAAGGGCACGGGCAAGGAGCAGCAGATCAAGATCCAGGCTTCTGGCGGTCTGAGCGATAGCGATATCGACCAGATGGTTCAGGACGCGGAGAAATTTGCGGAAGAAGACAAGCAGCGGCGTGCCGAGGCGGAAGCCAAGAACAACGCGGAAAGCCTGGTCCACACCACCGAGAAACAGCTTGAAGAGCATGGCGACAAGATTGACGCCGACTTGAAAGGCCAGATTGAAGCGGCGGTCAAGGAAACCAAGGAAGCCATTGAAAGTGGCGATCCCGAAGCGATGAAGACCAAGTCTGAAGCGCTGGCGCAGGTTTCGATGCAAATGGGTCAGAAGATCTATGAAGCCGAACAGGCTGCTGGCGGTGACGCCGGTGATGCTGCTGCTGCGGATGCCGCAGCAAAGGCGGCTGACGATGATGTCGTCGATGCCGAGTTTTCGGAAGTCGATGACTCCGAGGACAGTGACAAGAAAGATGACGCCAAGGCGGCTGAGTAAATATTGGAACGTCGCGCGCGCGCAGGTGGGAGACGCTGGACCTAGTACCAGCGGCTCCGGCCTGCGCCGGGACGACGATCCTCTCGCTTTGGGGGAAGCATGAGTATGGCATCCGAAATCGATTATTATGAGCAACTAAACGTTTCGCGCGAATGTGATGGCGCGACACTTAAATCATCCTATCGCAAGCTGGCGATGCAGTGGCATCCTGACAAGAATCCCGGCGACGTAGCAGCAGAAAACAAGTTCAAGGCGATCAGCGAAGCCTATGAAGTTCTCAAGGACCCGCAGAAACGGGCGGCCTATGATCGCTATGGCCATGCCGCGTTCACCAATGGCGGCGGCAACAATGCCGGCGGCGGCGGTTTCGGTGGTTCGGGTTTTAACGATATTGGCGATATTTTCGAAACCATATTCGGTGGCGGCAATGGCGGCGGCTTTGGCGGCCAGCAACAGCAGCGCGGACCGGCCCGTGGCGCGGATTTGCGCTATGATATGGAAATCACGCTCGAAGACGCTTATCACGGCAAGCATACCGAAATAGAAATAGATGTGTCGGTTGGCTGCGACGAATGTGACGGTTCCGGCGCAGAACCGGGTACCGGCGTCCAGCGTTGCGGCACCTGTCAGGGCCACGGCAAAGTGCGTGCCCAGCAAGGATTTTTCGTAGTGGAACGGACCTGCACAAGCTGTCAGGGACGCGGCGAAGTGATCGAAAGCCCCTGTCATGTCTGCTACGGCGAAGGCCGGGTCGACAAGCCGCAGGCGCTGGAAGTCGAGATTCCGGCGGGTGTCGATACCGGCACCCGGATCCGTCTGTCTGGAAAGGGCGAAGCCGGTGCGCGTGGCGCCCCTGCTGGCGATCTCTATATTTTCATCCACCTGATCCGGCACAATATTTTCGAACGCGAAGGCACAACCCTGTTCACCCGCGCGCCGATCAGCTTCACGCTGGCGGCGCTGGGCGGGGAAATTACCATTCCCGGCCTCGACGGTGAAAAACATGCCCTCCGCATTCCGGCCGGGATACAGAGCGGCAAGCAGATCCACCAGCGCGGTGCCGGCATGCCGGTCCTGCGGGGACGCGGCAATGGTGATATGGTCGTCCAGATCGAAGTCGAAACGCCGACCAAGCTGTCCAAGCAGCAACGGCAAATATTGCGCGACTTTCAGGCTACCGAGACCGGTGCCGAGACGCCCAATTCGACCGGCTTTTTCGGCAAGCTGAAAGATGCATGGGAAGATTTGACCGAGTGAAGCGACGATGCCGGCTTTCAATCCTGAAAGCCTGCCGATGTTTTTCTCGGCCATCCGGCGATCCGGCCATATCTGCCGGGATAGTCGGACGGCGGAATTTACTGATAAAATTGATCTGATTCTGTCGGGCTGATCCGGGAATCAGGCCTTGCCTTGCCCGAACGAGACGGCCTGTCCATTTACAATCTCAATCCGCAATATATGAGCGGGTCAGGAAGGGACCAGCCTTCCCGACCCGCTGAATTGATGTTCGCTAGCTGAGATCATCACCGCATCAATCTGGCCTGGGTGGGACAAGGGCCGATCCGAAAGGGAATATATCTGCTCAATCATCAATCTGACCTAAGAACGGCGGGAGCCGCGGTTGATTAACCCATGATGCCAAAATATTTGAATATTTGCCTTGGGACTGGCCAGCCAAATCCTGTTAAATCATTGAACAAGATTGCATTGCAATGCCGGGGCGCAATATCTGAGGAGCTCGGGCAATAAAATAATGTCCTACAACATGCTATCATGATAGGGTTGCAAAATGTCTATCCTCTCATCTCTTCGCTATTTTCCTCACCTTGCCAGTGGGTTGCGGCGCATTATTGATGGTGAAGGGAAGGCAGGAATTTTATTCTTTAACCCTGTAAACTTTGTAAAGTTCATCAGTTTACTGGCCTCTAATATGAACAAGCATGTCCGATATGCCGGGCGAAGAACTTCCTTTTTCCTGCCCCGACAAAGCGCTTTTTGATGCTGCCGTCACTGCTCATTCTTGATGATTTTATTGCCGATCCGCTGGCTGCGCGCAACGCCGCCCTGGCGCTTAATTATGATCCGGAAAACAAGCATGGCAATTATCCTGGCCATATCTCGACCGGGCCGCTGGACATCCAGGGGCTGAACGAGCGCATCTCCGGCATCATCAACGCGCCGGTCAAGCCCGCGCCGGGTGCCAGCCATTTGCATTGCCGGGTGACGCTGAAAGGCGACAAGGGCCGCAGCGGCGTGCATATTGATCCGGCTTTCTATTCGGGCATACTCTATCTCTCCCTGCCGGAACATTGCAAAGGCGGGACCGATTTTTTCCGCCACAAGCGTACCGGGCTGGAGCGGATTCCGACGGATCTGCCGGGGATCATGAAAGCCGGCTATTCCGACATCAACACGCTGATCGAGGATGTGGTCAACAAGGACACCAATCATCCGGCAAAATGGGCGAAGGTGATGACCGTGCCGATGCGTTTCAACCGGCTGATCCTGTTCAGTCCGTGGATGTTTCACAATAGCGGGATGGCATTTGGCAAGACGCCGCAGGATGGCCGGCTGGTCAACCTGATGTTTTTTGCCAAGGGATAGCGGCGAACCATTTTCGATGATATGCCGCAAGATAGACCGTCACCCCAGCGAAGGCTGGGGCCCAAACCAACCGAGCAGGCATAACCGATAGCCGACTACAAGCACCGGCCTGACGAGAAAAAACAGGAGACCCTTACATGTCAAAACCGATATCCAGAACCTTTGCCGCCCTGTTGCTCGCAACATCTTCCCTGGCCCTCTCCGCCTGCAGCGAGAGCAATGCCCAGGAAGCGGACCGTTTCGCTGCGGTCGAAATCAAGGCCGAGCCTTTGGCCGACGGTGTTGCTGTGCTTTTTGGCGCCGGTGGCAATATCGGTGTTTCCTATGGTCCGGATGGCACCGTGCTGATCGACGATCAATTCGCGCCGCTGACCGACAAGATCAAGGCCGCGGTGAAGGGTCTTGGCGCTGGTCCGGTGAAATATCTGATCAACACCCACTGGCATTGGGACCATACCGGCGGCAACGAGAATCTCGGCCAGACCGGCGTGCTGATCATGGCCCAGGATCATGTCCGCGACCGTCTGATCAAGGGCAATGACACGGTCCCGCCGGCCGCTCCCGAAGCCTTGCCGGTGATCACCTATCATGACGGGCTAAAGCTGCACCTCAATGGCGACGAGATACATGTCCAGCATATGAAACATGCCCATACCGACGGCGACAGCATCGTCTTCTGGAAGAAAGCCAATGTGGTGCACATGGGCGATCTGTTTTTCAACAAGGTCACCTTGCCGTTCATCGACTTGAGCAGCGGCGGTAATGCGCGCGGTATTTTGGCAGCGGCGGACAAGGTGCTGGCGATGGTCGATGACAATACGAAAATCATTCCCGGCCACGGCCCGATGGCGACCAAGGCCGACCTGACTGCCTATCGCGATATGATGAAAACGGTCATCGCAGCGGTGGAACAGGCGCAGGGCGAGGGCAAGTCATTGCAGGAAGTTCAGGCGATGAAACCGGCGGCGCAATGGGACGTCAATCCCGACGCCTTCATCAAGGGCGATGCCTTTGTCGAGGCGGTCTACAAGAGTCTGGAAAAACCGGATCATGCAGAAGACCATAAGCACTAGTTACCATAAGCACTAGTTACAGCGTCGCATTCTCGATTTCCTCGCGCAACGAGGCAATCAGCGGCGCGACCTTGGTCAGCCGCGGCTCCTCTTCATCGACGATTTTGTGGAAGATGGTTTTCTTGAATCCCAGAACCGTGGCGGCACCGGGCCGCCTCGACAGGGGCAGGGTGGAGAAGATGATGTCGATCATCCGGTCGGCACCATGCAGGCGGCCCCAGAGATAGTCATTCTCGCGGTAGGTGCGGCTGAAAAAGGCGCCAAAATTGTTGAATTCAATGCCTTTCAAGGTCGCCGCGACGCCGCCTTTGCGGATGGTTTTGGCATCTTCGGGAGAGATGCGATCGACCTTGATCGGATCGAATTCATCCAGCCCTTCGCCCTGCAGCAGCGGCAGCGTGGCAATATCGTAAAAAGGAAAGCCGAGAAAGGCGAGCAGCATCGAACGCTTTTCCGTTTTCGGTATCACGGCCAGCGCCTCGGCCAGCTTGGCATCGACGACCGCGTCGGCCGCGGTCAGGTTGCGGGCCTTGGCCAGCGCATCCAGCATCGCTCCGGGCCGCTCTTCGGCTTGCTCGGCAAAGGCGACGAAATCATCGCCGAGATAGTCGATCGTCTCGCGCTCGATATAGAGCGAGAGGCAATCGTAGATGACGTCGTGCATCACCTCCATCACCTCATAATCGGCCGGATTGGCGCGGTCGAGATCTTCGGCCAATTGCCGGGCGATGAAGCGGAGCCGGCGGACCCGGTAGCCCAGGTCATGCTGCCGGAAAAATTCCGCCGCCAGCTTGGTCGGACCGCCGCTCTTCTGCCCGACATTGTCAAGTCCCAAGCGGCGTATCTCGGCCCAAAGGGCGCTGCGCAAGCCGGGATGATTATGGCCATTGGGGTCGGATTTGGTCCGTCGCACCGTATGGGCAATATCTTCGATCACCGTCGCAAGCCTGAGGTGGCCATAAGCGCTGTACGAAAATCCGGCGAGCTTGGCCGCCTTGTCCCGCGACTTGCGCCGCCAGGCCGCCACCCGCGCCTCCGTCGGCCGGTCGAGGAAAAAGGTGCGTCCAAACAGGCTTTCGACATGCTGTTCGACCTCACCGCGCAAATTTTCGGTGATCAGCCGCATCTGGGTGATGCGGTTGGACCGTCCGGCAATCGCATTGAGACTGTCCCGGATCGGCTGTTCGCGGGGAATGTTCGAAATAGCCCCAAAAATGGTCGAAAAGAAACCGGGCAGCGCGTCATTCTCGGCTTCCTGAGCCGCTTGCAGCCGTTGGATCGCCTTGTCGCTTTTCGCCACGTCGAGATCGGGGCGCGGATCGATATAGACGAAGCGCCGGTCGACCTCACGCTTGGCCGGGCGGTTCTTCAACGCCTCGATCGCCTGCGCAAAGGGCGCATTGGCGAGGACCGAGCCATCGATCAGCACCGTATCCTCCGCCGTCCCGGCGCGAAACTGGTTGGGCAGTACACGCTTCAGAAAGGCCGTGCGGCCTTCCCAGACATATTCATGGTCGGCTAACAGTTCGTCCAGCTCTCTCACCGTGAAGGGCGGGAAAGCGCCGGGGAAACTGGCGGTGGCGCGGCCGGCAAAGGTCAATGCAGCCGGATCCGCGATGGCATCGTCTCTTTTGCCTCTCGTTGAAAATCCGATTGTAATCCGATGTTCCATCTCGAATGCTTCGGGCGGGCTGTGCAGTTGCAGCTTTTCGGGGTGGCCAACAAAATCGGTCACCGTGACGAACAGGTCGAGCGGCTGGCCCGGCGGCAGCAAGCGCGGCCCGCGCTCGGTCGCCCGGACTGCCGCCAGCGCATCCCAGATCAGACCGCTGAACACCTTGCCGCCAAAGGGCGGCGCAAACCAGCGCGCGCGGACGAAACGCGAGAGCTTCATCTTGACCTCTTCGCGGGCTTCCTTCGACACGGTCTGTTCAACCGCACCGCCCTTTCGGCCCAACGCCATCCACGCAATCGGCTCGGCCCAGAATTTGGAGAAACGCGACAGCGGCCGCGCATCGGGGTCGAGCAGCTTGTCGACATCGGCGGTGTCGAGCCACAAATCGGTCAGCGGATCAAGCGACTGGCCCGACAATATCGCCTGCGACAGGAATATTCCGTTGATCCCGCCGGCGCTGGCCCCGGCAATAATGTCCGGCAGCACCCGCAGTCTTGTACCGGTTTCCTGCTCCAGCCATTCCAATATATCGTAATAAATGCCCCGGCTGCTCTGGTCGATCCGCGTGCCATCGTGAAAATCCCGGCTGGCCTGCGCCAATTTCCAGATTTCCTTGGTAATGCCGTGCATATAGATCGCCAGACTAACACCGCCATAGCAGATCAAGGCCAGTCTGAGTTCTTTCTGCCGCATGCGCTTTTAACTACAGGATGGCAGCAACGGTGCAAGCGAGAATGCGTCAGCAATCATCTCAGACCGGATTCAGAGAAGCTCCTCAATGAATATCGAGGTGAGCATCGACTGACTGGTCACGCCGGCCTTGGCATATATCTGGCTCAGCTGTGACCTGACCGTACCAGCAGCGGTATTTCGCAAAATTGCGATCTCGCCAACCGAGCAGCCCTTTATCGC
>NZ_JBALTF010000019.1:0-17506 GCF_036964675.1 Parasphingorhabdus sp. | reverse complement strand
CAGGAAGAAAATAGCCGCCACCGCCTGGAGCGTCACGATCGCCAATGCCGCCACCAACTCCCGTTTCGGGCTGGTGCGGTTCGTCATTCCATATTTCATTGTCATAGGTTTCATGGCACTTCCGCTTAGCCGCCTTCATTTAAGCGCCTGCTTATAGTGAAATCCGGTCAAGCGCACTAATTTCCAAGCCAGTTGGTCGCACCCGGCGACCTGCATGAAACTGGGAAATATATAATGACGACATCACAAGCGAGCGGTCTCAGCAAAGTCCCGGCCATCACCCTTGGTTTCTGGATCATCAAGATATTGGCGACCACATTTGGCGAGACGGCAGGTGACACGGTCAGCATGTCACTCAATCTCGGCTATCTGGTGGGCACGGCAATTTTCGCGACATTATTGGTGTTTCTGGTTTTATGGCAGATTCGGGCGAGAGATTTTCATCCCGCGCTATATTGGGCGACAATAATCGCTTCGACAACCGCGGGCACAACAATGGCCGATTTCGCAACGCGATCCCTGGCTATCGGCTATCCCGGAGGATCAACATTGCTGCTGGCACTGGTGCTGATCTCCCTGTTCATCTGGTACCGCGCCATGGGTACGATCTCGGTAGCGTCCGTGCATGAACCCCGCGCTGAAATCTATTACTGGCTGACCATCACATTCTCCCAGACCCTGGGCACTGCATTGGGTGACTGGGTAGCGGACGGATCACTTGGCTATCTTGGCGCGGCGGTAATTTTCGGTGTGCTGCTCGCGTTGATCGCACTGGCTTATTTCCGCACAAATATCAGCCATGTTTTCCTGTTTTGGGTGGCGTTCATCATAACTCGTCCACTGGGCGCCGTTGTCGGAGATTTCCTCGACAAACCGCTGGCGCAAGGCGGTCTGGAACTGAGCCGCGCAGCCGCTTCCATTGTCCTTGGCTTGGCGATCGTCGGACTGATCTGGATTTTGCCGCAGAGGCCTGGGGTTTGCAATTCGGCCAACTAATGAAAAGCCGGTGCTGACCCTCAATCATCTTGCCGCCCTTTGCCCAGCGCAAAACCCTCTTTCCTACACCTGCGCCCCTCTGCTAACCCAGACCTATGAACCGGCAACACCCTGATCACACAGGCAAGAGCAATCTTGCTCGTGCCTTCGCGCGCGCCTTCTCAAGCTAGAATCATTTTCTCTATTAGGGTGTGTGACCCGTGTGACCCTGTTTTAATTTTTGATGCAAAACCACTGGTGTTCTTTATTTGTTCTGTTAGATAAACCGCATGGCCAAACCGAAGAAAAAATATGTCTGTCAGAATTGCGGCTCGATTGCGCACCGCTGGGAAGGGCAGTGCGGCGATTGCGGCGAGTGGAACACTTTGGTCGAGGAAGCGGGCGAAACGGTATTTGCGTCCAAGCATAATCTGCAGACCGGTGGCCGCGAGGTGCGGCTGGTCGGACTGGATAGCGAGATTGCGCTGCCCGAGCGCAGAAAGACCGGCATTGCCGAATTTGACCGGGCGGTCGGCGGCGGGTTGGTGGCCGGATCGGCAACCTTGATGGGCGGCGATCCCGGAATCGGGAAATCGACACTCTTGCTGCAAGTCTCGGCCCGGCTGGCAGAAGCCGGGCTGTCGGTCGCCTATATTTCGGGCGAGGAAGCGGCGGATCAGGTGCGGCTGCGGGCGCGGCGGCTGGGGCTGGGCAAGGCGCCAGTCAAACTGGCCTCGGCGACATCCGTACGCGATATTTTGACGACCCTGGGCCGCGATGCACCGGATTTTGTCGTGATCGATTCGATCCAGACCATGCACAGCGACCTGATCGAAGGCGCGCCGGGTACCGTCAGCCAGGTGCGGGCCTCGGCGCAGGAAATCATCAAATTCGCCAAGGAACATGGCACGATGGTCATGCTCGTCGGCCATGTCACCAAGGATGGCAATATCGCCGGCCCGCGCGTGCTTGAACATATGGTCGACACGGTGATGAGCTTCGAGGGCGAGCGCAGCCATCAATATCGCATCCTCCGTGCGATCAAGAACCGCTTTGGCGGCACCGACGAGATCGGTGTTTTTGCGATGGAAGAGGCAGGGCTCACCGAAGTGACCAACCCATCTGCATTATTCCTGACCGACCGCAGCGAGGAAGTTACCGGAGCAACCGTGTTTCCGGCGATGGAAGGCACCCGGCCGGTGCTGGTGGAAATTCAGGCGCTGACGGTCAGGCTGGCCAGTGGCGCAACCCCGCGGCGGTCCGTGGTCGGCTGGGACAGCGCCCGGCTGGCGATGATATTGGCCGTGCTGGAAGCGCGTTGCGGCCTCAGTTTCTCAGGGGCGGAAGTCTATCTCAACGTCGCCGGTGGCTATCGGCTCACCGATCCTGCCGCCGATCTGGCGGTGGCGGCGGCGCTGATTTCGGCCCATGCTGAACGTCCGATGCCCAGCGACGCCGTGATATTTGGCGAAATTGCCTTGTCCGGGGAAATACGCCCCGTCTCGCGTACGCCGCTCCGCTTGAAAGAGGCATCCAAGCTCGGTTTCAATCGTGCGCTGTTGCCAGCTTCCGGCGAAAAAAGCAGTGATAGCATGAAGAAGCTGCAATTTGCCAAACTCGCCAATCTCGTTGACCATATGCTCGACCGTGACTAGCTAGAGCCGATGACGGGTCTGGATATATTTGTACTGGTTTTAATGGGCGGAGCAGCCGTTCTCGGCTTCCTGAGAGGATTCGTTCAGGAAGCGCTTGCGTTAATGGCCTGGATATTGGTCGTTATCGGCGTTTGGGCGCTGCATACGCCGATTACCGACCGCCTGATCGGCCCGGTTGGCAGCGAGAGCGGCGCTTCGGTGCTGGCTTTCGCTTCGATTGTGATTGTCACCTATGCAGTGGGGCGATGGGTTGCTCGATCAATCGGCGCCCGGTCGCGTAAATCCGTCCTCGGTCCGATTGATCGCGTGCTTGGTTTCGGCTTTGGCATGATCAAGGGGCTGATTGGCGCGACCTTGCTCTATTTATTGGTGGTTCTGGTTCATGACACGATCTATGGTGCGGACGAACCGCGGCCGCAATGGCTCGCGGAATCCCGTACTTACCCGCTGCTCAACGCGAGCGGAAAAGCCATGGTCGACTTTGTTGAGGAACAGCGGAAATTGACCGATGACCAAGCGGTACCAGGCGAATGAGCGGAGCGCTCTATACGCGCGAGATATTGCGCCTCGCGGTGTCCATTCCGCATCAGCAACGGCTGGACAATCCCGACGGCACGGCGGAGCTGCGATCCAGGACCTGCGGCAGCAAGGTTGCGGCCGACGTGATGGTAACTGACAGCGGAAGTCTGAAGAATTTGGGTTTTGAAATAAGCGCCTGCGCATTGGGGCAGGCCTCGGCAGCGATATTGGGTGCACAGGCCATCGGAAAATCGGCTGCGGATATCAAAATAGTGCGAGCCAATCTGGGAGCATTTCTCGAGGGATCAATCGAATCTCCGGGAGAATGGCCGGATATGGACAAGCTGATGGCAGCCCAGGATCACAAGGGCCGTCATGCGGCGATCTTGCTTCCCTATGATGCGGTGATCGCGGCATTCGCAGACGCCGCCGCCAAGCAAGAGGCGGCCTGACCCATGGAAACCGAAACCCATATGGCCGATTTGCTGTTGGGCGGCTTTGTCATGCTTGGCGCGGCCCTGGTGATGGTGCTGGTATTCCGGCGGTTCGGCATCGGCGCGGTTCTCGGCTATCTGATCGCCGGGATATTGATCGGCCCGCAGGGTTTCCAGTTGATCAGCAATGCCGAAACCATCCTCGAATTCTCCGAAATCGGGATCATCTTGCTGCTGTTCATTGTCGGACTGGAACTCGCACCGGCGCGGCTTATGCGCTTGCGCCAGGCGATCTTCGGACTCGGCATGAGCCAGGTCGTTCTATGCGGTATTGCGCTGTTTCTGCTGATCATGGCGACGACCAATTTCACGCTGGCCGCTTCGATTGCCATAGGTCTGCCGCTGGCGCTGTCCTCGACCGCCCAGGTGCTGCCGATGCTGCAATCCTCGGGCAGGCTCAATACACCAACCGGTGAAAAAGCCTTCTCGATCCTGCTGTTTCAGGATCTGTCCATCATTCCGCTGCTGACCATTATTGCAGCGCTATCGCGCGCACCACAGGAAGATGGTGGTCAATCTGGCTGGCTTACCGCAATATATGCCGTCCTCGCGATTGGTGGGCTGATCGCCATCGGCAAATATCTGCTGCAGCCGTTGCTGAAGGTGATTGGCAGAATCGCCGAGCGTGAATTGTTCATTGTCGCGGGTCTGGTCGCCGTGTTCGGTGGTGCGGCGCTGATGGAATTTATCGGGCTTTCTCCGGCTTTGGGCGCTTTCATTGCCGGGGTCATGCTGGCCAATTCTCCCTATCGGCATGAGCTGGAAGCCGATATCGACCCGTTCCGCTCTCTGTTGCTCGGCTTCTTCTTCCTCGCAGTCGGAATGATGCTGGACCTCAACGTCGTGATCGAAAATCCCTTCTTCGTATTGGGTGCTGCTTTTGCATTGGTGGCGGTCAAGATCGCGATCATTTTCGGACTGGGTAAGCTGTTCGGCATGGATACCAACCCGGCGCTGGCGATGGGCATGCTGCTCAGCCAGGGTGGAGAATTTGGCTTTGTGCTGTTTTCCGAAGCTGAAAAGGCACTGTTGATCGAACCCGAAGCAAGCAGCCTGTTTGGGGCAGTAATAACCATTTCCATGGCGACGACTCCGTTTCTGATGCTGCTGGCTCGGCGTTTCAGCAGTGGCGGCAGCAAATCGTCGGCGCATCTCGACGATCCGGGCAATGCCGATCGAGCATCGGTTATCATTGTCGGGCAGGGGCGTTTTGGCCAGACCGTATCGCAAATGCTGATGGCGGCAAAAATCCCGCTAACGCTGATTGATATCAAACCCGAGCAGATTGATGTTCATCAGCAATTTGGTGCCAAGGTCTTCTATGGTGACGGGACCCGTGTCGACCTGCTTCGTCGCGCCGGAGCTCATGAAGCGGATGCCATTGTTTTCTGTATGGACGATCAGGGGTTCGGCCCTGAACAAGTGCGCGCGATCATTCAGTCATTTCCGGAAACCAAGATGTTTGTCCGGGTCTACGATCGCCGCCAGCTGATCGCGCTCAAGGGCCTCGGCATCGTCGGGATGAAACGGGAAATGTTTGAATCCGCGATCCATCTTGCGCGACAAACGATGTACGCGATCGATTTGGATAGCAGTCTGATCGAAGAGGTCGATGAAGAATTTCGACAGCGCGATTGCGACCGGCTGGAAGCGCAAATGAAGTCCGGGGGTGACATGCTCGCAGGTGCAGAACTCAGGTTTGAAAATAATTCTACCAAGTAAAGCTGAACTTCAATTTGCCGGGGTTGGCTAGGCCGAATCGTCGAGAAATGCGGCAACGTCTTCCAGATCGACGTCTCGTGCCAAAAATGACTGTCCGATGCCGTTGGCGAGCAGGAATGGCAAGCTGCCACCGCTCATTTTCTTGTCGTGCATCATATGGTCGACCAGACGTTGCCCGGAAGCCCGCACCGAAGCGGTTGCCAGATTATAGGGCAGATCGACCGACTTCAGATGTGCTTTGACGCGTTCCGCTTCCGTCGCATCGCAATGCCCGCGACGCACCGAATATCCGAACGCCAGCGCCATGCCAGCGGCGACCGCTTCGCCATGAACCAGTCTGTCCGAAAATCCGGTTTCTGCCTCGAGCGCGTGCCCGAAGGTATGGCCCAGATTGAGCAGCGCACGTCGGCCGCTGAGCTCCTTCTCGTCTTCCCCGACGATCAGGGCTTTGGCACGCACGCTGTGGATGATGGCTTCGCTGAGGGCATCCGGATCGTGGCCGAGCAGCTTGCTGCCATTCGCTTCGCACCAGGCGAAGAAATTCGCGTCGCTGATCAATCCATATTTGATCACTTCCGCATAACCGGCTCGTAATTCCCGGTCGGGCAGGCTGTTCAGCACGAGCGGATCGATCAGCACAAAGCGGGGCTGGTTGAAACTACCGATCAGATTCTTGCCGACCGAGCTGTTGATCGCTGTCTTGCCGCCAACGCTGCTGTCGACCTGGGCCAGAAGGCTGGTGGGTATCTGGACGAACCCGCAGCCGCGCTTGACAATCGCTGCTGCAAATCCGGTGAGATCGCCGATTACGCCGCCGCCGAGTGCCACCAGTGTATCGGATCGTTCGATGCCCTGGCCCAGCAGCCAGTCGGTGACCATTTCCAGTTGGCGCCAGCTTTTGCTGACCTCCCCCGCTGGCAGGCTTTTTACGATCAGTTCGACCCCGCTGCCGGCAAAGGCTTGCTGCAATGTGGCAAGTAGATGCGACTCCACATTCTCGTCCGTCAGAATGAAAAGCCGGTGATTGCTGGCAAATTCCTGCAAATATGTGGCTGCCAGTTCCAGGGCGCCTGGCTGAACCAAAATGGGGTAGCTATGTTCGCCTAATTCAACAGTGATTTGGGTCAATGCTGCAATGCCTCGATAATTTTTTCAACGGTTGTTTCATGGGGCGAATCATTACCCATGACATGAATATGCGCGGTGGCATAAACGGGATTCCTGATTACCGCCAGATCGGCCAATATCTTCGCCGGATCACCAGATTTCAGCAAGGGTCTGGTGTTTCGCCGGCCGACGCGCTTCACCAGCGTCTCCAGATCAGCATCCAGCCAGATTGCAATGGCCTTTTCAAGAATGAGCGCCCGGGTTTCCTCGTTCATGAACGCTCCGCCGCCCGTTGCGATAATCTGGCGCTCGCCCTCCAGCAGCCGCGCTATGACGCGCCGTTCTCCGTCACGGAAATAGTCTTCGCCAAATCGACTGAAAATTTCTTCGACGCTGAGGCCGGCCGCCCGCTCAATTTCCTCATCAGCGTCAACAAAGCCGAGGCCGAGCCGTTTTGCCAGGCGCCTACCAACCGTAGTTTTGCCTACGCCCATCAAACCAACCAGCACAATCGACTGGTCAGGCACGAAATCTGGCTTTTCACCGGAATTTCCGGTTGAATTGTCGAAAGAGGCTTTAATGTTTTTGTCCATTGGGGCAAGGGCTATACAACGGTTGGCTAAGGGTGCAAATTCCAATGCTGATTATGTTATTTTTAACCGTTTGAAAGATTGAGTCACATTGATGCCGCGCCAGCTGGTTTTTTTAATTTTATTTGTCGCAATCCTGATCGGTGCGGCACTTGCTTTGGCTTCGATGGATGTCGAGCAGCCGCTGCAACCTGTTGAAAAGCCCGTAATTGGTGACGATTTGCAATAAGATGCATATGCGTATCAAGCATATATCTTTAGCCGCAGTGAGCCTTGGTGCGCTTTTGGTGGCGATACCGGTCTTGGGACAGAATTCTCCAGAATCCCTTCTTCCACCAGGATTCGGGGAGCCCGCTCCCGCTCCCGCTCCGGCCCCCCGGCCCGCGCCCGCAATCTCCCCAACACCGGCTCCTGGTCCAGTTTCAGCGCGGCCCGTCACTCCGCAGGAAAGCGATCCATCGAGCGAGACTGTTGGGGGTCGGAATGTCGCGGAAAGTGACCTGGATTCGCCATTGCTGGCGCTGGATGAAAATGGGGAACTCGATCTGAATGCGCTGGATGATGCGCTCCAGCCCCAATATGCCCTGTCCGCCGGGGAACGGCGATCAATGGCAGAAATTGGTGTCTTGACGCCGCAATATGATGGATTGGCCAAGGATGCCTTCGGTAAAGAGGGCGGACAATATCTGACCAGCTTGATCAGAAATTTGAATGGTCCCATCATTTCTCGCTGGGGTTCGATACTGCTCCGTCGCACGTTACTCAGCAAGGTTGTCAGTCCCGAAAATGTAAATCCGGCGGATTGGACGGCCGAACGCGCTTGGCGGCTGCTGCGCATGGGCGAGGCGGATGCGGCTCGCTCGCTGGTGTTGAAGGTTGATGGCGGTAACTACACACCGCGGCTCTATGAAGTGGCGATGCAGGCGCATCTGGCAACCGCCGATCCTGCCGGTATATGCCCTCTGGTCGATGGTGGTGTGAGAGCAAGTGACGCACCGACATGGGTCATGTTTCGGCCCATTTGTGCTTCCTTTACCGGTGAGCAGAGCCGGGCGACCAGCCTGCTTCAGCAAGCGAGACGTGACAAGGCGGCCACAGGCATCGATTATTTACTGGCGGAAAAGACGATCGGTGCCGGTTTCGAAGGTCGGCGAGCCGTATCCATCCTTTGGGATGACATCGAATTTTTCAACAGTTGGCGCTTTGGCCTGGGCGCAGCGACCGGCGTCGAACCGCCGGATCGACTATATGCTCAGGCCGGCCGCCATGTGCAGGGGTGGCGCGCTCGTGCCCCCATGCTTTCGATCGACTCGCGGATGAAGGCGGCCGATACCGCAGCGGCGATCGGCGTGTTCTCGAATCAGGCGATGGTTGATCTTTACGCCGCAGCATATGACGATCCCGAGACAAGCGATGATCGGAAGGCGCTGGCTGCGGTATTGCGTCAGGCTTATACGAATGACACAGCGGATTCTCGGCTGGCTGCGATGCGTGATCTATGGGGCCGGTCCAAGGGTGCGCTAACGCGATATTCGGCCAAGATATTGACCGCTCGTGCCGCAGCAAAGATTCCGCCAGCAGATGCACTTGGTGATCAAAGTGCAGATTTAATCGCTTCCATGCTCACCGCAGGTCTGGATCGCAGCGCCATAAGATGGGCAAATGTCGTCGAAGAGGGAAGCGACGGCTGGGCGCTTTTGGCGGTGGCCTCCCCGACAAATAAAATTCCCGTCTCATATGGTGCGCTTGATGATTTCGGGGACGCTGACGTCAGTGCAGAGCAGCTTCGCAGTAAATTTCTACTGGCAGCGGTCGCTGGCTTGGGGCGAGCCGACCAGCAGGTGATCGATGATTTTTCCAATGATTTGAGCTTGGACTTAAATCGCTCCACCAGATGGACAAGGGCGATCCAGTCGGCTTCTCGACGCGGCCAACAGGGAACCGTGGCCTTGCTCGTCGCTGTTGGTATGCAGGGCCGGAGCTGGAAGACGATGTCGCCTTTGCATCTCTATCATATCATGCAAAGCCTGAAACGTGTCGGCCTTGAGCCGGAAGCGCGTATGATTGCCGCCGAAGCCTTGACGCGGACATAAGCTTGGCATTGACGGCCGTGAGGTCTATTCGAGCATGCTATGAGCGATGATGCCAATCTGATCGAACGTTTTCTGGAAATGCTCGTAGCGGAAACAGGTGCGTCTCAGCATACTTTGTCGGCCTACCGAACAGATTTGGAGCAAGCGTCGGGAATCACCGGTGGGCTATTGTCCAGTGCGGATCGTGAGATGATCAGGAAATTGCCCTCTCATTGGCGCAGGCTAAAAAATAGCACGGTGGCACGCAAATCGTCCAGCTTGAGACGCTTTTTTGGATTTCTGGTGGAGGAAGGGTTTCGGGAAAATGATCCCTCCGATGCTCTGCCAAGACCGGGGTTGGTTCGATCATTGCCCAAGACCCTGTCTCATGCAGAAATTGCGCTTTTGTTCCAGTTGGTCGCCGAGGGGTTGGGCCGTGAACCCGTTAAACCCTCAGTCGTCAGGCTTTCTGCAATATTGGAACTGCTTTATGGTTCCGGACTCAGAGCGAGTGAGCTTGTCGGTTTGCAGCGATCATCGATTACTGGCGACAAGCCCTATTTGATAATCAAGGGAAAGGGAGAAAAGGAGAGATTAGTCCCGATTTCTCAGCAGGCTCGCATTGCCGTGCGCCGGTGGGGCGAATTCGTTGATTCGAAGGAAAAATGGCTCTTCCCTTCGAGAACGGGTCACATCAGCAGGATAAGGCTATTCCAGATCATCAGGGAACATGCGGTCAGGGCAGGGATCAGCCCGGTAAAAATCAGTCCGCATGTTTTGCGCCATGCTTTTGCCACCCACCTTCTCGAAGGCGGTGCTGACTTGCGAGCTTTGCAGACGCTGCTCGGGCATAGCGACATCAGCACCACACAAATCTATACGCATATCGACAGCGCCCGCCTGGTCGAACTCGTGAATAATCGTCATCCATTGAGCCAACTGGATCTCACGCGTTGACGTTTAGCTTGTCCGGTTCTAACTCTTTTTCATGACATCTTATCTCGATTTTGAAAAACCGATCGCCGCCCTCGAATCCCGTATTCTGGAACTCAGAGATACAGCGGATGAAGGCTCGCTTGATATCGAAACGGAAATCGAGAAATTGCAGGCCAAATCAGCTAAAATGTTGAGCGATACTTACGCGAAACTGTCTCCCTGGCAAAAAACGCAGGTCGCCCGGCATCCGGAACGCCCGCATTTTAAAGATTTCACCGCTGGCCTGTTTGACGAATTTATCCCGCTGGGAGGCGACCGGAATTTCGGCGATGATCAGGCTATTATCGGCGGCTTTGCCCGACTGGGAGACCGTCGCATGGTTGTCATTGGCCATGAAAAGGGTGACGATACGGAAAGCCGCTTGCGACACAATTTTGGAATGGGCAAGCCCGAAGGATATCGCAAGGCCATCCGCCTGATGGATATGGCCGACCGATTCTCGCTTCCAGTTTTGACCCTGGTTGACACATCGGGCGCATTTCCAGGCGTGTCGGCAGAAGAACGGGGACAGGCTGAAGCAATCGCCCGTTCGACCGAAAAATGCCTCTCGCTCGGTGTTCCTATGGTGGCGATAATTGTCGGTGAAGGCGGATCAGGCGGAGCCGTGGCATTGGCCGCTGCAGAACGCGTGTTGATGTTTGAACATGCCGTCTATTCGGTCATTTCACCCGAGGGTTGCGCGTCAATTCTGTGGCGCACGGGAGACAAAGCCGATGTGGCCGCAGATGCAATGCAAATCACTGCCCAAAATCTCAAGAAACTGGGTGTCATCGACCGGATAATCGAGGAGCCTGTGGGCGGCGCGCATCGCGATCAGGCATTGGCTATTGCATCCCTGAGTAAAGCGATTGAAGAAGAATTTGCACAACTCGAGAACCATGATCGCGAGTCGCTGAGAAGATTGCGTCGCGAAAAATTCCTGCAAATTGGTGCGCTTTAAACCAAAGAATATAGATTCTGCGTCGGCTGAAGCGGTTAAAACGTCATTTTACACGCGGAAGTCTTTACCAGATGATCTGTTCTTATACATTGCTACAATGAGGAGCTTGATATGAGACAATTTTCGACAAAACTGATGAGCGCAGCGGCCGTTATCGCCTTGGTAGCTTGCACCGGCAGTGGAGCGGATGCCGGTGCGGTGCAATCGGCAGGAAGTCAGGCGGGCGAGGCGCGTTCGATATCGGCAGCGGAAAAGCGGCAAGGTGCGGAAGCCCATCCGCAATTGCTTGAGGAATTTGGCGGTGCCTATACCGGCCCTCAGGTTGCCTATGTCGTCGGTGTGGGGCAAAATATTGCGGTGCAATCGGGCCTGGGCAATGCCCGCAGTGACTTTACCGTAACGCTGCTGAATAGCCCGGTGAACAACGCTTTCGCTATTCCTGGAGGTTATGTCTATCTCACCCGGCAATTGATGGCGCTGATGAACGATGAAGCGGAAATGGCTGGTGTTCTGGGCCATGAAGTTGGTCATGTTGCCGCGAGACATAGTGAAAAACGACAGAAGGCAGCTACCCGCAACAATATTTTGGGCATTCTTGGCCAAATCGGTTCTCAAGTTTTGTTGGGAGATTCTTCTCTCGGACGGATCGGACAGGAAATATTCGGTACGGGCAGCCAGTTGCTGACGCTGAAATATTCGCGCAAACAGGAATATGAAGCCGACGATCTGGGCATTCGTTATCTCGCTTCGGCGGGCTATGATCCCCAGGCGCTCTCATCCATGTTATATTCGTTGGCGGCACAATCGGCGATCGATGCCCGAGCGGCGGGACGCGACGCCCGCAGTGCACCCGAATGGTCGAGTACCCATCCCGATCCCGCGCGCAGAGTGTCACGCGCTGCGACAAATGCCAGCAAATTGACGGGTTCTGGCGGTGTTCGCAATCGCGATCAGTTTCTGCAAAGTCTGGATGGAATCCTATATGGCGATGATCCCAAGCAAGGGGTGATCGAGGGAAATAGCTTTCTGCACCGTGACCTGAAGCTGAAATTCACTATTCCCAACGGCTTTTCCATGCAAAATGGCGCGCGCGCTGTCACGATTACCGGATCGGGTGGGCAGGGGCAATTTACGACAGGTGCCTATAACGGGAATATGGCAACATATATTGATGCGGCGTTCAAAGGACTTGCGGGCGAAGGTAAGGCCATTTCTCATGGCGCCATAGAGAGAACAACGGTGAATGGGCTGCCAGCATCTTATGCGATGGCGAGGGTCGACAGCAACAATGGGCCGGTTGATGTGACCGTCTTCGCTTATGAATTTTCGAAAAGCAGCGCCTTTCATTTCGCAACGATTGCCCCGGCAGGAAGCGCCGCCGTGTTCTCGCCAATGTATCAGAGCATCGACAGGCTTTCTGCGACAGCAGCGGCCGCGATCCGGGCACGTAAAGTTGATGTCGTAACCGTAAAAAATGGAGATACGATTTCAAGTCTTTCTTCGCGTATGGCTTATACGGATTACCAGCAGGACCGGTTTCTGGTGTTGAACCGGTTGCGCGCGACTGACGGGCTGCGGGCAGGCCAGAAAGTGAAAATCATCACCTATTGATTTGCCCGGACACAAAAAAAGACGGCAGCCTGAAGGCTGCCGTCCTGTTTTCTTGAATAATCCAAAGATTAACCAGCCATCGAGTTTTCGACTTCGGTGAAGGTGTTGCTGAGGGTATTACCCAGCTGACCCATTGCAACGATAGCTGCAACAGCGATCAGAGCAGCAATAAGGCCATATTCAATAGCCGTTGCGCCTTCTTCATTCTTGAACATTTTACGTACGAATTTCATGTCTGGTCTCCTAGATTTGACATACTTCACTTACCCAATTGGACCTATTTTACATCCAATGTTCAACAGCCTAGACCAGAAACCTTACCAAAACATTTAAGTGCGATAGCGCTATTCATGAAACTTCGGTAACCTGATTGGCTACGTCGTCCCACATGCCGACAGTTTTATTGGCCACACCGGCAATCGCCACAAGCACTGTGAGTGCAATGAGAGCCAGTATCAAACCATATTCAACAGCCGTTGCGCCCTTGTCAGAAAGATATAATTTTTTCAAAAGATCGATCATGTCTCTCTCAACGCCGATAAAGTTCTGCTAAGTCGTGAACAGTTCCGGTTTCACAGAAAGGGATTAATAAAATCCTTACATCGCATAAAAAAATGGAAAAAAATCCGACATATCTGTTTGTCGCTGCTGCTGCTCTGATTGACCAAAATGGCAGAATTCTGGTGCAAAAGCGACCGGAAGGCAAGCCGATGGCCGGCCTCTGGGAGTTCCCGGGAGGCAAGGTTGAGGAGGGAGAAACCCCGGAAGCAGCGCTGGTTCGCGAGTTGGAAGAAGAACTGGGTATCGGTGTCAAAGAATCGGATATCGAGCCTGTTGCCTTCGCCAGCGAGGCGGTGGAGGACCAGCATCTGATTCTCCTGCTATATATATGTCGCAAATGGACCGGACATATCCAGAGCGCGGAATCGCTGGATATGCAATGGTTGCCGGTTGAGGCAATCCAGGATTTGCCGATGCCACCGGCAGACGGTCCATTGGTCCAAAAGCTGTCATATAGCCTAAAGTCTCTGGCCTAATTGCCCGATCGTTCCTCACCGCTTCCAGAAAGCGTGGTGGTGAGAGATACCTGTCCGCTTCCCCGGCGTGCCGGTTTCGGTTGGTCCGGGTGAGGTGCCCATGCACAGAGATATAAAATCGTGACGCTTTCCGCGAATTTGCCGTCAACTGCCGCTTGCGCCTGGAATAGGGATTGAATGTTCCTATAGACATCCGGTCCAATGGGAGAGACCCCGCCGCGCATGATATTGCTTCCTCCGACGTCTCTTATGTCGGAAATCAAGCGCTGGAGGCTCGAATATCTGAGACGCAAGTCGTCGCTGTCTGCAACTGGCATCGTCAACCCCGCGCGCGCCATAAGGTCGCCAGCCGTCCGCACATCTATCTGTGGATGAATATGCGCCGAAACCCGGTCTCCTTCGGCCTCCATTATTACAGATTTTAGCGACAGAAAGCTCTCCGCGCTGACAAAGGCGGCCAGCATCAATCCATCGGGAATCAATATCCTGCGGATCAGAACAAGCGCACCGGGCAGGTCATTGACGGTATCGAGGGAGCCCATATTGATGATCAGATCAAAGCTGTGATCGGCGAACGGCAAGCGATCATCATCGCAAATCACGCCGCCGAGTGCCGTTGCCAACCGAGCGCTGGAATCTGCGAACACTATTGTCATGCCGCGCGCCTCCAGCTCTGTTCCAAGCCTTGTTGAGGGCAGGCCGATGATCAGTGCTCGCCGAAAGGTGCGCTTGACCACGTCCAGGCGTTCCAGAATTTCCTCGGCCATGATCTGCGAGAAAAAATCATCACCATTTGCCCGCGCATAGGCGCGATCACGGACTATCCGTCTTCGCTTGCGGTCAAAAACTTCGGGAAAATTGACTGTGTCGGTCATAGGGTCTTGTGGCTTTAGGAGTGCTGAGCAAAAAGATCAAATGCCGTTGCGAGCCATGTTTGGATCAATAGTCGATTACGCGTTGCCACCAAGATGCCCGATATGTGGCGTAACGGTGGAAGCCGACAACCACTTCTGTCTGTCTTGCTGGCGACAACTGGACTTTCTAGCCAAGCCCTGGTGCGCAGCCTGTGGCCTGCCGCTGGCCTTCGACCATCCTGACGACAGTCTGTGTGGCAAATGTCTGACGGATCCGCCGGTCCACGACGGGGTTCGGGCCGTGGTGCGCTATGATGACAAAAGTTCGTTGATCGCTATGCGATTGAAATATGGTACCCGGTTGGGGCTTGCAAAATTGATAGCGGAACATTTGCAAAAATTCGTCGCAGAATGTTCAGGTAGCGCGATCATCGTGCCCGTGCCGCTCCACCGGTCGCGTCTGTGGCGCCGCGGCTTTAACCAGTCGGTGCTGATTGGCAGAGAACTTGCCCGGGTCGCCGGCATTCAGATGAACTATAAGGTGATATCTCGCAGCAAAGTGACCCCTCCGCTGAGAGGCATGAGCGGCATGCGGCGACGAAAAACCGTTGATAAGGCGTTTGCACTTCGCGCCGATGCGCACGCTAGTCTCGCCGGTAAGTCTGTTTTGCTGGTTGATGACGTTTACACCAGCGGATCGACGAGCAATGCCTGCGCTCGGCTGCTCAAGAAAGCGGGTGCCGAAGAAGTGTTCGTTTTCTGTTGGGCACGGGTTATAGGCAGTTTTGAAAATGGCTAGGTTCCTGAACAGATAGCGATTGCTTGAATTTCTTTCGCTGACAGCCCATTTGCGAACTGATGGTAGAAAGAGCGAAATATGTCGAAAGTTGAAATATATACAAAATTCACCTGTGGCTTCTGCTTCCGGGCGAAAGCCTTGCTTGAAAGCAAAAATGTCAGCTTCGAAGAGACTGACATCACCATGGGCGGCAAAAAGCGTGAGGAAATGATCCAGCGTTCTGGTGGCAGAATGACGGTTCCGCAAATATTTATCGATGACCTCCATATCGGAGGCTCGGACGAATTATCCGCCTTGGACCAGGCAGGTAAGCTTGATGCACTTCTGGCAAGCTGATCTGTTTTGAAAATCGCGCTTGCCCAAATGTGCAGCGGCATTGATCCAAATGAAAATGCCAGACAAGTTTCATCGCTTATAAGCGGAGCTGCGGCTGGCGGTGCGACGATGCTCTTTACACCAGAGATGACCGGGTTGCTGGACCGGGATCGTTCGCGCGCGGCCGGAACGATCAGAAACGAAGCAGATGATATGGTGTTGTCGACGGCCCTTTCAGCGGCCAAGGATTCTCGGATATGGGTGCAACTGGGCTCTTTGGCGATAAAGGCTTCCGGCAAAGCGGGAGAGAAATGGGCCAACCGGTCCTACCTGATCAATCCTGACGGTGAAATTACAGCGCGCTATGACAAGATTCATCTGTTCGATGTTGATCTTGGTCCCGATGAATCGCTCCGGGAATCCTCAGCCTATTCAGGCGGCCATAATGCGGTTGTGGCTATGGTTCCCGAAGCAACGCTGGGATTGTCGATTTGCTATGATCTCCGCTTTCCTGCGCTTTACGAAGCCCTGACCAATGCCGGTGCCGACATATTGTCCGTTCCCGCCGCGTTTACAGTTCCGACCGGAAAGGCCCATTGGGAAATATTGCTCCGGGCACGCGCGATTGAGGCCGGTGCTTTTGTTGTCGCGGCAGCGCAATATGGTGGGCACGAAGATGGCCGTTCCACTTATGGCCACTCGATAGTGGTTGATCCCTGGGGTGAAATATTGCTCGACATGGGTGAGGGAGCCGGGCTTGGCTTTTGCGACCTTGATTTGGAGGAAGTACAGAAGGTGCGTTCGCGGGTTCCCGCTGTCGCCAACCGCAAAAGGTTCGAAATGCCGGTAAAACTGACATGATAATTTTCGACTTGATATGCGCGGACGGGGAACATCGCTTTGAGGGCTGGTTCGGATCCTCGAAAGACTATGCGGAGCAACAGGACAGTGGCTTGCTGGACTGCCCTGTTTGCGGGAGCAAGAATATTGGCAAGGCCGCAATGGCGCCCAATTTGGGCAGGAAAAGCAATCAGAAACCTGTTGCAGCTAGGCCATCGGATGGTCCGTCCGACCCTCAGGTGACCAAGCCGGTGAGCAACACGGTGGCGGTGCCTGCCGAATATCGGGAAATGATCGGCAAACTGGTCAAGGCGCAAGAAAAGATGCTCGCCAATTCCGAATGGGTCGGCGATAAATTTGCCGATCGGGCCCGCGATATCCACTATGGTGATGCGGATGAAAAGCCGATTCATGGCACTGCGTCGCAGGAAGAAGTTGCCGATTTGGCAGAAGAGGGCATTGCAGCCCTCCCTCTGCCTCTGCCGGTTTTACCACCCAAATCGAAAAATTGATTGTGGCATGCGCCTGCCGATGCGGCTAAACCACTCAACACAACGCGCCCGTAGCTCAGTCGGATAGAGCATCAGATTCCTAATCTGGGGGCCACAGGTTCGAATCCTGTCGGGCGCACCATTTTTCCTGATTTTTAGCACCACAAAGCTTGGGGCAAGGTTCCGGCGTATCAAATTGCGGGCTGAAACCTGACGCTCGGTATTATTCTCCGCTGCGAACCACGTGCGCGATTTTGGACGCTATGCTGCTATTTCAAGCCAATGCCACGATGCTGGCAAGGATGAGACGAACAAGATCTGCCTGACCACGCGTGCCGGTCTTGGCATATATACGCTTTGAATAAAGCCGGGTGGTTTCATGGGTGAGGCCGAGCAGGGTCGCGGCTACTCTTATCGTAACGCCGCGACTGATATGCAGCGCAAGGCGCGCTTCCTGAAGCATGAGACTATAGACATTGGCCAAATGCT
>NZ_JBALTF010000018.1:31093-38449 GCF_036964675.1 Parasphingorhabdus sp. | reverse complement strand
GGATTGATGGCGGATATCGACGCCGTAAGCAGAAGTATCCTGGCTGATCACCAGCAGTTCCTTGGTGCCCGCCTCGACCAGCTTCTCCGCTTCGCGCAGGATCGCATCGGGACGGCGGGACACAAGGTCGCCGCGCAGGCTCGGGATGATGCAGAAGGAACAGCGATGGTTGCAGCCTTCGCTGATCTTGAGATAGCTGTAATGGCGCGGCGTGAGCTTGAGGCCCGCTTCGGGAACGAGATCGACGAACGCACCGCGCGCCGCCGGGGCCGCAGCGTGGACCGCAGTGACCACGTCTTCGTATTGATGCGCGCCGGTGACGGCGAGCACATCGGGGAAGCGCTTCATGATCAGGTCGGCTTCATTGCCCATGCAGCCGGTAACGATCACCCGGCCATTCTCGGCCATCGCTTCGCCAATCGCCTCCAGGCTCTCCTCCTTGGCGCTGTCAAGGAAACCGCAGGTGTTGACCAGCACAACGTCGGCGCCGGCATAATCCGGCGACAGATCATAGCCGTCCGAGCGCAGCTGCGTCAGAATCCGTTCGCTGTCGACCAATGCCTTGGGACAGCCGAGCGATACCATGCCCACTTTGGGCGGAGAAGGAATTTGGGTTGCCATATGGCGCGGCCTTTAGGCGTGTTTTGCAGGCGAGTCATCAAAAGATCGTTGTCATGGCGTTGTTCGCCCGCTTCGTGCCCCGGCGCAGGCCGGGGGCCATCCCGGAACCATCGCTCGCTTCACCCTGATCGCGAGGTGCAGGCAGCCGCCATTCGACTCCGCCCCAATTGCCGAAACCGCCCGATTTCGCTATGCAAACGACCCCGGCGAAGACCGGAAAAAATCAGGAGGAGGATCACATGAACATATTCGATGTTAACTGGATCGCAGTGGTTGTCGCCGCGCTGGCCGGCTTTCTGGTCGGCGGCATCTGGTACGGGCCGGTGATGGGCAAGACATGGATGGGCGCGGTCGGCCTGACCGAGGAGCAGATCAAAGAGGGCAGCATGGGCAAGATTTACGGCGGCGCCTTCGCCTTCAGCCTGGTCGCCTCGTGGACGCTGGCCCATACCTTCGCGACCTATGCGATCGATCTCGATTTTGCCACCAAGGTGCTGACCGCCTTTGGCATCGCGCTCGGCTTCATCGTTCCGGCGATCGGCACCAACTATCTGTTCTCGCAAAAGAACAAGACGCTGTTCTTCGTCGACGCCGGCTACTGGCTGCTCTTCTATACGGCGATGGGCGTGGTCCACGCCTGGTTTGGCTAGGCTGCTCCGGCGAGCGTATCGGCGATGATCCGCCAGACCCTGGGGTTGAAGCCAAGGCCAAGATGCCCGCCATCGACGCGGATATTGCGCGCCTGCGGATTGTAGATGTCCCGCGCAACATCGGGGCCGACGATGCCGTCGCGATTGGAATAGAGCACGGTCAGCGGCTGATCGAAGCCGATGCTGTTGCGCTCATGGACGTCGCGCTCGAACTGGTCGAGCTTGATATTGGCGGATTTGGCGTAGCGCTGGCCCGGCGTGGTATATTTGGGACCGCCGATGATCGGCGTGCCCATGGTGATCAGCTCGCGCACCAGATGCGGCGATTGCCGGGCGGTTTCGCGGGCGATGATGCCGCCCAGCGACCAGCCGATCAGGGTGAACGCCTGTCCGCCATTCTCCGCGAACCGGGCTTCGGCGACCGCGGTAAAACGGTCGACATCGCGGTCGACCGAACCCCGGTTGCGGCCGAGCGACCAGTCGGCGACATCATAGTTGATCCGCCCCAGAAAGGCTTCCAGCGGGCGCATCGACAATTCGCTGCCGCCATAGCCGGGGATCAGATAGACCGGCCGGCCATCGCCGCGCGGTGCCGTGACCAGCCGTGGCCATTGCAGGCCGAAGCGGAGCAGGTCGAGCGGCAGCGACAATTCGCCCAGCTGCGCCAGTCTGTGGGGTGGGCTAAGCCCGGTGGGCATCGGTATCGGGTCGGCCATCAGCAAGCTCCATCAACGAGCCACCAGAATAGCAGTCTATCTCGCGGGTGCAACATGAACCATGGAACAGGCCAAATCAGGCGTTTGCCGTTGACCGTTTCTCCGCCCCGTTGCCCGGCATGATCTCGACAATGATATCGCCAGCCTCCAGCATGCTCGCTTCCTCTTCCCAGAAACCGAATACCGCATCACCGCGATAGATCCGCACGCCAAGGCCCGAGCCGACAACCTCGCTCATCGCCATCCCGACTTCGTCCTCGGTCACCGACCGCTGGACCAGTTTCACCCGGCCGGTGGCGGAAGCAAGATCGCTGAGATAGTCGGAAATCTTGGCCCCTTCGCAACTGCCGGCGAGCAGCAGCCCGGCAAAGCTGACCGGATTGATGACCGTCGTCGCCCCGGCCTGCCGCGCCAGCAGTTCATTGTCCGCCGCCTTGATCGATACGCTGATCGGCAAATGATAGGCGAGATGCCGGGCGGTAAGCACGATCAATATGCTGGTGTCATCGCGCCCGGCCGACACAATCATCGAACGGGCCCGCGATATTTTGACATTCATCAGCGCATTGTCGCGCGTAGCATCACCATTGATCACCGCGCAGCCGAGCTTCTCAGCTTGCGCCAAGGCATCATCAGACGAATCAATCACGACAATTTCTTCCGGGTTGGTGCCGCGCGCGAGCAGCTCCTGCACAGCTTCACTGCCGCTCGTGCCAAAGCCGGCGATCACGATATGGTCATGCAAATTGCTTTGAATCAGTTTCATGCGCCAATTGTCCCAGGTTCGTTTGAAAACAAAATTATAGGCCGTGCCGACAAAGATTAACACGACGAAGATGCGAATAGGAGTCACAACCAGGGCATCAAACATCCGCGCCCGTTCAGTGACCGGAGCGATGTCGCCATAGCCGGTGGTGGTAATCGAGATCATCGTGAAATAGATAACGTCCAGAAAGCTGACATCACCGTCATAGCTGTCCTGCAGGCCATTGCGGTCGAAATAATGCACCGCCACGGCCATGCCGATGAGCGCGAGAACGAACGTGACCCGCCATGCAATATCGGCCCAGACCGGAAGGCTTGAACGCCGCCGGAGGGTAAAATAGTCGGAAATTTTACGGTTGCTGCTGCCTGCCATGGCCGGTTCAGCCGCGTTTCGGCAGATGGATGTTCGGATCGACCGGCTTGCGATCCTTGCGGATTTCGAAATGCAGTTGCGGTTCCTGCACATAGCCGCTTTCACCGGCGAGGCCGATAACCTCGCCCGCCTTGACCTTCTGGCCGCGTGTCACATTAAGCTTGTCGGCATGACCATAAGCGGTGACCCAGCCGGACCCATGGTTGATCAATATCAGCCCACCGAATACGCCGATTTCGTCCCCGCTATAGGCGATCACCCCGTCGGCCGATGCGCGGATTGGCGTGCCGCTGGGGACGCCAATGTTAAGGCCATCATTGACCTTGCCGCCTCCTTTGCTGCCAAAATTGGAAATGACTTTGCCATCCACCGGCCACTGGAACCGTCCGGAGAAGCCCACCGGTGTCGCGATCGTTGCATTGGGCGTTATGGCTTTCCGCCAATCGGAGGGCTCTCTAGCGGCCGCACCATCGGCCAGTGCTGGCTGGCTGCCAGTAACAATATCGTCAATCTCCAGATCAAAGGCGGCGGCGCGTTGTTCTATACTCAAACTGGCCGGATCGCTGGGTGCGGTGGCAGGCAGCAGCAGCTTCTGACCCACACGCAAAATATAGGGTTCTTCCAGTGCGTTCAAGGCCACCACTTCGCGCCATGGCGCGCCATAGGCACGGGCGATCGCGATGCCGGTCTCACCCGCATTGACCGCGTGATAGCGCCCGCCGGTTATTTTCAGTCGCTGGCCGGGATGTATGACATAGGGATCAACCAATCCGTTGGCCGACGCAATGACTTGCGATCCCGCGCCAGTCTTGTTGGCAATCCCGCGCAACGTGTCCCCAGGCTGCACGATATATGTGCCTGATTCCACCCGTTGGGCATTGGCCGTGACGGGGCGTGCTTGCCAAGTCGAAGGCGGCGCCTGCTCGGGTGCTGTGCTGAGAACCAAAGGGTCGGCACGCAACTGAGGCTGAGCTGCCGGCGGGGCATAGTCATCGTGGCCCGGAGGGATGCAGGCGGTGACAGCCATGAGCAATATCAGGATCGCAATATGACGCATATATGACCCCATTAACCAACTCTTCCCCTCACGGGATTGCTAATAGCAGCAAAAGCGCAGCTTGCCAGCCCCGCTGACCAAAACATAGCATATTCACGAGCGTAGCGGCTCGTGATCAGCGGTAAAGTTTCTTCAGACCGTCCATAGAATCATAATGGGTAAGATCCAGGTGGAGCGGTGTGATCGAGACAAAGCCGTCGGCGATCGCTTCCAGATCGGTGCTATGCGCCGGCGTTTCCACCATCGGTCCAAGACCGAACCAGTGATATTCAAAACCGCGCGGATCGCGGTTACTGACGATCTGCAACCGGCCATAGTCGCGGATGCCCTGCGATACGACCTGCACGCCCTTTACTTCGCTCGCCGGGAGCGCCGGAAAGTTGATGTTTACCAGCGTTCGGTGATCCATCCGTTCCTTGATCAGAGGCCGCAGCACGCGTTCACCCCATTGCACAGCGGCATCAAACGGCACATCAGCACCCATATCTCCCCGCGCATAGGCCTGACTGAGCGCGATCGACGGGATTCCCGCCAAAGCACCTTCCATCGCAGCCGACACCGTGCCCGAATAGGTGACATCTTCGCCCAGATTTGCACCGCGATTAACGCCGGACAGGATCAGGTCGGGCGGGCCGTCTTTCATGATCTTGGCGACCGCCATCATCACGCTGTCGGTTGGTGTACCATCAACTGAATATTGCTGGTCGCCCCGCTTGCGGATGCGCAGTGGCCGAGTGATTGTCAGCGAGTGGCCAGCGCCCGAATTCTCGTCGGACGGCGCAACAATCCAGATATCGTTGGAAAAATGCGATGCGATATCGAGCAGGATTTTCATCCCCGGCGCATCAAAACCATCATCATTGGTCAGCAGTATCCGCATCACGTTGGCTCCAGTTTGTCGATGCCACCCATATAGGGCAGCAATGCCGGCGGAATTGTGACCGAACCATCCGCCTGCTGATAATTTTCGAGCACCGCCACCAATGTACGACCCACGGCAAGCCCCGAACCGTTCAGCGTGTGGACAAATCTTGTCCCCTTTTCTTCGCCCTCGGGCCGGAAACGAGCATTCATCCGCCGCGCCTGATAGTCGCCGCAGGTCGAAACGCTCGAAATCTCGCGATAGGTGTTCTGCCCCGGAAGCCAGACTTCCAGATCATATGTTTTACGAGCCGTAGCGCCCATGTCTCCCGCGCACAGCAGCATTTTGCGATAGGGCAGTTCCAGCGCCTTGAGGATCGATTCCGCGGCTTCGGTCATCCGCAGATGTTCGGCATCACTGTTGTCAGGATGGCAGATCGTCACCATTTCAACTTTCTCAAACTGGTGCTGACGGATCAGACCTTTCGTATCCTTGCCGGCAGAGCCAGCTTCGCTGCGGAAACAGGGGGTAAGTGCGGTCAATCGGATCGGTAGTTGCGCTTCATCCAATATCTGCCCGCTTACGCTGTTGGTCAGACTGACCTCTGCGGTCGGAATCAACCAGCGACCATCGGTAGTCTGGAACGAATCCTCGGAAAACTTTGGGAGCTGACCGGTGCCAAACATGGCTTGCTCGCGCACCAGCACCGGCGGCGCGCATTCCTGATAGCCATTTGTCATCGTCTGCTGATCGAGCATATATTGGCCGATCGCTCGCTGCAACCGGGCCATCTGCCCACGCAGGAAGGCAAAGCGCGAACCGGACATGGCCGCTGCCGTTTCAAAATCCAGCCCCAGCGCCGGCCCGATATCGCTATGCTCTTTCGGATCAAAATCAAAGTTACGCGGTTCGCCCCAGCGTTCAACCTCAACATTACCGTCTTCATCTGTGCCGGGCGGGACGCCGTCGGCCGGCAGATTCGGCAGCGCAGCCAGAACATCCTGCAATCGGCCTGAAACTTCCCGTTCATTTTCTTCGATCTCGGGCATTTTGCTTTTCAGCTCGGCGACTTCCGCCATCAACGCCTGCGCCGTTTCTTCGTCACCCTGGCTCTTGGCTTTCCCGATCGCCTTGGACGCCTCGTTGCGACGCGCCTGACCGTCCTGCATCTGGGTTTTCAACGCGCGGCTCTGCTCATCCAGCGCCAGGATATTATGCGCCGCAGCTTCCACCCCACGCCTTGCTAGCGCAGCGTCAAATTCTTCCGGATTTTCGCGAATATATTTTATATCATGCATAGCAAACGCCTATGCCGACCGTCTGTTTCACTTGCAAGACTGCAAAGAAAAAAGCGGCCAGATTACTCCAGCCGCTTTTTGGACGATTTTACTTCGAGCGCCTTAGGCGGCAATTAGTTTTTTCGACTTGCGGCGACGGGCAAACAGGGCCGCTGCTGCTGCACCGAAAAGCAGGACAACTGGTGGTGCCGGGACATCCGTACCACCGGTTGAGCCGCCGGTACTGCCACCTGAAGAAGAGCTGGAGCTGCTGCTCGAGGAACTGGAGCTGGAGGAACTGCTCGAAGACCCGCTTGACGTGCCACCAAAGCTTGAGGAACCGCCCGTCGCACCCGACGAACTGCTGGTGGAACTGCCACCCGAACTCGAGGAAGACGAACCGGAACTGCCAGAAGAGCCCGTGCTACCCGAGGAACCATATCCACCAGAGGAGCTGTGGTCCGGTTTGCCGCCACTGGATCCAGAAGAACTGGATGAACTGCTCGAGGAGCTGCTGGATGAGCTGGACGAAGAAGAGCTGCTGCCGCCAGTGGACGTGCTGGTGGAGCCACCGCTAGTCGAGCTGCCACCAGAAGACGTGCTTGTTGATCCGCCGCTGCTGGTCGAGGAAATTACTACACTGCCGCCGCCGGAGCTACCGCCGAAAAAGCCGCCGAAAAAGCCGCCGCTGCTGCCGCCATATCCGCCGCTGCCACCAATCACGACCGGGATTGAGCCGCCACTACTACTAATAGGCGGGGCGGGTGGAATATAGGGAGGCAGAGGAATCGCTTGTGGCGCTGGGGTCTGAGCAATTGTGACCACTGTCGGTTGGCAAGCCGTCACCGTTTTGGTTACGGTCCGCCGCGTACGTTTTATCTTGCGGGCAGGCTCACCCTTCCTGACCGTACGGGCCCGAACTGGATTTTTTTTGGAGAGTTTCTTGACATAAGGGGCTGTTGGCGCTTCTGAAACATGGACCGCGCCGCCGCCAATCAAGGCCCCGCCGCAAGTGCAGGCGCATAATTTTGCCAA
>NZ_JBALTF010000018.1:26606-31086 GCF_036964675.1 Parasphingorhabdus sp. | reverse complement strand
GCTGTTGGCGCTTCTGAAACATGGACCGCGCCGCCGCCAATCAAGGCCCCGCCGCAAGTGCAGGCGCATAATTTTGCCAAAGCCATCCGTACCGACATAATCTCATCTCTCTTCCGCTGTAGAAGCGATTAGAAAGTCAGCTTTCCTATGCCAACCGCCCTTTTCGCTATCTCGACATGGATCAGAAAGACAGAAGAAATGGTAAATAACAATTGAATTAACCCTGTTTGCAGGTGCGAAAGGGGAAAATGTCTTAACAGCTGGCATCAAGCAACGGTTAATGTCCCGAATTGGAACCATTAGCGATGGATTTCTTGGAGAATTTCGAGAAATATGAATTTTTTGGTGCAATATGCGAGAACCAAGCTCCATCCAGGTCCACAAGGCTATGCGGCACACCATCTTATTTTTATCCGAAATTTTCCAATTTTTAAATTATTGGATAAACAGCGATTTTCCGCCTTGTTTCCAATAAGTCCGCTGGGTATAGGCCCGCTCTATATATGGTCCAGCCCTCCGGATTCGGCCAGGGCATGATGTTTGGAGAGTATGTTGGCATCCTCGGTAAAAAAAGCATCCGCAAAAACTGGCGCAAATGGCACAGATGTGGCCCTGCCAGATGGCTATGAACCGACCGAAGACGAAGAGTTCATGAACGAGCGCCAGCTCGCTTTCTTCAGGCAGGCCCTGAAAAAATGGAAACAGGAAATCATCGACGAATCCAAGGAAACTCTCGCCCATTTGCAGGACGGTCCGATACAGGAAGCGGACCTCAATGACCGGGCGTCGAGCGAAACTGATTGGGGCCTGGAGCTCAGGACCCGCGATCGTCAACGCAAGCTGACATCCAAAATCGATTCGGCACTGCGACGGATTGAAGACGGCGAATATGGCTATTGCCAAGTTACCGGCGAACCAATTTCGCTCGACCGACTAAAAGCCAGGCCAGTAGCAACGATGACGGTCGAAGCGCAGGAAGCGCATGAACGCAACGAGAAAATATCCCGAGATCAGTGATCTAATTTCTTGCTCCAGCGGGAAACTTAACATTTTGGGCTTCTTACCGTCCGGAAACCTCAAATAACCGCTAAAACCGGCCAAATTCTCTGCGAGAAAAAGTGGTCGATATTAACGAAATTTGCACCAATTTCGCCTTAATGCTGCCTTTGCTACACATGCATTTACATTTAACGACTGCGGGAAGCTCATGAAAGAACCATTTGACGATAGTCTGAAAATGAACAGCCAGGCCCTTGGCCACCCGAAACGCGAGCTCGATCGGGACAGTCTGTTTCTGAAAGCAGAATTACGCTTCGTTGATGGGGATGACTGCGGCGAAGTACGGATTCGCAATCTGTCAGCTGGTGGTCTGATGGCGGAAGCAACGGTACTCACCAAACGGGGTGACAAGGTTCAATTGGAACTGCGCAATATTGGTCGCGTCACCGGACATGTCGCCTGGGTCGCTCAGGGTAGATTCGGCGTCGCATTTGATCATCCGATTGATCCAAAGCTCGCGAGGCAGCCAGTTGGTCAGAATAAATCGGAATTGCCGCGCTATCTGCGTCACCCGGCCCAAAAAAACCCGCCTTTGCGCAACGGACCAGGCACCCGCTAGACTGCGGATCAAACTTCAACATTAAGCTTGATTAGATTTCAGTCCCTGCATAGGACCCGTTAATCAGTCGATTAAACGGGAGCAAGACATGGCAGGACCACTAACCGGTATCAATATCATTGAGTTTGCCGGGATCGGTCCCGGACCCTTTTGCGGCATGATGCTCGCCGATCAGGGAGCCACGGTGACCGTTCTCCATCGTCCTGGCAAAGCCCCGGATCCCCGGCTCTCTTTGTCCCGCTCGCGCAATTTGGTAGCGATTGACCTGAAATCGGACGAGGGGATTGCGACAGCGCGCGATCTGGTAAAAAATGCCGACGGACTGATCGAAGGTTTTCGCCCCGGGGTCATGGAGCGTCTCGGGCTTGGCCCGGACGTGTTGCTCGCGGACAATCCTCAGCTGGTCTATGGCCGGATGACGGGTTGGGGCCAATATGGCCCGCTCGCCTCTGCAGCGGGACATGATATCAACTATATTTCCATTTCTGGTGCGTTGCACGCCTTCGGTCGTGCCGGCGAGAAACCGACTCCACCGATCAATATGGTCGGCGATTTTGGCGGTGGCGGCATGATGCTGGCGTTCGGCATGGTTTCCGCCCTTCTTCATGCCAAAACCGGTGGCACCGGTCAGGTGGTTGATTGTGCGATGACCGATGGGTCTGCCACTTTGATGGCGATGATTTTTGACTTTCACAACGTCGGCCAATGGCGGGATGAACGGGGTGTCAATTTGCTCGATACCGGTGCACATTTCTATGACAGCTATGAGACGGCGGACGGGAAATTTATCTCGATCGGATCAATAGAACCGCAATTTTATGCAGAACTGCGGCAAGTGGCGGGCCTTGCAGAAGATAAAGATTTCGACGCGCAAATGGATATCAGGCAATGGCCCGCGCTGAAGGAAAAACTGACCGATCTGTTCAAGACCAAGACCCGCACCCAATGGTGCGACCTGATGGAAGGAACAGACATTTGTTTTGCGCCTGTCCTGTCACTGACGGAAGCAAAGGAACATCCGCACAATGTCGAAAGACAAACCTTTGTTGATGTCGATGGAATGATGCAGCCGGCTCCAGTGCCGCGTTACTCGGTTACGGTTTCGGATCCGCCCAAGCGTCCGGTTTGAGCAGTGGCCGTGATCCTGTCCGCATAACGGGGTCCAATGGGTAATTGGCCGCCGTCCTGCAATATTACAAATCGCTTGCGCCCTTTACGGCGAACTTCGGCGATACAGTCACGCCGGACGATGGTCGAGCGGTGCACGCGGACGAACAGGCTGTCCGGCAATTGGCGTTCCAGCGAGCGCATCGATTGATGCACCAGATAGCTGCGCCCCGGCAAATATAGCCGCATATAGTCTCGCTCCGCTTCGACCCACTGGATATCCGCAACATTCAGCTGCAGTGCCCCAGTGCCATCCTGCACCCAAAGACGTTTGGCGATATCTGGTTCCCGGTCGGTCGCACCACGCGCACGATTGGCAATAGCGCGCTCGACGGCCTCGCGCAGCAAGGACTCCTTGACCGGCTTCAAGAGATAGTCGGTCGCTTCGAGTCGAAACGCCTGAACCGCATATGTGCTATGCGCTGTCGTAAAGATAATCTCCGGCATCCGCGCGAGACCCTGGCAAAACTCTGCCACTTTGAGTCCGGAATAATCGGGCATGTCGACGTCGAGCAGCACAATATCGGGTTGTCGCTGCCTGATTTTCTCCACCGCCTGGCGACCGCCATTGGCCAATTCCATTTCCCCGAACAGCCGGGTCCGTTCACAAAGCGCCTTGAGCCGAGAGCGGGCGAGCGGCTCATCATCAACAATCAGGACCGATGGCGGCTTTTTGGCCATTCTCAGATATCCTCAAATATCATCGACGGATCGGGTAGAACTATGGTTGCAATGGCCATTCCGTCCTTGCTGTTCGCCAGAAACAACGACGCATTTTGGCCATATAAAGCTCTCAGCCGGTTATGGATATTGGTCAGACCGGTCCCGGTACCGCCAGTGCGATCAGGCGGTTGCGCAGCAGGGATTTTTATCCTCCCGTCATTGGCGACGCTGATGCGCAAGCGATCACCCTCAATCTGTGCGGAGATAATGATATTGATCGGCTGGTCCGTTCCTGACACGCCAAATTTGACGGCATTTTCGATCAGCGGCTGGATGATCAAGGCCGGTATGCTCCAACCATTTGCGGCCGGGTCGATGTTAACAATATAATGCAGCCGCTCGGGGAAACGCACGCGCTCTATCTCGAGGTAGCGAACCTGCTGCGCAATTTCCTGTTCCACCGCAATCATATCCTCGGTGCCGCCGGTCAACACCGCCCGCATATAGTCGGCCAGGTCATCGACAAGTTTCTCGGCCTGCTCATTTTTCCGATCGATGATCAGGCTGCTGACCGAATTGAGCGCATTGAAAACGAAATGCGGATTCAATTGGTAACGCAGCGCCCGTAATTCACTCTCTCGGTTCACCCGCTCCAGCTGCCGACTATGCACCATCATCCGCTGCACGTCCTGACTGTGCGACAAGGCCAGATATAAAGCGCCCCAGCTGACCAGAATGAAATAGCGGGTCAACGCTTCATCCAGAATATAGGCCCAGTCGAACGACCTGAAATCGATCGGATCGAGCAGATAGGAAAAATCGAACAGGGCCGCCTCACGGTCAAATACGATCTGGTCGAGGATGGCGATGTAATTGGCCAGAATCATGGTCGGCAAGGTAAGCATGAATATCGCAGCGCCCATTCCGCTGCTGCGCACCGCAATCAGCAAGCGGTAGAGCAGCCAGGTGAAGGTGATACAGATGCTGGTCATCAGGATCCGCTGCACGAACAAGGCATCTGCGCTATCCTGG
>NZ_JBALTF010000018.1:0-26508 GCF_036964675.1 Parasphingorhabdus sp. | reverse complement strand
GAATAATGCGGCGTGCGCACGGATTCCTCTCCTGAATTGCCGTGCAGGCTGGCTGATGCGAGCAGCGATGCGCGCCGCGGATCATTGTCCGGAAGCGCGGAAGCCATGCCCTCCAGTGCCCACGCCCGGGAAAGATTGAGTCCGTCCAGATGGACCAATTTTCCATCGGTCGGGTCGTTGACAATACCGACTTTCAGCCAGTCGTCGCTGCCATCGGTCGGAATCTCTGGCAGGAAAGTCGACAGCCAGCTGGCATATTCGCTGTCATCCATCACCCGCCGCATCAGGTCCGCAACCATCAGGCAGGAAGACAGAAAATCCTCCCCCGAAGGTTCATAAGCCATCGGACAATTGCGGTCATTGCGATGGAAGCTTAGTGCCTTGTCGCGCACCAGACTGGCCATTTCGCTGTCACCGCTGCCAGCGGCCCAATCGAGAAACAGTCCAAAGGCAAAGGCGGACTGGTTATGGGTTCCCAACCGGATGGGATAGGCCAGTTTCGGCAACCAGTCCTTGATATTGCCCACGATCAAAGCCTCCAGCGGCTTCAGTCGGGCCAGCCATGTCTTCGCCTGTTCGGCCTTGCCGCCTTCGCCATCCGCAATCTCGCGCAGTTCGGCGGTCAGTTGCAGGAACCACGCGATGCCATAGGGCCGCTCGAACGCCGCCCGGTCGTCACCTTGAAAATAGGCCATCTCACCGGCAATTTTTTCAGCCGTGAAATTCGCTGCCAGCGCGGCGGCGATCTCTTCATCCATCTCGGGAACCAGGTCCTGCCCCCACAGGCGGGTCAACAACCAATGGCCGTGAACGGCGCTATGCCAGTCGAAACAGCCATAGAAAACCGGAGTCAGCTTTGCCGGTTCCGCCACATCGGCGGCGCTGTTCAGAACATGGCTGATCTTGTTGGGATATTGCTTGTTGATGCAGTTGAGCGCGATCCGCGCATAAGCCTGTTCCGCTCTGCGGGGTGTCAGACCATTGTCCGCCGGGTCAGGCGCGGTATTTCGACGCTCGAACACGCCGCGTTCTTGCGACGACGATGCTTCTTCTTCCTCCGCCACAGAGCAACCCGCCAATATCGCGATCAACAACGCAATCAGTCCTGTTCGATAGATCATCCGACGCTCTCCAAAGATCATTTTCCAATAGATACGAATTGACCCCTTGGCAAAAGACTATAGGGCAAAAAATCTCTTCCGCCATTGCCAGTTCCGGCCAGGCGATTTGCAGTGGAACAGATAATATCGCGACGCAACCCGCCATATTCCTAACCGGTAGTCCCATTCGGCATATAGCAACCATGTCACTGACCGCCAGCATCGGTTTGCTGACCATGTTCCTCGTCGACTTTGCCGATCTATTCTATATCGCACAACTGGCTGACAGTTCGCTGACTGCTGCCATGGGTTTTGCAGCCACAATCCTGTTTTTCGCGACGGCGTTCCATATCGGCCTGATGATCGCAACCAGCGCGCTTGCCGCGCGCCATATCGGTCAGGGCGATCCGGATCGGGCGCGGCGCTATCTGACCAACATCATGGTGCTCAGCACGATGATAATCACGCCGGTAGCGATCCTGTTTTTTATTTTTGCACCCGATATTCTGGAACTGGCCGGTGCCAACGGAACCGCCAATCAGGCTGCCACCGGCTATATCCGGATCGTCGCGCCATTCATGCCGTTCAGTGTCGCAGCCATGGTCTGCTCCGGCTTTCTGCGCGCCCATGGTGCAGCCCGGCGCGCGATGAACGTGACACTCAGCATGGGCATCACCAATGCCATTCTCGACCCGATCTTCATCTTTGGCTTCGACTGGGGAATCAATGGCGCAGCGGTCGCGAGCGCCTGTGCCGCTGTCGTTTCGGCGATGTTCGCAATCTGGCCGGTCATAAAAAGTTATGGCGGTTTCGACGGCTTTTCCGTGCCGAGCTTTCGCAAGGATATTCCCTCGATCATGACGATCCTGATCCCCGCGATTCTGACCAATGTTGCCACACCGATCGGCGGTTTCATTTCCTACCGTTTCGTCGCCGATTATTCCGATGATGTCATTGCCGGCTTTGCGGTTGTCGGCCGGGTCGTACCGGTTGCTTTCTGCCTGATGTTCTCGCTTTCCGGCGCCATCGGTCCAATCATCGGACAGAATTTCGGCGCACGGCAATTTGACCGGGTGCGCACGACGATCAAGCAGGCGACCATTTTCGCTATGGCCTACACGCTGATCATCTGGCCGATCCTGTACCTGCTCAGCGGCCTGATCAGCGACGCATTCCATCTGACGGGCGAAGGGCGGCATGTATTCTGGCTATTTGCCGCCCTGTTGACACCGCTCTTCTTTTTCAACGGCATGTTGTTCATCGGCAATGCCGCCTGCAACAATCTCGGTCATCCGGCATGGTCCACAGTGATGAACTGGCTGCGCAATACGCTGGGCCTTGTCCCCTTTCTCTGGCTCGGCCGAGAATATTACGGGCTGGACGGGATTGTTGTTGCCCCGGCAGTTGGCGGCATAATTTTCGGCATCGCCGGATATATGGTTGCTCAATATCTGGTCAATTTGCGGGAACGAAGGTCCATGTTAACCGGTTAACCTGTAAGCAAAGCGCGTCCCATGATGGAACAGCGTTATTTTGCTCAGCGCAGCGCCGGTAAAAACCGGCTACATCCCGCCCCTTCCGCCCGCTTGGGCCAATTCAGGTAATTTGATAACCCGTGCGCGTACCACCACCCTATGTCCCGCCCCTGAGCAGTCATATGCCCGATTATGGATTGGGTGACCCGTATCCGGGACCGCTGCCCATGGCGGACAAGCTGCCAGACGGCGCGAGTACCGGTTGGGGGGCAATGGGTTCCAGTTCCGCACCGGAATCAAAACAGCGCCGATCGTTCGCGAAACTGACGCTCCGCGAACGCATATTGACCGTATTTTTCCTGATCAGCCTGATCCTGATTCCAACAACCATGTCACAATCGAGCGTCGATGCGCAGCAGTTCAACCCCAGCGATCCCGGGCTGCAATCGGTCGAACGTGCCGAAGAAAATTTTGCCGGTTCGGCCTTTTATTTCATCGACCCCAATTATGCGACCCCGCAAAATTATGACGGTTTCGGCATAGATCCGCTCGCGAACCCGGGCACTGGATCGATTGACGGCTTGTCGGATATGCCCGGCAATGATGCTGACCAGACATCACCGGCACATCTCATCCGGCAAACCGCCTTTCACGGCTCGGCAATAGACGATAGCCGGGCTCTATATTGCCTGGCCCAGGCGATCTATTATGAAGCCGGGATGGAACCAGATGCCGGCCAACGCGCCGTCGCGCAGGTCATATTGAACCGCGTCCGCCATCCCAGCTATCCGAACACGGTCTGCGGCGTGGTCTATCAGGGCAGCGAACGGACGACCGGTTGCCAGTTCACTTATACTTGCGACGGTTCGCTGCGCCGCAAGCCTGTGCGGTTTCACTGGGACCGTGCCAAGAAGGTCGCTGCCGAAGCATTGGCCGGGAAAAGCTATACGACCGTCGGCACCGCCACCCATTATCACGCAAGCTATGTCTATCCCTATTGGGCGCCGAGCCTGCGCTTCCTCGGGACGCTGGGCGCGCATCGTTTCTATAGCTGGAAAGGCAATGCCGGTAAGGCCAGTGCATTCAGCCAGCGATATCGCGGTGGTGAGCCCTTGCCGGTGCCGAAGCCCCGCCGCTATGATGTCGCCAGCAGCAATAGCCCGGCCTCCGCGCTCGACCCTATTGCGCTGGAAAATGCCTATGAGGCGGGCCGACGCAAGGCCGAAGCCGAGGCTGCCCAATCAGAGAAAATGGCTGCGCTCGCCGCCGACAATGCACGCCGCCATGATCGGCCTGCTCCGGCGCTGGATGTAAATGCACCCCGATCCTATCAGGCACCCAATTACAGCGCCCAGGCGAAAGCCAACGGTGGTGATCAAGCCTATGCGGGACAGAAACTGCCGGATGTCAGCCAGGTCAAAGCCGAGTTCCGCAACAGCGGTAGCTGGAAGAAAAAACCCGGGGGCTAGTCTGAAACGGTGGTTTCCCGATAGTTTCGCTGGCAACCAACGATGGGTTTCCCTTGCCATCGCCCTTAACTCCCGCCTAAAGGCTCTCGATTTTAGTGGAAATGAAGCGGAGCGCTCTGATGGCGACGAATTGGACGGCAAATAGCTGGCGGGATTTTAAAGGGCTGCATATGCCCCAATATCCTGACGCTGCCAAATTGGCGGAAACCGAGGAGCTGCTTGGCAGTTACCCGCCGCTGGTCTTTGCCGGTGAAGCCCGGAGCCTGAAACAGGATTTGGCCGAAGTTGCTGCGGGCAAGGCATTCCTGCTGCAGGGCGGCGATTGCGCCGAGAGCTTTGCGGAATTTCATCCGAACAATATCCGCGATACATTCCGCGTCATTCTTCAGATGGCGGTGGTGCTGACCTATGCATCGAAACTGCCGGTGGTGAAGCTCGGCCGCATGGCTGGCCAGTTTGCCAAACCGCGCTCCTCTGATGTCGAAGTGCAGGATGGTGTCGAACTGCCCAGCTATCGCGGCGATATCATCAACGGGATCGAATTTGACAGCAGCCGCCGTGATCCGGATCCGGAACGGATGGTTCGCGCCTATAACCAGGCGGCGGCCACGCTCAACCTGCTCCGCGCTTTCTCCACCGGCGGCTATGCCAATCTCAAGCAGGTTCATGGCTGGACCCATGATTTCATGGCACGCAGCCCATGGGCGAAGAAATTCGAAGAAATGGCTGACCGGATTGGTGAAGCGCTGGCCTTCATGGAAGCATGCGGGATCAATCCCGACACCGTGCCGCAATTGAAGACAACGTCCTTCTACACCAGTCACGAAGCGCTGCTGCTGCCTTATGAGCAATGCCTGACCCGGCAGGACAGCCTGACCGGCGACTGGTATGATACCAGTGCGCATTTCCTCTGGATTGGCGACCGAACTAGGTTTGAAGGTTCGGCTCATGTCGAATTTCTGCGCGGCATCGGCAATCCGATCGGCATGAAATGCGGTCCCTCGCTGACCCCCGATGCGCTTCTGAAAATGCTCGACACGCTCAATCCGGCGCGTGAGCCCGGCCGGATGACGCTGATTTCGCGCTTCGGACATGACAAGGTCGAAAGCGGCCTGACGCCGCTCGTCCGGGCGGTGAAACGGGAGGGCCATCCGGTCGTCTGGTCCTGCGATCCGATGCACGGCAATGTCATCAAGGCGGAGAGCGGTTACAAGACCCGGCCGTTTGACCGCATCCTCAGCGAAGTGCGCGGCTTTTTCGCCGTCCATCGGGCAGAAGGCACGTTTGCCGGTGGCATCCATTGCGAGATGACCGGCCAGAATGTCACCGAATGCACCGGCGGCGGCGTGGCGATCACCGATGCATCGCTCGGCGATCGCTATCACACCCATTGCGACCCGCGGCTCAACGCCGCGCAATCTCTTGAACTCGCGTTCCTGCTGGCAGAAATGCTCAATCAGGAACTATCAGACCGCACGCGGGAAGCCGCCTGATCATGGTGGGGAAAGCAAAGCCGGAACGGATGCGTCCAGAAGATTATGCACCGGGAGAATCGCCGATGAGGAGACGGGTGACCTATGTCCGCAAGGAGATCGTCAGCAAAGGTGTTGGATTTGGCAGTGCTCTGGCGATTGCTATCAGCTTCACCACCCACAAGTCGATATTTTGGGCGATCATCCACGGATTTTTCTCCTGGCTCTATGTGATTTATTACGCACTGACCCGATAGGCCGATATTCGCAAAGCCTATTTGCGTGACTTTTCCGGACCGGCAGATTATCAAAAGGCTTGGAATATTGGCTGGAGAACGGGATGATCCGATCGCTCGCATGGATATTGGCAGGTGCGATGACGGTTGCCGGATGTGCCGGACCGATACAGACCCGTGTCCAGACGCATCAGCTAATAGCCGCGCCTGAACAAAAAAACTTTGCCCTTTCCGCGATAGATGCAGTAGCCAATCGCGATCTGGCACGCGCCCGCGATATGGTCGCAGAATCGCTGAGCGAGCGAGGCTATCAGCCCTCTGCGGATGCATCAATATTGGTCCACGTCGCCCTCTCCGACCGGCCAGCCGATATCGCGATCAATGCTGGCGACAAAGATAGCGAACAATCCATAGCGGCCGCCAAAACACAAAAAAGGTTCCAGTCCTGCAAGGATCGCGAACATCGGTTGACGATCAGCCTTTTCGATCAACTGCGCGGCACAAAACTATATTCGGGCAGTGCCGCAGAATATCATTGCAAAGGCACAATCGCGCAGTCTTTGTCGTTTCTGGTCAATTCCGCCCTGTCCGGGCTGGATCAGCAACCGACCGATATACCGCGCAGTGTAACCCGCACCCGCGAGGGCCGTGAATGATCACCCTTCCTGCTCCTCGAGGTCGGGAGCCAGGGGCAGAAGCACGGTAAAGCGGGCACCGCCATCCCGGCGATTCTCCCCCCTGACGTAACCACCATGCCTTGCGATCACCCTGGCAACAAAATTCAGCCCCAGTCCGGCTCCCTTTATTGATGAATGCGCCATTCGGTCATCGCTGGCGAAACGCTCGAACAGTTGGCCCAGCATCTCTTCGGAGATCCCTTTGCCCCGATCGGAAATCGCGACCGATACAAAGGCTTGCCCATCCAGTTCGGTCACCCGGATCAACATCGTCACGACACCGCCATCCGGGCTATATTTGATCGCATTGTCGATCAGATTGACGAAAGAGCGATAGAGACTGGAGGGTTCAACACGGACAAAGGCGCCATCCGACTGATCATCGACTTCGCAGCGAATGCTACGCGCCTGGCCGAGCGGCCAAAGACTGTCATTGGCTTCCTCGACCAGTTCCGCGAGCAATATATCCTCGCCGGAAAATTCGCTGGCATCAATCCGTGCCAGACCGACGAAATTGTCCGCCAGCGCCAAGGTGCGCCGCGCATGGCCTGCGATCCGGCCGGCCGTCTCATCCCTTTCTTTTCCATCGAGAAGCGCCAGAATTGCCGCCTGGGGCGCGCGCATGTCGTGGGACAGCAGCTCCAGCACTTCCTCCCGTTGCTGTGCGGCATGGGCGACTTGCGTGATATCCGCGAGATAATGAATATGGCCCTTCAGCAATCCTTCGTCCGACAGCACAGGTGCGCGCCGCATGGCGAAGATTTGTCCGTCGCGTGAAGTAAAATCGACAAAATCATGTTTTGTCGGTCTGTTCTGCAGGTCGAGATAGTCCTTAACCTCCTGCAGATCACCGGGAGATACAAAGCGGTTGAGCATGTCGTCCAGCGCCAGATCCTGCGCACCGTCTTCCATCCCGGTCTGCGCCAGCCGGTTGACGAATGTCACCTTGCCATCGAGATCGGTGATGAACATCGGGTCGGGCAGGTTCCTGAGCGCATCGCTGATGAACCGCCGCAAATCGCGGACATGGGAAATGGCGTGAGTCAGCCGTTCGGCCTGACCGGTGATGACATCGACAGGACCGAGCTCCGGACGCATGATCGGGATATCGATGCTCGACTGACGAAAATTCTGCAGTTCGTTGTCCATGAAATCACTGGTCGCCTGCAACCGGCGCCAGCCCCAGACAGGGTAAACCAATATGACGCCCAGCAAGGCGGTTCCGGGCGCGAACCAGAGCGCGAATTGCATCAGCATCGCGCTGGTCAGCAATATCGTCACTATCAGGGCGAACGAGACAATGATCGTGGTCCGCGGACGCCATCGCCAGAAACCGAGCAGCAATATCCAGACCGGTAGCAGCGACAGCGCCAGTTGCTGCCCGAAGGCGATCGGGATGATGAAATCGTCGCGCGCAATCGCGCCATATAGATTGGCCATGATCTCGACCCCAGAGAGCGTTCCGCCATCGCCGAGCGGAACCGGATATTGATCTCCCAGGCCGTTGGCGGTCGCGCCGATCAAGATGATCTTGCCTTGCAGGAAAGCGATCGGAACCTGTCCCTTGGCCAATGCGGAATAGGATATCGATTGATACACACCGCGCTGCGCAAAGGGCATCAACAGCTTCTGATCACAATCGTCCAGCCGGTCATAGGCCGGCGAAGAGCGGCTGTGGAGCGAGCGATAGATCTTCTCCATCAAATGTGGCCAGTCTGCCCCCGTCGCCTTGTCGCCGAAGCACAGAGCTGCACGGCGGACGACGCCGTCCGCGTCGAAAACCAGGTTTACATGGCCCAGGCCAGTTGCCGCGTCAGCAAAAGGCGCGATCGGCTGTTTGACATCATATTCTGCACCATTGCTGCCGGGAAAAACGAAATGTAGCGGCAGGAACAGGTTCGAAATGCCCGCCATCGCCTTCGCCAGCGCCGCATCACCATCGGCGTCGCCAGGTTCACTCAGCAGAATGTCGAAACCGATCGCTTCCGGATTGCCCGCTGCCAGCTGCTCAAACAGCGCGGCGTGCCGCTGCCGCGGCCATGGCCATTGTCCAAAAGCTGTCAGGCTGTCTTCATCAATCTCGACAATCAATATGTCAGGTTGCGGCGCTGGTCGATCCATCCCGGACAGCTGGTCATAGATCAGATTGTCGAACCGCGACAGACTGTCCCAATAGGCCAGTGCCGCAACCAGACAGGAGGCCAGCAAAGCCACGGCCAGCCATTCCAGGCCCAGACGCTGGCGCAGTCTCATCGGCGATTGAGCCTCTGAAAAAAATCGATCATCAGCCGGACCCGTGCAGCTAGTTGGCCACGGTCAATTTTTCGAAATCCGTCCATTTTTCGATCGCCTCCGGGTCTTCCGGATCGCTGGAAAACTGAATCACGCCCACGCGCCAATAATATTCCCCATCCGGCAGATCCGACAAGGTGATGGTGTCCCGGGACAGCCCGGTTTCATCGATGATCGGAACAGACGTCTTGCTGTCCTTCAGGATCTGGAGCCGGTAATATCTTTGTCCCTCGCCCTCGCCGAACCATTTGAAGCGATAACCGAAATCACCGGCATCGGCGCTGCCCCCCAGAGTGCTGAGCTGACGCTTGAAGCTATAGGTCGCCGGCATGCCTTCGAAGCCATCCGCCGCCAGTGCGGTCACCTTGGCAAAATAGCGTCCGTTCGGGATTGCCGGCAATTCCAGCATCGCGCCCTGTCCTTCCGTTTCTGCCACAAGATCAACGAAGCCAGCATCGGACGCAATGATCAGGCGATGACCAACAGCCGATTCTCTCGGAGCGATGGAAAAATGCAATTCCGAATCCGACTGAACTTTTGCCGGATCCAATAATTCTGGCGGAGGCAGCAATTCCGCTTTGGCAATCGCGCCTGTCACCGTCGCCGCGGCGCCGGTACCGGCAGGCACGCTAATCAACTGGCCACCGATCAGGCTTCCCCCGCTCGCAACGACCACTTCGCCTTCCACCGTTTCGGAAAAGGCCGTGCCCGATCTTTCATCCACTCTGATGCGATAGTCGGTTCCGCGAACCGCAGAGACCGCAACCGGAGTGCGAACCCGGTAACGGTCCGCTTGCTTTTCCAGGGGTGCTACTTTTGACCGGATGCGGCCCTTTTCGACAGCAATCTCATAATCAATGCTATCGGTCAGCAGGATGTGGCGCAGGCGGGTGATCCGGACCTGGCTGTTGGATGGCAGCGAAACACGCGATCCATCTTCCAGTTGCAGCGTCAGGAAACTCCGCGCTGCTGTCTTGATATCGCTGCCCTCACCAATATTCAGGCCCATGGCCGGTGTCAGATTCCGGCCAGCGAAAGCAATGGAGACATTCCCCCGAAACGCACTCAGCCTGGCCTCACTCGGACGATATTTTAGCGAATAGACGGGAATCTGGAGCGGTTTTCCGATAGGAATCTTGTGGGGATCGACGATGCGATTGATCCGCTGGACGGCGACATAGTCAGGCCATTTGCGCAGATATTGACTGGCCAGGCCAGACAGCGTGTCCCCGCGCTTGAAGACATAGGTGACTTGCTCCGGATCGGGATTTTCTTGGGCGGCGGTTTCACTCGGCGCAAAGGCTGAAGCGCAAATGAACAAAGCGACCAAAAGGCGAAGGCCCGATGATCGAATCCCGTTCCGGAAGTGTTCCGACACAATTACCCTCCGATGCCAAATGTCTCCAATCTATAGCCATAGCCGAAAACCGTAAAAATCCGAAATCCGTTTTCCGGCTTCAATGCCAGCTTGGATCGAATGCGCGAAACGTGCATGTCGAGGGTCCGGGTCGCGAGATGGGCATTGGTGCGCCAGACGGTTTCCATGATATATCGCCGCGACAATGTGCGGTCACGGTTGCGGAACATCAGATCGGTCAGCTCGAATTCTTTCGCGGTCAGGGCGATTTCCCGGTCGCCATGCCGGACCGTCTGTTCGATGCGGTTGAGCAGATAGTCACCATATTCTGCTGTGGTTTCCATTGCCGATGCACCGTTGTTTCGGCGCAACAAGGCATTGATCCGGGCGGCGATGACATTTTTGTCTTCGGGCTTGGTGATATAATCATCGGCACCGGCATTCAGCGCATCGGTGATATCCTGTTTAGCCGTGCGGCTGGTCATCATGATTACCGGCGGGCGGTCTTCGACCGCGCTTTCCATCCACTCCAATATTTGCATGCCATTCTTGCCGGGCATGTTCCAATCAAGGATTACCAGATCAAACGTGTCCCGCAGTAATGCGTTTGAAAGGGACGTGCCATCCGCGTAGCCCGCATAGACATATCCCTGACCTTCCACGATTCCACCCAAAAATTCGATAATTTCTGAATCGTCATCCGCTATCGCTACCCGCATTTCAACTCTCCTAGCAGTCTTCTATCCTTGTTACGGCGAACATTGCTTTTTCAGGCGACTTCATGATTTGCGTTTTACTATCATTTACAGCATTTTTACCAGAAATACGACTAGCTATTTACAATCATTTACATGTGAAATGCCTGGGCGAAATTTGATCCAAGACCCAATGACGGGCTCAATGCTGCCTTTTAAAGGCGGTAAGGAAAGGCAATTTTGGGGAAGGAATGGGCGTTGATAAACAACGCCGCCGCCGGATCATGGAAACCGGCGGACAGGCCAATGGCTATTTCTCTGTGACGAAATTTGGTTGGGGTGGCAGGATTCGAACCTGCGCATGGCGGCATCAAAAGCCGCTGCCTTACCACTTGGCGACACCCCAATATTAGCGGGCCTGATTCTGGCGTGCCGCGCTGGTGAACGGGCCTATTATCCAGTTTGCCCGCAAGGAGCAAGAGGCAGTTATATCTAAGCTTCGAACAGCCGTTTTACCCAGCCATGATCATCCGGCGCAATCCCGCGCTGGATATCGACTAGCCGCCGCCGCAATTTTTCGGTCAATTGACCAGGGCCGCCGCCGCCAATGGTGAATTCACCCCCGCTGGACCGGACGGTACCGACCGCCGTGACCACCGCTGCGGTACCGCAAGCGAAGGTTTCGACCAGCTTGCCGCTGGCGGCATCGGCTTCCCATTGATCAATGGCATAAGGTTCTTCCATCACCGTCAGACCCTCTTCACGGGCGAGCGTCATGATCGAATCGCGGGTAATGCCCGGCAGGATTGTTCCGCTGAGTGGCGGCGTGATCAGCTTGCCATCGTCCATCACGAAAAACAGATTCATGCCGCCCAGTTCTTCCACCCATTTATGTTCGGCCGCATCTAGAAAAACAACCTGGTCACATTCTTTCTCGATCGCTTCGGCCTGCGCGATCAGGCTGCCGGCATAATTGCCGCCACATTTGGCGGCGCCGGTGCCTCCGGGTGCTGCCCGGCTATAATCTTCGGACACCCAGATGCTGATCGCCGAAGCGCCGCTCTTGAAATAGCCGCCAGCAGGAGAAGCGATCACCAGATAGAGATATTCCTTGGCCGGACGGACGCCGAGGAACACTTCGCTGGCGAACATGAACGGACGCAGATAGAGCGAGCCACCTTCGACCAAAGGGAACCATTCACGGTCGATATCGACCAGAGCCTCGACAGAATCGAGGAAAAGCTGCTGCGGCAGTTCCGGCATCGCCATCCGCCGCGCCGACGCCTGAAAGCGTTTGGCATTTTCTTCGGGGCGAAACAGAGCCGTTGCGCCATCGGCCAGACGATAGGCCTTCATACCCTCGAATATTTCCTGGGCATAATGCAGAACCGAAGACGCCGGATCCATCAAGATCGGTTCCCGTTTGGTGATCCTGGCATCGTGCCAGCCATCGGCCTCGCTATAGCGGATCATCGCCATATGGTCTGTGAACAATGTCCCGAAACCCGGGTTCTCCAGCAGTCTCGTGCGCTCGCTGGCATGGACCGGCGTAGCGCTGGGCTCCAGCTTGAATTTCAGGTTTTTCATATCTGCCATATACTGCCGCTTTCGCTGTGTTTCATGCCGACCATCGGAAGAATTGGAAGCATAATCCAATTGTCTTGCAATCCCCTAATCAGCCTGTCAAGATACGTCAACATGACTGACGTATCTCGCCCTGCCATATCCCCCGGCGCCTCTCCGCTTTTTCTGCGCGAAGACGAGGTCCGCCGTGGTGTTGAGCTGCTCTATTTCGGCTATACCAGACTGACCAATGCGATTGATCAGGAGCTGGCGAAACAGGGCCTGGGTCGAGCCCATCATCGCGCCTTATATTTCATTGCGCGGCAACCCGATCTGACCGTGGGTGAACTGCTGAAATTGCTGGCGATCACCAAACAGTCGCTCGGTCGGGTGTTGAAGGAATTGCAGGACCGGGATTTCATCCTGACATCGCCCGGCGTCATCGACCGACGCCAGAAGTTGCTGCGCCTGACCGAAAAAGGGGCCGCGCTGGAAGCGGAACTGTTTCGCCAGCTGCGCGAGAAGCTGTCTTCTGCCTATGTTTCTGCCGGCCAGGAATCGGTGACCGGCTTCTGGCATGTTCTGGAAGGCCTGATTCCCGCAAGCGACCGCAAGATGGTATTCGACCTGCGCGGGGACAACGGCTGAGGCTGGCCTGGCGCCAACCAATAGTTCTCAGGCTTCGCCGACCGTGTCGACCATCGCATGCTCGATCGCATCCTTTGGACTCTTGTCGCTCCACAAGACGAACTGGAAGACCGGGTAAAAACGTTCCCACTCTTCAATCGCCAGATCGACAATTGTCTGCGCCTGATCCAGACCCAGCATGCCGCTGCCGCCGAGCAGGGTAGCATGGCGGAACAGCAGGACATTATTGTTCGACCAAAGATCGAAATGGCCCAGCCAGAGCTGCTCATTGATCAGTCCGAGCGTCTCGTAGATGACGCCGGTTTTTTCTTCTGGGACCCGGATTTCAGGCAATAGCAGGATTTGCAGGACATGATCCTCGTTCCGCCAGATGGCGCGCATCTGATAGCTGGTCCAGTTGCCCTTGATCTCGACCGACAGCTCGTCATCACCGACATGATCAACCGACCAGCCGCGCGCCTCGAAAAACGCCGCCAGCATATCCACGGGCGGCGCTTCTTCCTGATCAAGCTCTTCCCATTGGTCGTCAAGCATCGCGGTTCCAGATCATTTGCAAATCAGAGCCTAGTGGCCCACTCGCCGGATCAGGGCAAGGCAAGCAAGCCTCGCCCCTCACATTGTTTGTGGGAACGCTGTGGATAATGCCCGCCGATCAATCGCCGATCAGGGAGGCAATCAGCCGTCTTTTTTGGGAGGGGATGCCTTCCGTGCGGCCGCCTTTGGCGCTGCCGGCTTGCGTGGCGCAGCAGGCTTAGCCGCCGCTTTCTTTGCCGGGGCGGCTGTGCCCTGTTCCAGCGCCTCAACACGCTTCTTCAGCGCATCGGCTTCGGCGCGAGCCTTGGCCGCCATTTCCTTAACCGCTTCAAATTCGTCGCGCGAGACAAAATCCATGCCGCCGAACCATTCCTTGGCGCGTTCCCGTGCACTGGCTTCGGCTTCGCGGCCGACGCCAGCCATGGTTCCGGCGAGACCATTCAATACTTTGGAAAGATCATCGAAAAAGCGGTTCTGGCTTTGCATTTCATTAAACTCCGTCACTGCCCTTTCGGGCCTGAAAAAATATTGCCCTATATCTGGGTTCTCGCCGCCGGAACAACAAGGGTTTCCGCACCCGGATTCAACCATTCAATCTGTTTGTTGAGGACCGCCGCGAAACACAGCCAGGCCAGATAGGGTATCATCAACCAGGCGGCGGCCTTGCGAATCCGACCAAAAACCACCGTCGTCGCCAGCGCCATCACGAAGATAATCGCCAGAAACCAGAAAGCGGCGCTAACCTGATGCATGCCGAAAAACAGGATTGGCCAGAACAGGTTGAGTGCATATTGCACGAGATACAGGACAATCGCCAGGCCACGCATCGGCGCGCCACGGGCGTGCAGCACCATCGCAAACGCCGTCCCGATCATTGTATAGAGCAGCGCCCAGGCCGCACCAAATGCCCATCCCGGTGGTTGCACCGCCGGCTTGATCAACGCCTGGAACCAGCGATTCTCTTCGCCACTATTGGCAAATTGGCTGAATGTAAATCCGAGCAGCACCGTGATCGGGACAATGAACAATATCCAGCGCAGCAAAGACATGCGCAGCTGACCTTTTGAAGCAATCTGATTCACAGGGGCAGCATCCTTGATCGAAAATTACACGAATCGTCCGGGAGGCTTGTGCCTCAAGCGCCTATGCTTGTAACAATTTCTCGGCATTTGGCTAGCGTTATGCCGTTGTATTCATGGCATCGGATATCCGGAGAAAATTGACGCCACCCTTGGTATTTTCTGGTTCATCGCCATGTTGGCCGTACTGGAATATCCGGATGCGGCGGAACAAAGCTTTGATTGTGACAAATAGGACGGACTGCTAGATGCTTGCTCATGAACGATAAAACCAATTCCGTCGAAAAAGACACCCCTCCTGCACCGCTCAAAAAGATCGGAAATCTGCGGATGGTGTTCGATCGCGCCGTCCATTATCCGAAACAAATAGCTTTCGCTTTGCTGGCTCTGCTCGTCTCCGCAACGGCGACGCTAGCGATACCGGCTGGCTTCAAAACCATCATCGACAAAGGCTTTATGGCTGGTAGCGGGGATTTCGCTCCCTATTTTCAAGGCCTTCTGGGAATAGTCGCGGTTCTGGCTGTCGCGACGGCCTTCCGTTTCTATTTTGTCAGTTGGCTGGGCGAGCGGGTCGTCGCCGACCTGCGGCTCGCGGTACAGGCCAATCTGCTGCGGCTGGCTCCGGGCTTTTTTGAAGAAAACCGGCCATCCGAAATCGCCTCGCGCATGACCGCCGATACCGCAATTATCGAACAGGTGGTCGGAACCACCGTGTCTGTAGCCTTGCGCAATCTTGTCATCGGCATCGGCGGGATCATCTATCTGTTCACCCTTGCTCCTGCGCTCACCGCCGGGCTGCTGCTTGGCATTCCGGTAATCATCCTGCCGATCGTTTTTCTCGGCCGGAAACTGACCAACGTGTCCCGATCCAGCCAGGACCGGGTGGCGGATGTCGGCGCGATGATTTCCGAAGTCCTGGGCGCAATGAAAATTGTCCAGGCCTTCGGTCAGGAAAAACGCGAGCATGAGCGGTTCAACGGCGCGGTCGAGTCGACTTTCGATACCGCCAAGCGGCGAATCCGGCTACGCGCGATAATGTCCGCTATCGTGATCGGCCTGGTCTTCACCGGCATCACCATGCTGATGTGGCGCGGCGCAATCGGTGTTTCGGAGGGAACCATATCCGGCGGCACGATTGCTGCCTTTGTCATCACCGGTGGCCTGGTAGCGGGCGCCTTTGGCGCGCTCACCGAAGTCTATGGCGATCTGCTGCGCGGTGCCGGGGCTGCGGGCCGGCTGGCAGAGTTATTGTCCGAAAAGCCGGGCATCGCCGCACCCGAAAATCCGATTGCCCTGCCGGTGCCGTCGCGTGGCCAGATCGCCTTCGACAATGTCACCTTTTCCTATCCGACCCGCCCCGACACAGAGGCGCTGGGCAATTTTTCGTTGACCGTTTCCCCTGGTGAGACAGTAGCCGTGGTCGGCCCGTCCGGTGCCGGCAAATCCACCCTGTTTCAACTGGCCCAGCGCTTTTACGATCCGCAGAGCGGCTCGGTCCGGATTGATGGCGTAGCCCTGCCCTCGGCCGATCCGTCGGAGATCCGGCAGCGCATGGCACTGGTGCCGCAGGAAACCGTATTATTTGCCGCCTCAGCCCGCGACAATTTGCGTTATGGGAAATGGGAAGCGACCGACGAGGAAATATGGGAGGCCGCGCGCGTCGCCAATGCCGAGAAATTCCTCCGTGCCCTGCCCGAGGGACTGGACAGTTTCATGGGCGAAGCGGGAACCCGCCTGTCCGGCGGGCAACGCCAGCGCATCTCGATTGCGCGCGCGCTGCTGCGCAACACACCGATCCTGCTGCTCGACGAGGCAACGTCGGCGCTTGACGCGGAAAGCGAAAAGTTGGTGCAGGATGCGCTTGATCATTTGATGAAGGACCGCACCACCATCGTCATCGCCCATCGCCTGGCGACGGTTCGGACGGCGGATCGGATCATCGTGATGGATGAGGGCCGGATCGTGGAACAGGGTGACCATGACAGTCTGATCGCCAAAAACGGGCTCTACGCCCGGCTGGCCGAATTACAATTCAACAGCGCCGAAACAAGCCGGGCCAAGATAACCGTCTAGGGACTCAACTTGTTCAGAACGTGAAGCGTGGTTTGAAGCGACCGGGCTTTCCGTGATTGTGGGAAGTGCAGGCATCGCGGCACCAAGCTGTGCTGACGCCGCGCGGGGCTCAATCGGTCTAATCCTGCAGATCATGGAATGACAGCAATCTTGGGCCAAAGCTTCGTTGGAAGCGCGCACAGCCTGTCCTAAGGGCGCTTTCAGCTGATTCACAGCCGCGCCTCTGCCCTTGTTGGTTTCTGATCTTCTGCGCGTAATTGATACAAAAAAAGGGGGCCGCGATATAGTATCGCGGCCCCCTTTTTTATCTCCGGTCCAACGACCTAGTTTGGTGGTCGCTTGGCTTTATTGAAGCTGCCATATTGTTCGTTACCGACGAAGCCAAATTTGGTCACGCCGCTATCCTTGATCACCGCCAATGTGCGGTCGGTGGTCAGATAGGCGCTCAGCGGATCGGGCTGGAACTGCAGTTCCGGCTCTGGAACCATCGATTTCGTCTGCGCCAGATATTGTTTGACCTGATTCAGCGTTACCGGACTGTCGTTCCAGATGACCTGGTTGGTTGCCGTGATCCCGAGACGGTTTTTGACCGGATCGACAAAATCTTCCGGCGGCGGACTGTCATCCGCGACCGGCAGGTCGATCTTAACCGCGTGCGTTTGCACAGGGATTGTGATGATGAACATGATGAGAAGAACCAACAAGACGTCGATGAGCGGCGTCGTGTTCATCTCCATCATTGGCTCACCATCATCGTTTCCGCCACTCATTGCCATTCGGGAGTCTCCTTAACCTTGTATAACTCTAGTTGCCGGTCGAAACTATTCGACAACGATCGGTGTGGACAAAAAGCCCACTTTTGCAAAACCAGCACGCTGCATGGTGTAAATCGCGCCGCCAATACACTTGTAGGGCGTGTTGATGTCACCGCGGATATGCACTTCTGGCATATCTTCCGGTGTCATATTCTCGACTCCACCAAAGGATTCAATCTGATCCTCCAGCTGCTTTACCGCTCTGGTAACCAACTCGTTGGAATCAACCGGAATGGTGTTCCAGTACACGCGGCAGTTGCCGCCTGGAGTGGCTCCTGAATATTCGGCATCACCCGGGTCGCGTCCTGCAGCGTCCGTCGTCGTGATCGACAGCAGCACATTCTCGCGCTTTGTCGTGGTCACTTCAAATGGAAGCACTGGAAGTTCGAGCTTCACAGTCTGGATAACCACCGGGACCGCGATCAGAAAAATGATCAGCAGAACCAGCATAACGTCCACGAGTGGGGTAGTATTAATGTCGGATAGAGGGGATTCCTCTCCGCTACCGCCCCCAACATTCATCGCCATAGGATTTTATCCTCTCAAAACTATACCATCTGAAGGGAGCGAAGGCCCCCTTGTCGTGCGTTGGCCAGGTCGCCAGCCAAAAATCTGGCTGGCAACCCGGCCCCCGGCTTATTTCTTTGCGGCAGGTGCAGCCGGCTTGGAAGCAGCAGCTGCTGCTGGTGCGACTGGCTTAACGCCGCCATCTGAAGCCATATAGCCCAGAACGTCGTTGGAGAATGCAGCGATCTGTTCGCCGATCCGCTTGTTACGTCCCTGCAGCCAGTTGTAGGCCAAAACGGCTGGAACAGCCACACCAAGACCCAGAGCGGTCATGATCAGTGCTTCACCAACCGGACCAGCAACGGCGTCGATCGATGCCTGACCAGCGATACCGATTTTGATCAGCGCGCGATAGATGCCGATAACCGTACCGAACAGGCCGATAAACGGCGATGTTGCACCAACGGTGGCCAACCAGGGCAGGCCCGTTGCGAGCTTGGACTTGATCAAATCCTGCGACCGTTCGATCGATCCGTGCAGCCAGTCATGCGCTTCAACCGGATCGGTCAATTTGGCATGGTCTGCATCGGCCTTGATCGCATCATCAACGATTTGACGGTAAGCCGAATTCTTGTCGAGCTTTGCTGCGCCTTCTTTAAGCGTTGCTGCACGCCAGAAAGTCGAGCGCATCGCGTCGCCCTGCTTCATGATCTTGTTCTGTTCGAACAGTTTCGAAAACAGGATATAGAAAGACGATACCGACATGATCGTCAGAATTGACAACACGGACCAAGCGATAACGCCGCCCTGCTCCATGGCTTCGATGAAACCGAAAGCGTTTTGTGGTGGAGTGGCAGCAGCGGCCAAAATTTCAATCAACATTTTAACATTCCCCTCAGGATAAACTAATTGCAAAAAAACTGTGACGGGAAGGACATCTGATAATGCCCTTCCCAATGTACATTATTTGGGTATCTGCCAACGAACGGCGTTGGAATAATAGCCCGTTGTAGGCTCGCCTCTCGAGTCCAGAGAAGGCTTGAACCGCGCACGCCGCGTCAGGTTTTTGCAGGCAGCCTCATCAAGATCACTATGGCCGCTAGAACCTGTGACCTGACAATCGGATACCCTACCATCAGCGTTTACGGTCAGCCGGAAACGCGTCGTCCCTTCACGTTCTTCACGCAGAGCCCGCGAAGGATAGTCATTCGCATTGGCCCAGCTGCCAGGATTACCACGCGGCTCCGGATTCGCCCGCTGTGGCGGAGGAGGAGGTGGCGGTGGTGGCGGAGGCGCAACCACACGTGCTGGTGGTGGCGGTGCGGTTGGAACCGTCCGGATCACCGGCCGTGGCGCAACCACTGGGGCTACGATAGGCGGAGGTGAGACCACGGGTGGTGGCTCAATCGGCTTGTCTGGTGGCGGTGGTGGTTCTTCCGGTTCTTCCGGTGGTTCTTCTTCATCAATGTCAATCATGTCCAGCTGCGATGCAACCTTCTTGACGGCAGTATAGGCTAGCCCGGTGACCAGCGCATAGCCAAGTAACAGGTGAATGATTACGACAAGAACGATCGATATGATCTTGTTCGAACTCATCTCTTGGTCAGCATAAGCCATTCAGAAATGTAACTCCTTTTTCCCCATCACAAGGTAGTATACTTCATCACTGAAGTTCCAGACAAAGAGCGAGAGGTTTGGAAACCATCGCGACCCTTATTATCCCCATGACAACTTTTCGTTCGCTTGAAAGCCATCTTAAATTTGTTTTAACGTGCTAGTTCGAAGCAGGCAATCGCTTTGTTGGTTCAGAACCGATTAAGCTGTTAAAGACCTACTGTAAGCGGTAAAACCCGGCATCCTTAAACCCTGTTTTTGAGAAAATCATGCGCCCCTTGTTTATGTTCGCCTTCGCCCTGTTTTCCAGCCAAATGGCGGTATTTTCAGCTGTCTCGCAGGTTGTGGAGGAGAGCGACCCGCTGCAATATGCCGACCTCGCCGACCTCAGCTCGGATGCACCGCTAATTATTCACCTTACGGTCAAAGAGGCCATAAAAGTCGCTCCGGAACGCGCGCCAAATGCCCCTCCGGGAACGCAACGCTTTTATATCATCGCATCGACCAGCGCCCTGATTCGTGGCCAGGGAGGCGTCGGTGAAACGATTCGGTACGTCATCGATCTGCCGCTGGATGAGCGCGGACGTCCCCCAAAAATTAAGAAAAAGCCCTATATTATATTCGCCCGTCGTCCGGCTGGCGGAAGCAGCGACAATGTCCAGTTGGTCGCCAAGGATGCACAGATTGCCTGGACCCCCAGTCGCGAACAGCGGGTCCGTTCGCTGGTCCGCGAACTGATGGCTCACGATGCACCACCGGCGATATCCAGGATCGCCAGCGCCTTTCATGTGGCCGGCACGATCATCGGAGAAGGCGAGACCCAGATATTCATGGAAACCGATACCGGCTCACCCATTTCAATCACGGTGCTGAAACGGGATGGTCAGCGGAAGTTCTGGGCAGTTTCACTAGGTGAAATTGTCGACGAAGCTGCTCGAGCGCCGATCAGAAACAGCCTGCTCTGGTATCGGCTGGCCTGTTTTCTGCCCCGTCAGTTGCCGGCCAGTGCGTTGGCCAGCGACACAATCGCCAATGCCCAGCAGGCACGCAGCGATTATCAGACAGTGGTCAACGATCTTGGCAACTGCCCGAGATCACGCCAGCCCTGAAGCTGCAGAACTAGTACTGGCATTCGGCAAGGGCAGCGTTAATAAGGCGCCAACAATCCCACCCCAATATTAAAGAGGCTATTGACCATGACTGCTCCGCTTCGCATCGCGCTCGCTGGACTGGGCACCGTCGGGACCGGAGTTATCCGGCTCATCGAAGAAAATGGTGCCATGATCGCACAACGGGCCGGCCGTCCGATTGTCGTAGCCGCCATTTCTGCCCGCGACCGGAATCGTGACCGCGGTATCGATCTGACCTCTTATCCCTGGTTCGACCAGGCCGAAGAGCTAGCCTCGCTTGACGACATTGACTGCGTTGTCGAAATGATCGGCGGCACCGATGGCACAGCGCTGGACCTTGCCCGCAAGAGTCTGGCTGCGGGCAAATCTTTCGTCACCGCCAATAAAGCGATGATTGCGCATCATGGCATGGAACTGGCCAAGGCGGCCGAAACCGGAAATCTCTCGCTCAGATATGAAGCAGCCGTTGCCGGCGGCATCCCGGTAATCAAGGGGCTGCGCGACGGTGCTTCGGCCAACCGGATCGAGCGCGTTTACGGAATTCTCAACGGCACATGTAACTATATACTCACCGCCATGGAAAAACACGGGCGCGCCTTTGACGACGTGCTGAAGGAAGCCCAGGAAATCGGCTATGCCGAGGCCGACCCCAGCTTTGACATTGACGGTGTGGACGCAGCCCACAAGCTAGCCATTCTGGCGGCGCTATCCTTTGGCAAGGCGCTCGACTTCGAAGGCGTGGAAATCGATGGCATTCGCCATATCATGGCGGCAGATATCGGCCAGGCCAAGGCCCTGGGATATCGCATCCGCCTGCTCGGCATGGCCCGGATTGATGACGGAAAATTATTCCAGCGGGTCAATCCCTATCTGGTACCCGAAAGTCATCCGCTGGCCCATATCGAGGGATCAACCAATGCAGTGGTTGCCGAAGGCAATTTTTCCGGACGGCTGATGTTTCAGGGTGCCGGCGCCGGGGAAGGACCGACGGCCTCCGCGGTTGTCGCCGACCTGATCGATATCGCCCGGGGCGATGCCGGCACGGTCTTTGCTGCACCCGCCAGTAAAATGGAAAGCTGTGAGCGCGCCGAAAGCGGCAACCGGATCGGCAAAAGCTACGTGCGCTTCATTGTCACGGACAAACCCGGCGTATTGGCAGAAATTACCGCGGCCATGCGCGATGCCAATGTGTCGATCGAGAGTCTCATCCAAACCGCAAAAACCGATGAAGGATCGGTGCTGATCTCTATGGTCACGCATGACAGTCGCGAGCGGAACGTCTCGAAAAGCCTTGCTGCCCTCTCCAGTTCCACCAGTTTGCAGGCCGCTCCGGTGGTGATGCATTTGCTCAGCGATCAGGACTGATCAGTCGCCGGTCAGAACTCCATCACGATATTGCTGTTGATAATCTTCGGTTGGGACCTCAACAGTTTCAAGCCCGGCGACCTTTTTTAGTCCATTCAGAATCCGTCTGCCTTTACCATTACCAACAACAGATTTTAACCGTTCGATAGAGCAGCCGCTATCCTGCAGCGAAACTCCGCAACTTCCTGAAGCCACGCGGGAGGAATTCGCCGCTGGGATTTCTCCGCGCTGGGGTCCACCATTTCGATTTGGTCCGGCCAACTCGGGAAACGGCAACCGCTGCATGCGATCAATCTCGGGTATGCCGCACACCACAATCTCTTCCCCGGTGCGATGGAGGAGACAGCCGTCAGCATCTACCGCCACCAATTGCCGCGCATTTGCCAGCAACTGGGCGGTCCGGTCCACCGGTAACTCACTCTGCCCAATCGCGGTCGACGGTATCCACAAGAGGATCAGGAAAACCTGTCTCGACATTGCAATATCGCTCCCCTATCGAGAGTTCAAAATCACACCTTACAGAAGGACTAATCGATAATATGCCCAAAGCAAGCGACATATTGGACCGCGTACTGGTTATGGAAATGGTACGTGTCACTGAAGCAGCGGCAATATCGGCAGCCAATCTGATCGGCCGCGGTGATGAAAAAGCGGCGGATGCCGCTGCCGTGGAAGCGATGCGCGCTGCGCTGAATGAACTGGACATATGCGGGACGGTGGTCATCGGCGAAGGCGAACGCGACGAGGCTCCGATGCTTTTTATCGGCGAGAAAGTCGGACGCGGCTGTGAAGGCGATTCCCCGGCCATTGATATTGCACTCGATCCGCTCGAAGGCACAACCATCACCGCCAAGGCCGGCGCCAATGCGCTGGCCGTTCTCGCGATCGCGGAAAAGGGCAACCTGCTCAACGCGCCTGACGTCTATATGGACAAGCTGGCTGTCGGACCGGGCTATTCGCCCAATATTATCGATCTCAACAAATCCGTGACCGAGAATGTCGAGGCCGTCGCCAAGGAAAAGGGCGTCGAGCCATCCGAAATTATCGTCTGTGTTCTGGATCGGCCGCGGCACGACAAGATTATCGCTGAACTGCGCGGCATCGGCTGCGGAATCATGCTGATCCCCGATGGCGATGTTGCCGGCGTGATCGCGACAACCGATGAAGATACGACCGTCGACATGTACATGGGCAGCGGCGGAGCGCCCGAAGGCGTGCTGGCGGCAGCCGCTCTGCGCTGCGTTGGCGGCCAGTTCAAGGGCCGTTTGTTGTTCCGCAATGATGATGAACGTCAGCGCGCCTATAAATGGGGTATCGAAGATCTCGACAAAATCTATGATCTGAAAGAATTGGCCAAAGGCGATGTGATATTTGCTGCGACCGGCGTCACCCATGGTTCGCTGCTGGAAGGTGTGAAGAAATTGCGTGGCGGCAAGATGACCACGGAAAGCGTCGTCATGCGCGCTTCGTCCGGCACCGTGCGCTGGGTGAAGAGCGAACATCGCCAGAGCTGAATATGAGCATCGCCAGCCTTCTGTCGCCAAGCCGCATCGCGTCGAAGGCGAGATGGGCGATTCTTGCTCTACCATGGCTGATTAGCGGGTGCGTGACGCCCGTTGACTATGGCAAGATACCGCATGCCGCCTATGTCGCACCCGAGCGATGCAATCCGACGGCAGCGACTCAGGCAGCGGCAGATGACAAGCCGTTTTTCTTTGTCACGAGCCGTCTGCCGGACTGCCTGACCGAAAATATCAGCCTGCTCAATCATCGCGGCGACAAAGTGCGCTATGGCCGCTTTGCTCGGCCGCAGAATGAAGAGCCGGAATCGGACGCAACGGCGCCCGCGGTTTCGCTATCCTTTACCGATTCGCAACAATGGTGGGCCAATCTTGCCGGCAAGATGCGCGCTGCCGACGGTCGGGTGTTGGTCTATGTCCATGGTTTTCGGGAAACCTTCTACACCAGTTCACGCGATACGGCGCAGATTGCCCGGCTGGCCAATTTCACCGGGCCAGTCATCCAGTATAGCTGGCCTTCGCAGGGCGCCTTTCTCAAATATCCGGTCGATGAAACCAATATGTACTGGGACGAACGCAATTTTCGCAAATTCCTGATGCAATTGGCGCAGTTGGAATCGACCAAGGAAATCGTTCTTATTTCCCATTCGCTCGGTGCACGGCTGGTTCTGCCATCGGTGGAATATGTGGATCGGAATGTTTCCAATGGCGATTCGAGCGTCATTTCGAACATCATTCTGGTTTCCCCAGATGTTGATACGCAGGATTTTGAACGCGATGCGACGGAAGAGATATTGTCGGACCGCCGCGTCCGGAACGACCGGAGAATCACCGTCTATGCGTCGATGAATGACCGGGCATTGTCGCTGTCGGACAATTTCCACGGCTATCCTCGTCTCGGTTATCCAAGATGTTTTGATCCTTTTGAAGCGGCTGATCTCAAGGCCAGAAACTTGCCCGAGCGATGCTATGCAGCACAGCCCAAATATGCAGAAGCAATCGACAAGGCGGCTCTGACCATAATCGATACCACCGCGATCAGCCGCGGCAGAAGCGGCCACAGCAACTATCTGCTGAGCGCCCCGGCGTGCCGGGATTTTGCGGCAGTGGTCAATGGCGAACGGAAGCCGGAGGGACGCCAGGCAACGCATCTCGCCCATGTCTTTGTCCTGACGCCTATTGCCGACGGCGAAAAGCCCGATCATTTGGCGATTTGCCGCCGGACAGAATGACGGCAAATGCATTCGATCCGCTGACAGCCCTGCTCGGTCAGGTCCGCGCCTGCACGATCTGCTCCGACCTGCCGCTTGGCCCCAGACCGCTTCTGCAAGCCTCTGCAAGCGCCCGAATATTGATTGCCGGTCAGGCCCCGGGTAGCAAGACCCACGAAAAAGGCCGGCCATTTGATGATGCCAGCGGCAAACGGCTGCGGCAATGGCTGGGCGTGACCGAAGATCAATTTTACGATCCGGACATTTTTGCGATTCTGCCGATGGGCCTCTGTTATCCTGGCGCCGGCAAGGGCGGTGATCTGCCACCCCGACCGGAATGCGCGCCGGCCTGGCGCGAACCGCTGCTACAGGCATTGCCGAACATCCAATTGACGCTTGTTCTCGGTCAATTTGCTCAGGACTGGCATCTGGCGACAAGGAAATCCCGGACGCTGACCGAGACGGTGAGAAGATGGGAGATATTCTGGCCGGACCATCTGCCCCTGCCCCACCCCAGCCCGCGCAATATCCGCTGGTTCAGGGCCAATCCCTGGTTCGAGACGGATGTAATTCCGGTGTTGCAGCAACGGATTGGTGCGCTGGTCTAGAAGACACCCATGGCCAACCCGGCCGATAGCGTAGCACCCGTCTCGGCGCAGCGCGCGCGATCACTTTCCGGAATATGTTTAGGAGCCAATATCGCTTCCTCGGTCTGGGCATGGGTGCAGATGATCAGCGAATCGATCACTTTCTTGAGCCGCCAGCCGGTGGCGATCCGCTCCAGTTGGGCTCTCGCATTCTCGCCATCCGATCCGGCGCAGATCATCGACGCATAAGGCCGTCCCTCGATCTTGCCGAGCAACGGATAATAGCAGCGGTCAAAAAACGCCTTCATCACCCCGGCGATTGCCGCCAGATTTTCCGGCGTCGCGAAAATATAACCATCGGCGGACAACATATCCTCCGGCTGGCAGTCTTCGGCGCGAATCACCCGCAAATCCGTGCCTTCCTCACCCCGTCCGGCCTCGGCAGCAGCCTTGACCATCTGGGCGGTGCCGCCGGTATAGCTGTAATAGACGATCAGAAGCTTTTTCATCCTCTGCTCCCTAACAAGTTACTGACCGATTGTCAGCGCCGCAGCTTTCACGCATAGCGCGGACCATGAATGCAGTATTGAACGTAGAGAATTCCCTGTCCGGACAGAGCTGGCGCTGGCGCAGCACCAGCGCCGACGCGCGCGATCCCGGATTCCAGCCGGATGATCTGGTCACCCAGCTGTTGCTCGCCCGCGGTGCCAGCCGCGAAACGCTCGAGATCAACCGCGATCCGACGATCAGGGGCTTCATGCCCGATCCCTCGGTCTTCAAGGATATGGACGCGGCGGCCGATCGTCTGGCTCTTGCTATCAACAATCAGGAAAAGATCACGATATTCGGCGACTATGATGTCGATGGCGCGACCAGCGCCGCCCTGCTGATCCGCCTGCTCAGGGATCTCGGGCTGGAAGCCGGCTATTATATCCCCGACCGGCTGATGGAGGGCTATGGTCCCTCGGGCGAGGCTTTGGTCAGGCTCGGCGAGCAGGGCAGCAATCTGGTCGTCACCGTCGATTGCGGGGCGATGGCCTTTGAAGCGCTCGACATGGCGCATCAGGCCGGGGTCGAGGTGATCGTGGT
>NZ_JBALTF010000017.1:10801-40282 GCF_036964675.1 Parasphingorhabdus sp. | reverse complement strand
CCTGTGCCTGCCGGACATCGGCTGGGTAGTCTATCAGGATGTCCCGGAATGGATGACCGGAATTGGAGGCGGCCATGGCTATGACCAGCGCGAGCCGGACATGATGGCCTTCTTCCTGGCGAGCGGGCCGGCGATCACCGCAGGTGGTCAGCTACCGCTGTTCGACAATGTGAATATCTATTCGCTGGTCGCCAGGCTGGCGGGCGTCACACCAGGCGCCAGCGACGGCAGTCTCGCTCCGTTCGAGCAGCAGCTTGTTCCCTGATCCCGGATTGATCCGCTGCAATTATTGCAAGGGGTCGCTATCGGCGATCCTTTTATAGACAAGCTTGACCGGATCGCTGTTTTTGGCGCTGCAGTTTTTCGGATCGACAATCCGGTCGCCCCGAAAACCCTCCAATATGGCGCCGTCATCACTGAGCGTCAGCCCCATGCCAACCCATATCTGGACCGAACATTTTTTCTGCATCGACCGGGAAAACGGGCCGCGATGCGCGCCGTAGATCAGGTTTCCGTGCACGGTTGCGGTAAAATCTATGTCATTTTCATCATTGTCCGCTGACCGCTTGCTGTATCGCGAGGTCAGGCCGGAACCATCTTGCGTGAAATGGACGATTTCACCATCCCCCTGTTGCCAGTAACCGGTCAGATCGGTTTCGGCTGCTTGAGATTCATTAGCATCAGGTCGCGCATCGGCAGCGACGCTGCCAACCATCATCAGCGCTGAAAACACATAGGCCGCAGGGCGGTATATCATGGCAAACTCCAGTTTCATCCTTATCAAGCGCCTAGTCCACGCAGATGAACAGGCAATGACCCTGATCACAATCGGCCACTTAAAAGCAACAGGCTCACTTGCGACCAAATAGCTTCTCGACATCATCCAGCGCCAGTTTGACCCAGGTCGGGCGACCGTGATTGCACTGACCGCTGCGCGGGGTCACTTCCATTTCGCGCAGCAGCGCATTCATTTCGGCAACGCTAAGCACCCTGCCAGCCCGGACAGAGCCGTGACAGGCCATGGTCGACGCGACATGCTCAACCCGCTCCTTGAGGCTGAGCGCCTCGTCATAGGCGCCGAGTTCATCGGCCAGATCGGTGACCAATTGCTTCACATCGCCGGAGCCCAGCATCGCCGGCGTCGCGCGGACCAGCATGGCAGCCGGACCAAAACGCTCCAGTTCCAGCCCGAATTCCGACAATTCCGCCAAGCGCGCCTCAAGCCGGTCGCAGGCATTTTCATCCAGTTCGACGACTTCTGCCATCAACAAAGCCTGCGACGCTACCTTGCCGCCGTCGACCGCCTTGCGCATCCGCTCGAGCACAAGCCGCTCATGCGCTGCGTGCTGATCAACGATCACCAGCCCGTCTTCCGCTTCGGCAACAATATAGGTTTTCGCGACCTGTCCGCGGGCAATACCCAGGGGATAGCGACTGGCCTCGGGCACCGGCCCGGACGCTTCCTCTGCCCGGCCCATCAGCGGCGCAAGTTCCTCGCGCTGATCAAAGCTGGCAAAAGCGCCGCGATCATCATGGACGGTCGCGGATGGATAGGGTTGCTGCGCCACACTGGCCCTGCCCTGCGCGGTAAATATGCTGCTCTGCGGATCGGGCATCACCGGTTCGCTCTGCCATCTACTGAGCACCGATTCTGCCGGACGCTGGACCGCGCGAAAGCCGCCTTCATCGAGCGCCTTGCGCAAGCCGCTGACAATCATGCCCCGGATCATGGCCGGTTCGCGAAACCGCACTTCGGTCTTCGCCGGATGGACGTTCACATCAACCAGTTCCGGCGGCATATCGATAAACAGGGCCACGACCGGGTGGCGGTCCCGCGCGAGCATCTCGGCATAGGCGCCGCGGACCGCTCCGACCAGCAACCGGTCCTTGACCGGGCGACCGTTGACGAACAGAAACTGATGATCGGCGACGCCGCGATTATAGGTCGGCAGGCCGGCCACGCCGGTCAGGCGAATCGCTTCCCGCTGCAGGTCCACGCCGACGCTATTGGCGCGCAGGTCGCGGCTGGTCAACGCGGCAACCCGCTCGGGTCCGGTTTCCCCGGCCTGAACCGCAATCGCCTTGCGGCCCTGATGCTCCAGCGTGAAGCCGATATCGGGCCGCGCCATCGCCAGACGCCGGACGATATCGGTACAGGCCGCATATTCGCTGCGCGCCGTGCGCAGGAATTTGCGTCTGGCCGGTACCTTGGCGAACAATTGCTCTACCCGCACTTTCGTTCCCGGCGGAATCGCCGTCGGTCCTTCCTGCACCAGTTCGCCATGATCGATCACCCGCGACCAGCCATCCTGCCCGGCCATCCGGCTTTCAATCGTCAGGCGCGCCACGCTGGCGATCGACGGCAATGCCTCGCCGCGAAAGCCCATGGTCGTGACCAGCTCGATCGCTTCGTCCGGCAGTTTCGAGGTCGCATGGCGTTCCAGCGCCAGGCCAATGTCATCGCGACTCATTCCGGAGCCATTGTCGGAGACCTGAACGAGATCGAGTCCCCCTTCCTCAAGGCGAATATTGATCTGGCTGGCCCCGGCGTCGATCGCGTTTTCAACCAGCTCCTTCAGGGCGCTGGCAGGACGCTCGACAACCTCTCCGGCAGCGATCCGATTTATCAGGCTATTTGGAAGTCTTCTTATTGACATATTGCCGTTCCTAGCCCAAGCGACCTTGCCAAGCGACCCCTGATTTTTTGGGCGATTCCCATGGTTAACTTCATGACCCGTTCAACTTGATTATCGCTTGGATTAATTGTTGCAGCAAGGTCTGCAAATATAAGAAATTACGGACACAAATATGTTTGAAAATCTGTTCAAGTTCCGTTCGCAAGATTTGGCGATCGACCTCGGCACAGCGAATACTGTGGTTTATTTGCGCGGCCAGGGCATTGTTCTCAACGAACCATCGGTTGTCGCAATCGAAACCATCAATGGTGTCAAAAGGGTCAAGGCCGTCGGCAATGACGCGAAGATGATGATGGGCAAAACGCCGGACAGCATCGAGGCCATTCGTCCGCTGCGCGACGGCGTGATCGCCGACATTGATGTGGCCGAGCAGATGATCAAGCATTTCATCCAGAAAGTGAACGGCAAGAGCAAGCTGTTCAGCTATCCCGAGATCGTGATTTGCGTTCCCAGCGGCTCGACCTCGGTCGAACGCCGCGCCATTCGCGATGCCGCATCCAATGCCGGAGCGCGTCAGGTGTTTCTGATCGAAGAGCCGATGGCAGCAGCCATTGGTGCCGACATGCCGGTTACCGAGCCAATCGGATCGATGGTTGTCGACGTGGGCGGAGGCACCACCGAAGTAGCGGTGCTGTCGCTGCGCGGGCTGGCCTATACGACCTCCGTGCGCACCGGCGGTGACAAGATGGATGAAGCCATCGTCTCCTATGTTCGCCGCCATCACAATCTGCTGATCGGCGAGACCACCGCAGAGCGGATCAAGAAGGACTTCGGCGTCGCGCAGGCTCCTGCCGATGGCGTTGGTCATACGATCCATATCAAGGGGCGTGATCTGGTAAACGGCGTGCCAAAAGAAATTTCGATCAACCAGGGCCAGATCGCGGAAGCGCTGAGCGAGCCAATCGGGACGATCATCGAAGGCGTGCGAATCGCGCTGGAAAATACCGCACCGGAACTGGCTGCGGATATTGTCGATCAGGGCATTGTCCTGACCGGTGGTGGCGCTCTGATCTCTGGTCTCGATGCGGCGCTGAGCGACGAAACCGGTTTGCCGGTGACGGTCGCCGAAGACCCGCTGGCCTGTGTCGCGATCGGAACCGGCCGTGCAATGGAAGACCCGATGTTCAGAGGCGTCCTGACAACCGCCTGAGCAGATAATGAAACAACGATTGGAAGTGAAAGGATAAACCGATATGGCGCCGCCAAATAATCGGCGTCCAGGATTTTCCAAGCGGGCGCAGTACAGCATCTTCGCCAGCTATTTACTGGGCATTTTGGGAGCGGTCTTGGGACTGCTTCTGTTGCTCATCTCGTTCATCGATCCCCAGGGATTTTCGGCTCTGCGCACGATAGGCGCTGAAACCATGGCGCCAGTCAGCAAGTCTCTTTCCGAAATCGGTGGAGCCACGGGCAACGCCGGCGATGAAATTTCTGCCTATTTTAACGCCGCATCGAAAAATGCCGCCATGCAGCAGGAACTTGAGCAGAATCGCACAGAAATCCTGGAAGCCCGTGCCCTCAAACAGGAAAATGAACGCCTGAAGCGGCTGTTGAAGCTGAACGAGGAAGAGCCGGATTCGATCGCCATGGCGCGCCTGATCAGTTCGACGGCGTCGAGTTCGCGTCGCATTGCGACATTGGGTGTCGGCAGCAACAGTGGCCTGGAGCCAGGCCAGCCCGTCCGCTCGCCGGAAGGACTGGTCGGTCGCATATTGGAAACCGGACCGACAACCGCCCGCGTGCTGCTGGTGTCGGATGGCAAGAATGTGACCCCGGTGCAGCGCGCCAGTGACAGCCTGCCCGCCTTTGCTACCGGTCGGGGCGATGGCACAGTCGACATTCAGCCGATCAATATCGGCTCCAATCCGTTCAAGCGCGGCGATCTGATGATCACATCGGGCAGCGGCGGACTGTACAGTCCGGGCATTCCCGTGGCGATTGTCATTCGCAAGACCGAAACCGGTGCCATCGGCCGGGTGCTGGCCAATCCCGCCAAGGTCAGCCACGCCATCGTCCAACCGATCTTCCAGGCAGAGACAATGCGCCAGATCGAGAAAGATTCTGCGACAGACGTAGAAGAGGAAAGCGGCGAATAGTGCCCCGCTCCCGTCAATCCAGGATTGGCCGACAACCCTCCCAGTTGCGGATCAAGATGATACCACCGCTGACCGTTGTCGTCGGTTCGATGATCACTGCCCTGCCGATTATCACCGATTATCCGATTCTGCCGCCGATGGGACTGCTGGTGGTATTGGCCTGGCGGCTGATCCGTCCGGGCTACTGGGCGGTGTGGGCCGGGTTCCCGCTGGGCCTCATCGATGATATTTTTAGTGGCCAGCCGCTTGGCAGCGCCGCGTTCCTCTGGTCGGTCGTTTTCATCCTGCTCGAAACCGTCGACCGCAAAGCGGTGCGCCGCGACTATTGGCAAGATTGGCTTATCGCCTCCACAGCCATCATGTTTGTGCTAATAGGCGGTATGCTGATCGTAGATTTCAGATCCAATGTGTTGCGACTCGACTTGCTCGTGCCGCAAATCCTGCTGTCGGTTCTGCTCTATCCGTTTGTCGCTCGGCTTATCGGAGCCATTGATAACTGGCGAGTGGCGTCATGAAAGCCGCCAAAACCATCAGCAGTGCCATGCAGGAGATGACCTTCACGCGGCGAGCAACCGTGATCGGGGGATTGCAGGTTGGCGTCGGAGTGCTGCTGGCTGGCCGGATGGCCTATATCTCGGTGGCCGAAAACGAGCGCTACAAGCTTTTGTCGGAAAGCAACCGGGTCAATCTGACGCTGGTTCCGCCACGCCGGGGCTGGCTGATCGACCGCAATGGCAAGCCGATTGCCAATAACAAGACCGAATTCCGGGTCGACATCATCCCCGACCGGTTGCGCGACAGCAAGAAAACCGTCGCAACCCTGGCCGAGCTTCTATCGCTCGATCCGGAAGAATTGCAGCGGATCAACCGGGAACTGGCACAGGCGAGCAGTTTTCAACCCGTTCAGGTGGCTGCGGGACTGGATTGGGAACAATATGCCGCCGTCAGCGTCAGGCTGCCTGATCTGCCCGGTGTGTCGCCCCGCCAGGGCTTCTCGCGCAATTATCCGACCGGCCCCGCAGTCGGCCATCTGGTCGGCTATGTCGGCATTGCCTCGGCGGAGGATTACAAGGAAAATCCGGACCCGATATTGATCACGCCGGGCTACAAGATCGGCAAGGATGGTCTGGAGAAAATCTTCGAGGACCGGTTGCAAGGGAAACCCGGCGCGAAGCGGGTCGAGGTGACGGCCCGCGGCAAGATTGTCCGGGAGCTCAACACTCACCCGGACACGCCCGGCAAGCCATTGCAGCTGACTCTCGACATCGATCTCCAGGAATATGCCGCGCGCCGTCTGGGCGTGGAATCAGGCTCGGTTGTGGTGATCGACACCCATAGCGGCGACATACTCGCGATGGCGTCGATGCCAAGCTTTGACCCTAACAGCTTTTCCGACGGCATCAGCACGGTCGAATGGGGCATGCTGTCCGAAGACGACCATGTACCGCTGCGCAACAAGATCCTCAAAGGCCTGTATCCGCCGGGGTCCACCGTCAAACCGATGCACGCCATGGCGTTTCTCGAAGCAGGCATACAGCCGACCGAGACCATCATATGTGGTGGTGGCCGCCGGATCGGGAACCGCTTTTTCCATTGCTGGGGCAACCATGGACAGGTGGACATGGCCAAGGGCATCTACCAAAGCTGCGACAGCTATTTCTACCATTTTGCTCAGGAGGTGGGGTTTGCGAAGGTGGCGGACTATGCAAAACTTCTGGGCCTGGGCCAGGAGTTTCCCCTGCCCGTCTCCAGCCAGTTTTACGGCACCGTGCCGAGCCCCGCCTGGCTGGAAAAAAAATACAAACGCAAATGGCAAACCTATGACACGGTCAACAGCTCGATCGGCCAGGGCTATTATCTCACCAACCCCTTGCAGCTGGCGGTGATGGCGGCACGGCTCGCCACCGGACGCAAGCTGATGCCGCACATGCTAATCGACAAGGCCCGCAAGCCAGCGCCTTCGCTCGGCTTTACCGACGATCATATCGCCTATGTCCGGGCGGCGATGAGCGAAGTGGTCAATGGTCGCGGGACCGCCGGCCGCGCCCGGCTACCGATCGACAACGTGCTGATGGCGGGCAAGACCGGGACCGCCCAGGTTGTCAGCCTCAGCGTGTCCAACGGCAAACGCAGCGCGCCCTGGAAATATCGCGACCACGGCCTGTTCATCTGCTTTGCCCCTTTTGACAATCCGCGTTACGCCGCCGCTGTGGTGATCGAACATGGTGGCGGGTCAGGGGCGGCTTATCCCGTTGCCCGCGACGTCCTGACCTTCCTCTACGACCGTCAGAAGGCGATGGATGTCCTGACCGAACTCGAAAAATCCTGGGGCGGCAATATTCAGGAACGGATGGACGTAAAGATGGCGGCCTATCGGGCGAAGAGAAATCTCGAAAAGGCAATGGCGGAAAACCCCGCTCCGGCAGCTCCAGCGACCCCTGCAGCCGGCAGCGAAGCCAGCACCGGAGACTAGGAATTGAGCGATTTCATTCCGACGCCAATTGCCCAGCTCCCGTGGAAAACGATCCTGCTGTTGTTCGTGCTGGCGAGCTTTGGTTTTGTTGTCCTCTATTCGGCAGCAGGTGGTAGCCTGACTCCTTGGGCGGGACTGCATATGTTCCGGTTCACGGTGTTCGTGGTCATGGCGATCGTGCTGTCCCGGTTCAAGGAATCCTTCTGGAAGACCATGGCCTTCCCGGCCTATATCATCGTGGTTTTGATGCTGCTCGGCGTGGAACTGATCGGTGCCGTCAGCGGCGGTAGCCAGCGATGGCTCAACCTCGGTTTCATCCGGCTGCAGCCATCGGAACTGATGAAGGTTGCGATCATATTGGCGGTGGCCCGCTTCTACGACCTGCTGCCGCCCAGCCAGATCCGGACATGGGGCGCCATCTGGCCGCTTTTCGCCCTGCTCGCGTTGCCCTGCGCGCTGATATTGCTGCAACCCGATCTCGGCACGACCATAACCGTGGTCGCTGGCGCGTTGACCATTGCGTTTCTGGCCGGACTGCCGCTGCGACTGTTCATCGGCGGCAGCGCGGCGATAGCAGTGCTGGCGCCCCTGGCCTATTTTTTCGTGCTGGAAGAATATCAGCAGCGGCGGGTGACCACCTTCCTCAACCCGGAAAATGATCCGCTGGGCTCCGGCTATCATATCAGCCAGTCAAAGATCGCCATCGGTTCCGGCGGCCTGTTTGGCAAAGGCTTCATGAACGGCACCCAGAGCCATCTCGATTATCTGCCCGAGGGGCACACCGATTTCGTTTTTGCCACCATGGCCGAGGAATGGGGCCTGATGGGCGGCATATTGGTGCTGTTTTGCTTCTTCCTACTGTTCCGCTGGGGGCTTGGCGTGGCGATGAACGCAAGAACCCGCTTTTCCCAGCTGACCGCTGCAGGATTGACGGCGACAATTTTCTTCTATGTGGCGATCAATCTGATGATGGTGATGGGACTGGCACCAGTGGTCGGCATTCCGCTGCCCTTCCTAAGCCATGGCGGGTCATCGATGATGACAATCATGATCTGCGTCGGCATCTTGATGTCAATCGAACGCCATCCCGGTCGGCGCGGCGGGGCATTTGGATGATTATTCCAATCAACCGGTTGCGTTCGTGAAATCCGGCCCTATATAGCCTCTGATATGGACGCTTAGCTCAGTTGGTAGAGCAGCTGACTCTTAATCAGCGGGTCGTGGGTTCGAACCCCTCAGCGTCTACCATTTTTTCCGTAAAAGAAACCATCCGGCGGATGGTTTCCGGAAAAAATCCCGAGTGCAAACGAGGGTGTTTCCCAGCCAATATTGACAATCGAGCGGGTCGCAAGTCCACCGGACTTGACTACCCATAGACAAGGCTGGCCCCTTTTCGAGAACCCGCCTGATATTTCTCAAACAAAGCGCGGAAAAAATGGGGCGCGAAGCGCTCAGAGATGCCTAGCGCAGCTGGCTATCCTTGCTGCCACGCCGGTTGATGCCCGCGCTCGCCCGATCCGCATCGCGCACCGACTGGCACGCCACGCACGTGCGTGTACCGGGTAATGCGCGGCGACGCGCTTCGGGAATTTCTTCGCCGCATTCTGCGCAATATCTGGCGGCTTCTCCGGACGGCATATCGGCTCGCGCGCGCTTCACCGCGTCGGCAATCGTATCGTCAATCTGATCCTGCACCGCGCCATCGCGCGCCCAACCGCCTGCCATATTAACCTCTATATCATTTCAAATTTGTCGAGTCTTAAACGTAAGCAGCAAAGGCGAGATTGCAAGATGATGGCCGGCGCCCATCACCCAAAGAAAAAGGCGGGCCTCTTTTCGAGGTCCCGCCTGATATTTCTAGAACAAAGCGCGAAAAAAATGGGGAGCGGAACTCTGCTCCCCGGATTGGCTATTTGTTGACAGCGTCTTTCAAACCCTTGCCGGCTTTGAATTTTGCTTGAGTCGATGCTGGAATCTGCATCGGTTCGCCGGTGCGCGGGTTGCGACCGGTAGAAGCTTTGCGCTTTGAAGTTGAGAAAGTGCCGAAGCCAACGAGACGAACTTCACCGCCGCCGGACAATGCACTGCTGATGGAATCAAATACCGCGTCTACCGCTTTACCGGCATCGCTTTTGCTAAGGCCGCTGTGATCCGCGACGTTACTGATAAGATCCTGTTTATTCATTATGGGAATCCCCCCTTCTTAAATGGCAATTCATTTTGAATCGCGCCTTTGTCTGGCAGCAGTAATGCGAAATTATCCGGACGTGTCAAAGAAAAACCGCTGTTTTCTGCGCCCAACCCCCATTTTGTACGCCGAATGACGGGAAATGAGACGAACGGTTGGCAAGCCGTGGCGGTTTCGAATATTTTACCGCCGCATTTCACCTTTGTTTCAGAATCGCGACTCGCCAATCAAGCCGGTCAATGCCGCGCTGCTGAACCCCCGTCATCGGTAACCGGTGCCGTGGCGTGGCTGGCAAGCTCGTCCGCATCGCTCCACTCGATCGGCACCACTTTTTCGGTCAGAGCTTCGGCAAGCACTTCATCGACATGACTGAGCGGTATGATCTTGAGTTTCGACGTGATATTTTCCGGAATTTCGACGAGATCTTTTTCATTGTCCGCCGGAATCAATACCGTGGTGATGCCACCGCGCAGCGCCGCCAGCAGCTTTTCCTTCAGTCCGCCTATCGGCAATATCCGACCACGCAGAGTGACTTCGCCGGTCATTGCGACATCGCGGCGCACCGGAATTCCGGTCAGGGTCGAAACGATCGCGGTGACGATGCCGACACCGGCTGACGGGCCATCCTTTGGCACAGCACCTTCGGGCAGATGGATATGGATATCCCTGCGGCTGAAGAAGCTGGGCTTGATCCCGTAGGAAGGCGCGCGCGCCTTCACAAAGGAGAGCGCGGTCTGAATGGATTCATTCATCACGTCACCCAGCGTGCCGGTGGTCTTGATCTGCCCCTTGCCGGACACGGTGACCGATTCAATCGTCAGCAGTTCGCCGCCGACTTCGGTCCAGGCAAGGCCGGTCACGGCGCCCACCTGATTTTCCTCTTCGCCGATACCGTGACGATATTTTTGTACGCCGGCATATTCCGCGAGATTGTCGGGCGTGATTTCCACGCTCTTATACTCGCCTTCGAGAATCCGGCGCAAAGCCTTGCGGGCCAGTTTCGCGATTTCGCGTTCCAGAGTCCGGACTCCGGCTTCCCGTGTATAATAGCGGATCAGCTCGCGCAGCGCATCGTCGCGCAGCACAAATTCATCCTCTTTCAGGCCATGGGCCTCGATCTGCTTTTCGATCAGATGGCGTTTGGCAATCTCCACCTTTTCGTCTTCGGTATAGCCTTCGAGCCGGATGATCTCCATCCGGTCGAGCAGCGGCTGTGGCAGATTGAGCGTGTTGGCGGTGGTCACGAACATCACATCCGACAGGTCGATATCGACCTCCAGATAATGGTCCTGGAACTTGTCATTCTGCTCCGGATCCAGCACTTCAAGCAACGCCGATGCCGGATCGCCGCGGAAATCCTGTCCGAGCTTGTCGATTTCATCGAGCAGGAACAGCGGATTGGACGTGCCAGCTTTCTTCAGATTGGAGACAATCTTGCCGGGAAGCGAGCCGATATAGGTCCTGCGATGCCCGCGAATTTCCGCTTCGTCGCGCACGCCGCCCAACGATTGACGGACAAATTCGCGTCCAGTGGCGCGGGCGATCGAACGACCAAGCGATGTCTTGCCGACGCCGGGAGGGCCGACCAAACACAGGATCGGGCCTTTCAGCTTGTTCGTGCGGGTCTGTACCGCGAGATATTCGAGAATGCGTTCCTTGACTTTTTCGAGCGCGAAATGGTCATCATCCAGCACCTTCTCGGCCTGTTTGAGATCTTTCTTGAGTCGCGACTTTTTGCCCCATGGCAATCCGAGCAGCACATCAAGATAGTTGCGCGTCACCGTTGCCTCGGCCGACATTGGCTGCATGCCCTTGAGCTTTTTCAGCTCGGCAGTCGCCTTGGCTTTGGCTTCCTTGGAAAGCTTCAACTCCTTGATTTTCTTGCTCAGCTCGGCAAGTTCATCGCCCTCGCCATCTTCGCCGTCGCCCAGTTCTTTCTGGATCGCCTTCATCTGCTCGTTGAGATAATATTCGCGCTGGGTCTTTTCCATCTGGCGCTTGACGCGGCCACGGATTTTCTTCTCGACCTGCAACACGCCCAGTTCGCCTTCCATGAAAGCAAAAACCATTTCGAGGCGTTTGACGGGATCGCTCTCCATCAGCAGACTCTGCTTGTCGGAGACTTTCACATTGATATTGGCCGCCACCGCATCGGCGAGGCGAGAGGCATCATCAATTTCGCCCAATTGGACCACCGTTTCCGCTGGCATCTTCTTGTTGAGCTTCGAATAATTTTCAAACTGCTCGACCACCGAGCGCATCAGCGCCGAGGCTTCGGTGCTTTCGGCGACTTCCTCATTGAGCAAGTCTATATTGGCCAGCACATAGCCTTCTGTCTTGTCTTCCAGAGCGACATGCTTGGCGCGCTGCTTGCCTTCGACCAATACACGGACGGTACCATCGGGCAGTTTCAGCAATTGCAATACGGTTGCGACCACCCCGAGATCATAAAGCTGATCGCGCACCGGATCGTCTTCCGCCGGATCGAGCTGGGCGACGAGGAAGATTTCCTTATCTGAATCCATCGCTTTTTCGAGCGCAACCACAGATTTGTCGCGACCGACAAATAGCGGCACGATCATATTCGGAAACACCACAATGTCGCGCAACGGCAACAAGGGCAGCGACTTGGATTCAGGGGTGGGATTGGCTTCGAACTCGGACATTTTTACTCCAACATCTTGCGCTGCAACAGCGCTTCTATCCACTATATGGTAGCTGCTCGAGACTCTTCAAGCGTTATACGTCTGATCAGTAGAACGACCTAAAAGGGCAGTTTAAAACCTGGGGGTAACTGCATACCGCTGGTCATCTTGCCCATTTCCTCGCTGCTCACGGCGTCGGCGCGGTTGCGGGCATCGTTGAACGCTGCTGCGACCAGATCTTCCAGCATCTGTTTTTCTTCGGCCTGCATCAGGCTTTCATCAATCGTCACCGCAAGCACACGGCCTTTTGCGGTGGCCTTGACCTTGACCAGACCGCCCCCGGCCTGCCCTTCCACTTCCAGGCTATCCAGTTTCTTCTGCGCTTTTTCCATCTGGGTCTGGACCTGTTGCGCCGCTTCCTGTGCCGCCTTCATCATTTCTTCCATGGATTTCATAGCTATGCGCTCCTTGATTCTTGTGGGCGAGGATCATCGTCCTCCAGCAATTGGGCGTCAGGAAAGGCCTCAAAAGCAGCCTTTACCAGCGGGGCATCCAGGATCGCCTGCCGTTCTGCATCTCTGGCCTGCTGTTCCTGTTCGGCAAGACTCGGCGTCGCCTCGCCCTGCCCCTCGGTGATGGTCCAGTCCTGACCGGTTTCCTGCTTCAGCGCATCCGCGATTTTCCGGATATCTGCGGCGGAAATCGGGCGGACCGGCTGATAGATGATATCGGGTGCATTCAGCGAGACCACGCGCATGTCGGCAATCAATATACTTTCCAGAACAGCGGAGACTCGCCCGACGGTCGTCACAATGTCGGAAAACTGGTCAGGCATCGCACTGGCTTGCGGCGCTTGCACAGCAACCGGCGCAGGAGCGGCTTGCGCCACAGGCTCGCCGACTGGCGGCGCACCCCTTTGGATTTCAGTTGTGCTGGCAGTCGCCGGGGCGCCCTGTTCCAGCATTTTTGCCAATTTTCCAGGATCGGGCATATCAGCTGCACAGAGCACCCGGAGCAATGCCATTTCACAGGCTTCGCGCGGCAGATGCGCTTGCTGAACTTCCTGATAGCCCTTGAGCAACAGCTGCCAGAGCCGATGCAGGACCGGATAGGAAAGCTGCTCGGACCAATCGGAAAATTGCTGCCGGGCCTCGTCAGACAAGGTCGGATCGCTGGCTCTGCCAACCTTGAACAAGGTCACCTGATGCGACAGCGACAACAGCCCGTTCATCAGCGCCAATGGTTCAACGCCGATCTTATATTGTTCGGCAATCGCATCCAGCAGTGCCGCGGAATTGCCTTCGAGCAATTGTCCGAACAGCCGCCGGACCGCGCTGCGATCGGAAAGACCGAGCATATCCCTGATCTGGGCAGCCTTGACCTCTCCGTCGCCATCCATATCGGCATGGGCAATCGCCTGATCGAGGATCGAAAGACCGTCGCGCACCGAACCTTCGGCCGCCTGCGCGATCAGATCCAGTGCCTCCTGCTCTGCGGTCACGCCTTCTTTCCCGACAATCATGCCGAAATGTTCGGACAGTTGCTCGGCGCTGATCCGTTTGAGGTCAAAACGCTGGCAGCGGGACAGCACGGTGATCGGCACCTTGTTGACCTCGGTGGTCGCGAAAATGAACTTTACATGTGGCGGTGGTTCTTCGAGCGTCTTCAGCAATGCATTGAAGGCGTTTTTCGACAACATGTGCACTTCATCGATGATGTAGATTTTATAGCGCGCAGAAACCGATGAATAGCGCACTGCCTCGATAATCTCGCGGACATCGTCGACGCCGGTATGGCTCGCGGCATCCATTTCGATGACATCGATAAAACTGCCGACGGCAATGCTGCGGCAGGGTTCGCATTGTCCGCATGGATCGATCGTCGGCCCGCCCTGCCCGTCCTCGCCGATACAGTTGAGCGCCTTGGCGATCAGTCTGGCGGTGGAGGTCTTGCCGACCCCGCGAACACCGGTCATCAGAAACGCGTGGGCGAGCCGGTCGCGCTTGATCGCGTTGCCCAGCGTCTGGACCATGGCGTCCTGACCGATCAGTTCGGAAAATTTCGATGGTCGATATTTGCGCGCCAGCACCCGATAGGGCTGCGCCGCGCCAAGGGCGGGCTGATCCGGCGCGTCGACACCAGTGGCCGCGAATATATCTTGTGAATCGGACATGAAAATGGAGTTTAGGCGAGAGGCCCCGGCTTGTCGAAGGCTATTCACCGTCATTTCCGAGTCTAACCAAAAATAAACAAAAATCTCGTAGACAGATTTTTTTGCGGGATGGGGAGGGCATGAACAGAAACTCAATTTATGCCGGAATCGGCTTCGGTCTTTTCTGTATAGGATATTTGCTGATCAACGAGCAGATTCTGGTACAGTCGATCCTTTATCGGGCAGCGGCCAGTGACCATCACAGCGCATTGATTTCATTCACGGCCATGGCCTTGCAGGCCAGTGCGTTGCTGATCGGCCTGATTTTTCTTTCGAACCGGCTATTCTGGCTTGTCGTTATCCTGATCGGGGCTTCCGCCGTGACCAATTTGATCTTCAGCCAGATTCTCAATGATGTTATCGATCTCTCCAGATTCGACTGGCTGCTGACCGAATCCCGCCATGCGCAAAATGCCGCAGGGCAGTTTCTGACGCCTGCCGCCATCGGTCTGGCGAAGACGTTGCTGGCGCTCGGATTCTTTGTCGCCTGCCGCGAGCTGTTCCGGCTTTGCTTGCGGCGGCACCGCCGCTTGCTCGACACCCAGCGAGCCCATAATTCGGCAATCCTGCTTGTCCTGCTACCTTCCTTCGCCTTCGGACTTGGCGTTCCAGGTGCCATTGCGGCGGAACGCAATATCTATAATTTTGCTTATGAAACACTCACGACCCCGCCGCCGCCGGCGAGGCGCGCGGTTACCATGCCGGCTCCGGATATCAGCAAATCGGTCGAGAAAATCATCTGGATTGTCGATGAAAGCGTCAGCTATGATGCCTTTGCAAGGCTCATTCGGCCGGACCTGTCGGGCTTTACGCCGATTGATTTTGGCAAGGCCGCCGCGATGGCAAATTGCAGCGCACCGGCTCATGTCGCGCTGCGCTCCGGCGTCGATGTGCTGAATGTGAATGCCGATACCGACCTGCGCCAGACACCGTCGATATGGGCCTATGCCAACAAAGCGGGCTATAAGACCATATTGATCGACGGGCAGGTTTCGGGGCCGCCACAGAATTTGCTGTTGCCGCCGGAAGCAAGCAAGATCGACGAGATATTGCCGCTTGCCTCCGGGATGCAAACCGATCTGAAAATCGCGCAAAATTTGAATGACCGTCTGACCAGCGACGGCAAGGAATTTGTCTATGCCGTTTTGCGCGGCGTTCATTTCCAATATTCAGACCATTATCCCGCCGATCTGCACCCTGCGGACGGTGACCTTGCGCAACAATATGACACGGCGATCCGCTATTCAAAACGAGATTTCTTTTCGACTCTGATGGCTGGCGTTGATCGCGAGAAAGTGGCGATTGTCTATACGTCCGATCATGGTCAGAATGTGAAAGAGGGCGTGTTACCCCATTGCTCCACGGTTCCTGAAAAAGCCGAATTTGCGATACCCTTGCTGGCCTTTCTGCCGCCGACTGTTGCAGATGGTTTTTCCGCACCAGAGGAATCCAGCCATAGTGCCAGCCAGATATTCCCGTCGACGCTGGCCTGGATGGGCTATGATCGATCCATGGCTGCCAATGCCTATGACAATATTCTGCGACAGCCGACCAAAAAATTCGTCTGGTTTGGACGGGCCGTGATCCCGCTCAGGGATGGTGACAGGATCGACGTCAGCGGTTCGCATGAGTCTCTGGTTGATTGATTTTGGAATACGGGAAGTTTTTGAACCGCTGCCAAAGCGTGGCGCTGTTTCAAAGTAGGAGCCGGGCGACCCGCAGAAAAATCGTTGCGGCTGCTTCCTTCCGGACCTGACCGGGTTGGCGAAGACTGCGTCCACCCGACTCCCGCTGCGCATATGGTGGGACTCTGGCAAAAATGCAAGCCGTTAGATGATCTGCATATTGTGGCTTTCGCTCGGCAAATGCACGGTCAGGCCATCAAGGGCGGGCGTGAGCGTGATCTGGCAAGCCAGTCGGCTGGTGCGCCGTGCGCCAGCAGCGAGATCGAGCATATCCTCTTCCATTTCGGTCGCCGCCGGCAATTTGTCGAAATCTGCTGCTTCGACAATGACATGACAGGTCGAGCAGGCCATTTGCCCTTCGCATGTACCTTCAAGCGGCTGGTCGTGAATTTGCGCAACAGTGAGCAAATTATCGCCTTCGGATGCCTCGACGGACAGCGTGTTTTCGCCGTCGGAGCTTACAAAATGAACCGTGATCTTCGTCATGATAGCTGATTCTCCGCTGCTTGATTGATCAGATGTGCTGCCTGCTCCACCTCTTCGATGCTGGTATAGCGTCCGAATCCCAGACGAATGGATGATTTGATTTGCGCCGGCTGCAAGCCCAGTGCGGCCAGCACATGACTGGGACGTCCCGAGCCGCTGGCGCAGGCCGAGCCGGCGGAAAAGGCCACACCTCGGACGTCCGACATCAGACGGCCGACATCAAGCCCGTCGCGGCGGATATTCAGATTGCCGGGATAGCGCTGATTGAGCGATCCGTTCACCGTCCATGCGCCAAACAGACTGCGCGCCTTGTCGGCCAGAGCGGCAATATGAACCCAGTCCGCTTCCCGCCGCTCGGCACAAAGCTTCGCCGCCACACCCAGTCCCGCACATAAAGCGGGCGAGAGTGTGCCCGACCGGATCCCCTGTTCCTGTCCACCCCCATGGATCAGTGGCGGCACTTTTATTCCGTCCCGCACCCAAAGCGCACCAATGCCCTTGGGTCCGTAAACCTTGTGTCCGGACAGCGCGATCAGATCGGCCTGTTGCGGCAGATCGATCCGGCCAAATCCCTGCACTGCATCGCAAAGCATCAGCGCGCCAGCCCGATGCGCCATTTCGGTGATTTGCTCGACCGGCTGGATCGTCCCTATCTCGTTATTGACCAGCATCGCGCCGACCAGCGCGGTCTTCTGGCCTAGATATGCTTCCAGTTCTTCCAGAACGATCAGCCCATCTGCATCGACAGGCAGCAATGTCGTTTCGAACCCTTGTGTTCGATACCAGAGCGCGGTGTCGCGCACCGCCGCATGCTCAGTGTCGATAATAGCGATCTGGTCACGCCCTTGCTGGGTTCGGGCCGCCCCCATTGCCAGATTGATCGCTTCGGTAGCGCTCCCGGTAAAGATCACGCGGCCGTTCTTCGGCAGCAAGGCCGCGACCTGTTCGCGAGCGACTTCAACCGCAGCGGCAGCCCGGCGGCCCATCACATGGGAACTGTGCGGATTGCCGAAATTGTCTCTCAGCCAGGGCAGCATCGCATCGAAAGCTTCGGGTGCAAGCGGCGTGGTCGCCTGATTGTCAAGATAGATGGGGGTCATTGATCCAGCTCAGCTTCGCCGGGATTCGGCGAATATCGACTTCCACTTGTCGAGGAAGGCGTAAATATGCGCCCGGCTGGTGTCGCGTCCGATACTGACCCGGATCACTTCCCGCGCCACTTGCGGGTCTATGCCCATCGCTTCGAGCACATGACTGGTCTTGAGCGTACCGGAAGAACAGGCGCTGCCGGCGGACACCGAGAATCCGGCCATATCAAATTTGATCAGCTGGGTATTGGCGGCAACGCCGGGCATATGATAGCTGGCGATCGTGGCAATGCGGGGGGCCTTCTCGGCGATCACCGAGCCGCCTTCTTTCCTGATCGCATCATCCAGATGCTGGCGCAATTCCGTCGCGCGTCCCGCCCAGTTGGCCGGGGCTTCCAGCGCGGCGGTCATGCCCATGATATAGGGCAGATTCTGGGTGCCGGACCGATAGCCCTGCTCCTGTCCGCCATCGGCCTGCAGCAGCCGGAGATCCTTGACCAGCAGCGCGCCGACACCCGGCGGTCCGCCAAATTTATGCCCGGCGACAATGATCAGATCGGCATCCGGCAACGGCATTTTTCCGATCGATTGGGAGCAATCAGCCATCAGATAGCCGCCCCGGTCGTGGATGACTTTCGCCAGCGCATCCAGATCCTGGATCACTCCGGTTTCATTATTGACCGACTGTATCGCCACCAGAGCCGGCCCATCGGCAGACTTCAGCAGATGGTTCAGGTTCATCGGCACGACCATCCCGTTCATGTCGACCGGTATCGACTTGGCATTCTTGGCGAATCTCAACACCACATCATGCTCGACTGGCGAAACATATTGGCTGGCGGGCTTGGACTTGGTCAGCGCGATCTGGATCGCTTCGCTGGCACCGCTGGTAAAAATCACGTCGCCCTGCCAGTTCAGCGCTTCCTTGAATCGCCGCCGTGTATTTTCGAGCATCGCTTGTGCTGCTCGACCATCGCCATGCGGCGAAGATGGATTGGCCCATTGCTCAAAACCCTCGGCACAGGCTTTTTTGGCCACGTCGAGCATCGGAGCGGTGGCGGCATAGTCGAGATAGATGCGTTTTGTGTCGGTCACGATAGGGGCAAAAACTCTCTGGGTTGCGGGATTGAGTTGCGGATTTGTCCACTCTCCCTATATAGGCGCTGCATCCAGCGCAAAAGCTATTCTAATTTCTTGCGATCTGGAAAATATAATCTAGATCGAAGAATTGAAAATCCATGCCAGATGTAATTTTTACCGGACCCGAAGGCCGCCTCGAAGGTCGCTTTAGCCCAGGCCCCCGTGACCGCGCACCGGTTGCCATGGTTCTCCATCCCCATCCGCAAGCCGGTGGCACGATGAATGACCGGATCACCCAGGCGATATACAAGACCTTCGTCAAACGCGGTTTCGCGACTCTGCGATTCAATTTTCGCGGTGTGGGCCGTTCACAGGGCGTGTTCGACAATGGCATTGGCGAATTGTCCGATGCGGCGGCTGCGCTCGACTGGGTACAAAGCTTCCATCCCGAGGCCCAGACCACCTGGATCGCTGGCTATAGCTTCGGCGCCTGGATCGGCATGCAGTTGTTGATGCGCCGTCCGGAAATCCGTGGTTTCATCTCCGTATCACCACCGGCCAACATGTATGATTTCAACTTCCTCGCACCCTGCCCGTCCTCGGGCATCATTGTTCAGGGCGTCAATGATGAAGTCGTAACCCCCAGCGCGGTTCAGAAACTGGTCGACAAGCTGCGGACACAAAAGCACATCACCATCCACCATGACGAGATTCCCCGCGCCAATCATTTTTATGAAAATGAAATGGAATTGCTGATGGGATCGATCGACAATTATCTCGACATGCGGCTCGCACCGGATTCACCGATTAAATAGACTCAGTCGCCGGATTGCGGCGCTAAAGACTGATTGCTTTGAGGGGTTGGAATCGTCCAGATTCCGACATTGGCGAACATGACAGCAGCGGCGACCAGCATCAGCCAGCCCTGCTTTCTGTTGATGCCCTTGCGCAACATATAAATTCCGCCAGCCAGCAACGCGGCTCCTGCCAGCATCAGCACCGATAAGATCAAGTTCGTCATGGCCTGACCGTTATCGGCGCAGCCGCAGGCTGACAATCAAATGTTGCAATGATTTTCCGGATTTATTTCCCAAACGGCCCCCATATATTTTACATTACCGGCAAGCCATTCCGAACAAGATTGCGAATCTTGCGGATTTTTTGCTAAAAAAATAGAGAGAACAGAAGGACAGGACGAACCTGAAGCCGAACAAGCGTCATGAATCCCGAACCTCCTCTGCTGATCATCGCTCCCCTGACGGATGGCTTTGATCTGGCGCAATTGCCATGGTGTGAAGCGGCAAGAGAGCGAATATCGGTCAACCACGCCAAGTTCAAAAACATGGAGATGGTTGAAGTCATTGTCGACGCCATGCCCTTCCTTCTTTCCCGCCTGACAGCGGCGGAAACCAGCCAGCGATTTGCGACAGCAAGGGATCAGGCGCCCTACCGCGACCTCCCGTCACCGGGAGATTCTGCCATCGGGATTCAGCTTGGAGACAATCTTGCCAGCGCCAGGCACCTGACCGATATCAACCGTCGACTGCTGTTGCTGGGCCAATGGATCGGGGAAAGCCTGAAGGCCAGCGCAGCAGCCTGGATGCCGTCCCGCCAAGTGGCCAATATTGCCAATTATGACGAAATCGTGCGCCAATATCTGGCAGGAGGCCGGTTCCCGGCACTATTTCAAACCGCTTTCAAGGAGGTCCGGCACGGCTACTTTGTGACGACCGGACTGCACTATTTTGCCGACCAGGAAATCTGCCTGACCGTGCCGCCGAACTATAGGCTGGCCGACGTCACCGACCAGCTGGTGCGGATCATCGCTGATATCGCGACCAGCGGGAAGATCGACAGACCTACCCGGTCAAAGGGCATGGTTCAGGGGGAAAGGCTGATCTACAGCACCAGCGATGATCTTGGCCATGTCGACATCGTGATCCGAAACGATCTCGTCGACACCGACCTGGCCAAGATTTAACAGGTAGCTAGGCCGCCGTAGGTGCTGCTTCCCGAACATTCTGATCAACATGTTCGGCAAATTGCTCGAAATTGTTGATGAACAATTTGACCAGCTTTTGCGCGGTTTCATCATAGGCGCTCGGATCAGACCAGGTCGAACGGGGATTGAGGATCTTGCTGTCCACGCCAGCGACCGACACCGGCACTTCAAAGCCGAAATTGTCGTCGATCCGGAATTCGCCGTCGTTCAGGCTGCCGTCCAATGCCGCATTCAGCAACGCCCGGGTCGCCTTGATCGGCATCCGGTTGCCTTCGCCATATTTTCCGCCGGTCCAGCCCGTGTTGACCAGCCAGCAGCGCACGCCGCCCTTGGCAATCCGCTCTTTCAGCAAATTGCCGTAGACCGACGGGTGCCGGGGCATGAATGGTGCGCCGAAACAGGTTGAAAATGTCGCTTCCGGCTCGGTCACGCCGATTTCGGTACCAGCGACCTTGGCGGTGTAACCGGAAAGGAAATGATACATGGCCTGCTCGGGAGTCAGACGCGAGATTGGCGGCAGCACGCCGAACGCGTCGGCGGTCAGCATGATGATATTCTTGGGTACCGGACCCATATTTTCTTCCGAAGCGTTCGGAATAAATTCGATCGGATAGGCACCGCGGGTATTTTCCGCCTTGCTGTTGTCATCCAGATCCAGCTCCCGGGTTTCCGGGTCCATCACAACATTTTCCAGCACGGTGCCGAACCGGCGCGTGGTCGCAAAAATTTCCGGTTCCGCTTCTTCGGAAAGCCGGATCATCTTGGCGTAACAGCCGCCTTCGAAATTGAACACAGCGGTATCCGACCAGCCATGCTCGTCATCACCGATCAGCACCCGGCTGGCATCAGCCGACAATGTGGTCTTGCCGGTTCCCGACAGGCCGAAGAAAATGGCGGTATCGCCTTCCGGACCGATATTGGCCGAACAATGCATCGGCATGACCGAATCGAGCGGCAGCAGATAGTTGAGCAAGCCAAAGACCGATTTCTTCATTTCACCGGCATAAGCGGTGCCGCCGATCAATATCAGCTTTTCGGTAAGATTGACCGCAATCACCGTTTCGCTGCGAGTGCCGTGGCGCGCCGGATCGGACTTGAAGCTTGGCAGATCAATGATCGTATATTCTGGGTCGAAAGCCGCAAGTTCGTCATCACTGGGCCGGACCAGCATCGTGCGGATGAAAAGATTGTGCCAGGCCAGTTCATTGATGATCCGAACATTGACCCGGTGTTCCGGTTGCGAACCGCCAAAAAGGTCCTGCACGAACAACGTATCTTTCTCAGCCAGAGCGGCGAGGAAGTCTTCCTTCAGAGCGGCAAAATGATCCGGCGTCATTCCGACATTGGTTTTGCCCCACCAGACACTGTCTTCGGTTTCGGCATCACGCACGATGAACTTGTCATTGGCGGAACGCCCGGTGTGCTTGCCGGTTTCGACAACCAGAGGTCCATCTTTGGCCAAATGCCCTTCGCCCCGGGAAACGGCAGCTTCGACTAATGCTGGAGCTCCGAGGTTCCAGTGCTGCTCGGCCGAATTGGTAAAACCTTGATCATTTAACGAAACAGACGAAACTTTTGGCACTGATAATCCCCTATGGCTTGAAACAGGTTGAGGTCACGCCGATCTGGCGAATTTGAAATGGCGCTTACTGAACCCTGTCGAGTCGGTCAAATTTCTTCCCTACGGCGTTGCAAAAATATGGATTTTCCGGCCAAATCGCGACTCCATATGTCAAAATCGCTACCGACAAGTTATCTTGTAACCTATTATCCGATCCACTAGGTCACATCCAGTGCGAGCGGCAAAGGAACGCAGAAAAAATGGCAGCTAATATTGCTCTTGTCGACGACGACCGCAATATATTGACGTCTGTGTCAATCGCCTTGCAGGCCGAAGGTTTTATCACGCGGGTATATTCAGACAGCGAAGCGGCCCTTCATGCGATATTGGAGAATCCGCCAGACCTTGCTGTGTTCGATATAAAAATGCCGAAAATGGACGGGCTGGAACTGCTCAGAAGAGTCCGCGAAAAATCAAATGTGCCGGTGATCTTCCTCACTTCCAAGGATGAAGAACTGGATGAGGCGCTCGGTCTTGCGATGGGAGCGGATGATTATATCAAAAAGCCGTTCTCCCAGCGGCTGCTGATCGCCCGTGTGCGGTCGATATTGCGACGCACGGAATTCATAAAATCCGTCGACGCAGGACAGGATGACGAAGCCGCAGAGCCTCTTGTTCGCGGACATCTGGAAATGGATCCCGCACGCCATCTGGTCCGGTGGAAGACTGTGAATGTGACCCTGACGGTCACGGAATTCATGATACTCGAGACCCTGGCGCACCGGCCCGGCGTTGTGAAAAGCCGCAATCAGCTGATGGACGCCGCCTATCAGGATGATGTCTATGTCGACGACCGCACAATCGACAGCCATATCAAGCGATTGCGACGAAAATTTCGCGAAGTCGATCCTGAATTTGATGCAATAGATACGCTATATGGAGCCGGATATCGCTACACAGAATGAAGACAGACCAGATGGGGAAAGCGGCCTGTCACTCCGTTGGTCGGCCCGGCTTTCTCTCACAACCCGCATATTGGTCGTCAATGTCCTGGCGATTGCCTTGCTGGCCGGTGGCCTGTTCTATCTCAACAATTATCGCGACCGGCTAACCGAAGAGCGGCTGGTACAAGCAAGATTGCAGCTGACGATCGTCGCCGATGCGTTGTCTTCAGGGGATCCGCAGCATAAAAACGCGCTAATCCGTCAATTTTCCAGCCATCTCAGCGCTAGGCTCCGGCTTTATGCTCCGGATGGCACAAAAATCATCGACAGTTTTGCGCTGGCAAAGCCGAGCTACCAATTTGTCGACCCGGAAACGGAGCCGTTGCGCAAAGATGCTGCCCGGATATTGGACCGAACCATCGAAAGTTTCGTGTTCAGCGCACCGATCCCGGATTTCAGCGAACCAGCCAATGACGTCGCGGCTGAATGGCCCGAGCTTGTCGCCGCCCAAAATGCATCGCGAGCGGTCAGCTCCGTCAGTCTCGCACCGGACCGTACGCCGGTTATTGCCGCTGGGAAATCGCTTGCCGATGGCACAGGCTCTATCCTGCTGACTTCAAACGCCCGTGATATCACGAGGATTGTCAGAGCGGAGCGTTCCAGTGTGCTGCTCGTGATATTGGTTGCCGCAGCGGTTTCGATATTGCTCTCGCTTTTTCTGGCCCGCACCATTGTCCGACCAATCAGAAAACTGGCGCGCGCCGCCTTGCGGGTGCGCATGGGACGATCGGATGAAATCGCGATTCCCAGAATGCCGGGCCGGCTTGACGAAATAGGTCAATTGAGCCGCGCGCTATCCGCCATGAGCACAGCCTTGCGTGATCGGATCAACGCGACGGAGGCCTTTGCCGCCGATGTCAGCCATGAAATCAAGAACCCCCTCGCCTCGCTGCGGTCGGCGCTGGAAGGGCTGGAACGAGTTGATGATCCGGACCTGCAAAAACAGCTTCTGGACGTGGCCAATGACGATGTTCGCCGCATTGACCGGCTGATCAACGATATCTCCGATGCCTCACGAGTCGATGCCGAACTGGCCAGGGCCAAGTTTGAACCCATTGATATCGGCAAGATGCTGGAGCAGTTGCTCGCGGTTCGCGAACAACGGGCGTCCAATCTCGGTGTGCATATTGCCTTCGCACGGCCAGCAAAAGATGTTGCGAAAGTGATGGGCGACGGCGGCCGGCTCGAACGCGTGTTCAGCAATCTGCTGGACAATGCCGTCTCTTTCTCGCCCGATGGCGGTCTGGTGGAGATATTGGCAACCCCGGATGGGGACGAAATTGTCATCCATGTCGCGGACCAGGGCCCGGGTGTTCTCCCGGAACAGCGGGAACAGGTTTTCCAGCGCTTCCACTCTGACCGGCCCGACGGCGAAGCATTCGGCAAGCATAGCGGCCTGGGACTGGCGATCGCAAAGACCATCGTCGAAGGCCATCAGGGCACGATCCGAATTCTCGACCGGCCCGGTGGGCAATCGGGAGCCTGTTTTGAAATTCGTCTGCCAAAGGCCATGGGATGACGACCACAGGCGGCGGCGAACGGGCAACCATGCACGCAACCGCGGTCGCGATTGCTGGCGCCGGCCTCTTGATTTGCGGAAAATCCGGGTCAGGCAAGTCCGACCTGGCATTGCGTCTGATCGACCGGGGCGCGACGCTGATCAGCGATGACCAGGTCGACATCAGGCGCGACAGTCAAATTTTGTTGCTCAGCCCGCCAGCCAGTCTCGCCGGCAAACTGGAGGTTCGCTCGCTGGGCATATGTGAGCGCCACCATATCGCGGGAATAGAGCTAAAATTGGTCATTGACCTGAAACAACATCCGGACCGTTTCCCGATGGACAGCCAGGTGATGTTTTTGCTGGGAATAAAGGTTCCATCCTGTACATTGGACGCTATGGAAATCAGCGCAGCAATCAAGGCCGAATGGGCCTTGCAACGGATAATGCAGGGCGCGATAGAATCATGAGCGAAAAACTTGTCAAACCGGTCCTGTTGGTCACCGGCCTCTCCGGGGCCGGCAAATCAACAGCCTTGAAAACGCTGGAAGATATCGGCTGGGAAACGATCGACAATTTTCCGTTTCGGCTGGTGGAGCGCTTGCTGAAAACGCCACCATCCAGTTCCCGCAGTGGCAGTGATCCGCCGCTGGCGCTTGGCTTCGATAGCCGGACCAGAGGATTTGAGCCGGACAAGCTGATCAAAAGCGTCAAGCGCCTGCAAGGGAAACAGGATTATCAGATCTCCACCCTTTATCTCGATTGTGCCGGTGGCGAACTGGAGCGGCGCTATAGCGAAACCAGGAGACGGCATCCGCTGGCGCTGGATCGTCCGGCAAAACAGGGCATAGCGCTTGAACGGACCATGCTCGCTCCGATCCGCCGCTGGGCCGATCATGTGATCGACACCAGTGATCTGACGGCCAACGACCTGCAGCGCGAAATCCGGGAGCATTTCACGCTCGACAAGGACGCGGTCACGACGATCACGCTTACCAGCTTCGGCTTTTCCCGAGGCATTCCCAATAATATCGACCTGTTGTTCGATGTCCGTTTCCTGGCCAATCCGTTCTGGGATCCGGAGCTCAAGCTGAAGACCGGACTCGACCCGGAGGTCGCAGAATATATCGGCAAGGATCCGTCCTATGCTGAGGCGATTGACAAAATCGTCGACATGCTGAAATTCCTGCTCCCGCGCTATCAGGACGCCGGCAAGGCCTATGTGAATATCGGCATCGGCTGCACTGGCGGGCGTCACAGATCGGTACATGTCGCCGAACGTCTGAGCAAAGACTTGCGTGCTGGCGGCTTTTCCCCCAATGTCATGCATCGCAACTTGGCGTCAAGGCCAATGGAAGCGCTGGAATCTATGCAGAAATTAAACGGGAACAAGGGAATTTAATCGACATGATTGGATTGGTTCTCGTGACACACGGGCATCTGGCAACCGAGTTTGTCATTGCCATGGAACATGTCGTTGGCCCGCAAAAAGCGATCGCCGCGATCGGCATCGGTGCGCGTGACGATATGGAAGAACGCCGCAAGGAAATCGGCGATTGCATCGCGAAGGTGGATTCCGGCGAGGGAGTGATAATTTTGACCGACCTGTTCGGCGGTACGCCCTCCAATCTGGCCATTTCCCTGATGGAAAAAGGCAAGGTCGAAGTCATTGCCGGGGTGAACCTGCCGATGCTCATCCGGCTCGACGGTGCGCGCAAGTCCATGGATGTCGTGTCTGCCATCGCTGCGGCCAAGGAAGCCGGCAAGAAATATATCAGCGTCGCTTCCGAAATATTGGGAAGCGATGCATGAGCGAATTTCGCAAAACCGTCGAGATTACCAACAGCCGGGGGCTGCACGCCCGCGCTAGTGCCAAATTCGTGACCTATGTCAGCAAATTGCCCGACGATCTCGACGTCAGGGTAGCGAAAGACGGCACCGAGGTGACCGGGACTTCGATCATGGGCCTGATGATGCTGGGCGCCGCCAAGGGCGACAGCGTCGAGATCATCGTTTCCGGCGAACAGGCGGAGAGCGCGCTCGAAAAACTGACGGGTCTGGTCGTCGACGGCTTCGGCGAAGACTGAGCCAATGCGCCACCAGATTACCGGCTTTTCCAACCCGACGATAAAGCGGCTCAGGAGCCTGCGTGAGAAAAAGCATCGCAAACGCGAAGGCCTGTTTCTCGCAGAAGGGCTGCGGATTTTGACCGAGGCGCTGGACAGCGGCAAAACCCCCAGAATATTGGTGGTTGTAGAAGATACAGAGCTGCATCCGCTCGCCCAGAAAATCGAAGCCGCGACGGTCGCCGCCGGCGGTGACGTTATCGAAACCAGCGAAGCGATCATCGCCAAACTCTCCGGCAAATCCAACCCGCAATCGATTATCGGCATTTACCAGGATCATCCGGTCCCGCTGGCAGAACTGGATCGATCCGCGTCCAATATCTGGCTGGTCGCCCAAGCGCTCCGCGACCCCGGCAACCTCGGCACGATATTGCGGACCGGCGATGCAGTTGGCGCCGGCGGCCTGATCCTGATCGACGATTGCGTCGATCCCTTTTCGGTCGAGGCGGTGCGCGCCAGCATGGGCGCGATCTTCACCCAGCGGATCGTCCAGACCCGCTGGCCGGAATTTCTTGCCTGGCTGCGCAGCGGGCCTGGCGAACTGGTCGGCACCAGCCTGAACACCGACACGGACTATCAATCGGTCCGCTACAAGCCACCGACCTTTCTGCTGATTGGCAACGAAGCGCAGGGATTGCCGGACGATTATGAAGCGGCCTGCGATACGCTGGTCAAAATGCCAATGATGGGCAAGGCCGACAGTCTCAACGCCGCCGTGGCGACCTCGGTCATGGCCTATGAAGTGTTGAACCAGAGCCGCCAGAGATAGTTTGGCGTTTCTGCCCTCCCTATGTTAGCTTGAAGACGGAGGGGTTCATCATGAAAAAAACAATAATATTGTCATCGCTTGCCGCGCTGACGCTCACCGCCTGCGGGACGCCGGCGGAAGAAACAGTCGTCGCGGAGAAACTGGGCGACTATAGCGCCATCGGTACCGAGCCGGGCTGGGCCGCCGATATCAAGGGCGAGAACATCGCCTTCACCTCGCAAAACGGCAAGGACTTCACGCTGGCGGTTGAGCGCATGCAGAAAACCGATACAGGCTGGGAAGTCAGAGGCTTTTCCGGCACGGATAATATCAAAATCTATATCACCAGCGGCGAAGAATGCAGCGATGGCATGAGCGATCGCACCTATGCCGATACGGTCAAGGTAGAAGCGAGCGACAGCGGCACATTGAACGGCTGCGGCGGCAGCTTTACCGAAGGACCGGATGGCCCGGCCTAGCGCCTATTCTGCTGCTTCGTCCTTGATCTCGCGATCATCTTCGATCAGCTTTTCGGTCACTGCGTCACTATAGCGAGGGAGCGCCTCGATTTCGGGCACGGGATCGAGATCCTTCTTGCCGGTTTCGATCTGCAGCTCGGCAAATTTGCGTCCGGTCGCCATGATGTTGCGCTCGAAGCTGCCGACAAATTTGTTATAATTGCCGACCGCGCTGCCGAGACCTGAACCCATGCGTTTCAGATGTTCTCCGGCAACCGCGAGACGGTCATACATTTCCTTGCCCAGCTGCCCGATCTGCTTGGCTTCGGCAGCCATTTTTTCCTGACGCCAGACACCAGCCACGGTCCGCGCAATCGCGACCAGATTGGTCGGCGTCGCCAGCAGCACCTTTTTCTCGAACGCATGATCCCACAAGGTCGGTTCATGCTCCAGTGCGGCGGCGAGAAAATGCTCTCCGGGAACGAACATGATCACATAATCCGGCGCGTCCTCGAACTGGTCCCAATAGGCTTTTTTCGACAGGCCATCGATATGCGCCTTCATGCTGTTGCAGTGGCGCGCCATGGCAAAGCTGCGCGCCGCTTCGTCTTCCGCTTCAAATGCGTCCTGATAGTCGTTGAGCGATACCTTGGCATCGATCACCAGCTTGCGCCCGCCGGGCACGTTGATCACCGCATCGGGACGAAGACGCCCCTCGTCGGTGTCGATACTCTGCTCGGTGACAAAGTCGGTATGTTCGGAAAGCCCGCAGCTTTCGAGAACATTCTTGAGCTGCTGCTCACCCCAGCGGCCGCGCGATTTTGGCGCGTTGCGGAGACTATTGACCAGCCGCGCAGCCTCCTGCTGCACCCTGTCCTGCCCTTGCCGCACCTGTTCGATGGTCGCGGTGATCCCGGCATAGGATTCGGTCCGTTCCTTCTCGATCTTGTTGATCGAGGCTTCGTAAGTCGCCAGACGTTCATGTACCGGCTGCAACAGCTTGGCGATTTTCTCGCCGCCCTTCTCATTGGCCTGATCAAAGCGCTGGTCGGCGCGTTCCAGAAACTGCCGCTGCGCGGTCTCCAGCATTTTCGCACCGATCTCGGAAAATTGCGCCGACAAAGCCTCTTTCGCTTCGATCAATTGCTGCATCTGCTTGTCATGATTGCGAGCGTCCGCCTGCAGCGCCGCCAGTTCGGTCTTCGCCGCATCGCGCTCATCGCGCACACCGTCGAGAGTGATCCGCAGCGCATCGGTCGCCTGAGCGGCATCCTTGGCTGGCTTGCCGCCGATAATCCAGCCGAGCGCCAGACCGCCCAGAAGAGCGATGACAATGGCGAATATGACGATGATGGGATCCAAATTAACTCTCTTTTTGATAAGAACGAAAAGAGAACCTAGGAGCGTTTTCCAGAATAGGCAATACTCGTCATGC
>NZ_JBALTF010000017.1:0-10703 GCF_036964675.1 Parasphingorhabdus sp. | reverse complement strand
ACCATTTGCCGCTTCAGCCGCGACAGATGATCGATGAACAATATCCCTTCGAGATGGTCCATCTCGTGCTGCAGACAGGTCGCCAGCAGGCCTTCGATCTGCTCTTCATATTGCTTGCCTTCAACATCCTGCCAGCGCGCGGTGATCGCCGCGGGGCGCTCGACATCGGCATATTGATCGGGCACCGACAGACAGCCTTCGCTGTATAGGTTCAGATCCTCTGACGGATCCAGTATCTCGGGATTGATGAACACGCGCGGATCGTTGATCACGCCATGATCATGGTCGCAGTGTTCGCCATGGTCATGCTCGTGCGGCATGGGTTCCTGGAGATCGATCACCAGCACCCGTTTGGCTACGCCGACCTGAATCGCGGCCAGACCGATGCCCGGCGCGTCATACATGGTTTCGAACATGTCCTTGACCAGCATTTTCAGTTCGTCATCAAACGCCGTCACGGGTTCGGACACAATTTTCAGGCGCGGATCAGGCACCTCTAGGATCGGTAATACAGCCATGGTGCAAATTTAGGGATTGTGCCGGGATTCGTCAAGCGGCGTGGGCAAGTGTTTGCTGGCCGGCTTGAATGCCCATCCGCTATCAAAAATGCCCGCAACGCACCACCACAGCCAGACCAGGCGACCCAATGCTCAGCGATGACGGGGCAAATGAAAAGGCGTGCGGTCCATTTGGTGAACCGCACGCCTTGTTTTAATCAGAGTCTATGGCTTGATTTAGAACTGCCCACGCAAGGTGATGCCATAGGTTCTTGGTTCCGCAAGGAAAGCCGAATAGGTCTGCTGCGATGCGACAAATGGCGTGTTGAACGCAACCTGCGAATAACCAACATTGAACACATTTTGTGCCCATCCTTCGATCGCCCATTTGTCGTCAGGACCACGGATACCAATACGCGCATTTACCAGCGTGAACCCGTCCTGTTCCTTGCCATAAAGCAAATCCGAACCGGTGTTATAGTCGCTGGTCGTGCGAGCGTTCACATAGAATAGACCGGTCAGACCGCTGTTCCCGATTGGCGGGGTATAAGACAGTGACGCCGTAGCGGTAAATTCAGGTGCGTTGGACAGATTGTCACCTGGCAGCAGGCGCAAGGCCGGATCCAGGGCAGCGCCGCTATCCTTGCCGACCAGATCATTTTCATAGCTGGTATCGGTATAGGTAAGGCCCATCGAGATATTGATATCTCTGACCGGATTGATCGACGCTTCCAGTTCGACACCTTGTGCGACAACGCCATATTTGACCTTATCCGGAGCACAGGCACCGGTTGCGCCGCTGGCATCGCTATCCGCACCATTCAGATTATCGCTACATGCGTTGATATTCTGAACCAGGAAAACGGAACCGTTGAACGTATTCAGCTGGAAATTGTCAAACTGCTGACGGAAAGCCGCAACGCTTAGCGAAAATTCGCGGGTTGAATATTTTCCGCCGATTTCGAATGCGTCTACTGTCTCCTGGTCAAATTGCAGATTGGCGGTATCGCCTGCCAACGCCGGATTGACCAGCGTGGAACTGGTCAAGGCAGACCGGTCAAGGTTGAAACCGCCAGCCTTATAACCGCGCGAGAAACTACCATAGAGCAGCAGATCGTCGGTTGGTTTGTAGGACAATATGGCGGTACCGGTAAATTCATTCTCGCTCCGGCTGTCAGCCAAGGTTACACCGTCCAGTTCGGACGTTGAATTGCCCTGACAGGACAGGCCAATCAGACCGGCTGCCAATCCACCCAGCGGCCCAGCGAGCAACGGCGTGAACAATGCGCGTTGCGTCGGGCACATTGTATTATCGTTGGTAAAGGCTGCGTTGAAGTCCTTGGTTTCATTCGTATAGCGCAGCCCCAGGGTCAGATCGAGCTTGTCGGTAATGTGGAAAATATTGTGGGTGAAAACAGCAAAATTTTCGCTCTTCTGATTATATGTATCTAGCACCGTTCCCTTGTCATTGATCTGGGCCAGATTATCCAGACCGGCAAAAATCAGCGGTGTAGCGGCACCAAATGCACCGGCTCCGCCATTTGCGGCTTGCAATACAGCCCGGCCGCCTGCGCTCAGACAGCCTGTGCTGGTCGGTGACGCAAGGGCAGGATTGACCGCATTGACGATCCGGCATGGCGCGAACGCACCATATTGCGAACCGAAGCGGATGTTATCCCGTGTTTCGAGCTTTTCGTTGGCATAGAAACCGCCGATCAACCAATCCAGCTTGTCATCAAACGCCGCACCCTGCAGTCGCAATTCCTGCGTGAAGGTTTTAAATTCCCGGGCACCGGCATTTTTGGTCGGAGCACGATAGAGAATGTCGACCTGCGTGTAATCCGTGTCAGAGGCCTGGAAGTTGGAATATTCCCGATATCCGGTAATCGATGTCAGGTTCAGGTTGCCCAGTTCGGCATTGATCTCAACCGAACCACCGAAATCCTCTGTTTCGCCGGCATAGGAGCGACCGGGGGTGACATAAATGTCCCGGTTGAACGTGTCTTGGGTAAGGGCATTGCTGTTTTGACCGAGAGCCAAAAGCACCGGAATGATCGGGTTCTGGGTACTGGTAAGAGCGGGCGCACCAGGCAACGGAAGCGCAAAAGGATCAAGGCCCGGGCTCACCCGTGCTTGCTGGGCAAAGCTCGGCTGTACGAAGGTCGCCGCGCAGCAGGATTCGTCTTTCTTGGAATAATCACCAATCACACGAACCGTCAGCGTTTCATTGGGTTCAAACAAAAGCTGTCCGCGAACGAGAAAGCGGTCTTTGTTATTGACTTCGGTCCCGTTCACAACATCCGTGTAAAACCCGTCCCGTTTCAGATAAACGCCGTCGATCCGGGCAGCGATGGTGTCGCTGAGCGGGCCATTGATGCCGGCTTCCAGACGGAGCTGGTCATAATTGCCATAAGTGGCGGCGGCATGTCCGGAAAACACGAATTCCGGCGCAGCGGTAGTGATGCTGATCATACCAGCAGAAGAATTTCGTCCGCCCAAGGTCCCCTGCGGTCCGCGCAAAACCTCGATCCGGTCAATCGGACCGAGTTCGCTGAGCGCATTACCACTGCGCGAACGATAAACACCGTCGATGAACACAGCCACGGAGCTTTCCAGACCGGGGTTGTCGCCCACCGTACCAATACCGCGAATACGGGCAGAACCGTTGGCTTCGTTGCCGGTCGATGACACAAGCAAGGAAGGCGCAAGCTGATTAAGCTCGCGAATGTCGCTGGTTCCGCTTTTCTGCAATTGTTCCGCGCCGATCGCCGAAACAGCAATAGGAACATCGGACAAGGCCTGCGCCCGGCCCTGTGCGGTCACCACGATCACATTATCATCGACGGTACCTTCATCAGCGCCGCCAGCTTGATCGGCCGCATCTGATTGGGTTTGTGCATAGACGGGGGCGGTGGCGATTGCTGCAAGTGCGAATGCGCACGCAGACAGATTCAACGCTAGTTTCATAACATGCTCTCCTGAAAACTTCTTTTTTATCCTCGGTGATGATAGCCCGACCTATTAATTTTGACAGCCAAATCGAAGGTCTGAGTGACGGTTTTCCGCGAACTGTGGCTTTTTTGTCAGCTTATGACGGGCGCTTCGCGCAAGAAACGGGCAGACGATTTGCCATGACCGTTCTTGTGGGGGCTTCCTCGGTGAGCAGAAAATTAAAAATATGAGCAGGATGACGTAACGTCATAGCCGGTATGGCTCAATATCCCCGCAATCTGGAAGGTTTTCAGGCAAATTTCTGGCCGCCCCGAACGCTCCTTCGACCAAAAGCGGCTCAATCTTTATTTATCGGCCTTCGGGAGCGCAAAGCCTGCGCCAATGTACCTTCATCGAGATAGTCCAGCTCGCCACCGACCGGTATGCCATGCGACAGCTGGCTGAGTCTTATCGGATAATTTTCCAGACGTTCGGCGATATAATGGGCAGTGGTCTGGCCCTCCAGCGTCGCGTTCATCGCCAGCACCACCTCGTCAATACCGCCCGCTTCAACCCGCCGGATCAATGTATCGATCCCGATATCCTCGGGGCGAACGCCGTCGAGTGCCGACAATTTGCCGCCGAGCACGTGAAATTTTCCCGGAAACAGCCGCGACTTGTCGAGCGCCCAGAGATCGGAAACCTCCTCGACCACGCACAGCGCCTTTTCATCGCGGCGTGGGTCGATGCATATCTGGCAGGGATCCTGGGTATCGACATTGCCGCAGATCGTGCAGGTCACCAGCCGCTGATCGACGCGTTCCATCGCCGCCAATATCGGCTTCATCGCGGTTTCCGGACGCTTGATCAGATATAAGACCGCTCGCCGCGCCGAACGCGGACCAAGGCCGGGGAGCTTTGCTAGGGCCTGAACCAGATTTTCGATCTCTTGCGATGCCATGGCTTAGTCATTAGGAGCAGCCGCACGAACCTGCCAAGCACAAAATGCCTGTCCTACACCAACCGGAAACGATATTGTCCGGGTCATGTCAGTGATGGATCAGCTATGTGATGTGATACGCAGAAATATGTGACGGGGATGCCGCGATTCCGGAAAAATCATTTTCCGGATTAGGGGGTGTGACCCGTGTGACCCGAAGAAAGATAAATTATGACGTCCGGCCACAAATCCCTGCGCATTGCCTTCATGGGAACCCCAGATTTTGCCGTGCCGGCGCTCAACGCGCTGCACGAAGCCGGGCATGAGATTGTTGCGGTCTATTCCCAGCCACCACGGCCAGCCGGGCGCGGCAAAAAGCTCGCCCCCTCACCCGTACAGCGCGTGGCCGAGGAGCTTGGCATCGAAGTGCGCACGCCGGTTTCGCTCAAGGGCGAGACCGAACAGGCGGCCTTTGCCGCGCTCGATCTGGATGCAGCGATTGTCGCTGCTTATGGCCTGATCCTGCCGCAGGCGATATTGGATGCGCCGAAAATGGGCTGCCTGAACATTCACGGCTCGCTGCTCCCGCGCTGGCGCGGCGCCGCTCCGGTGCAGCGCGCCATATTGGCTGGTGACACGGAAACCGGAATCACCATCATGCAGATGGAGGCGGGACTGGACACCGGTCCGATGTTGCTCAAGGCCGCGACTCCGATCAACGGAAAAACCGCTGGCGAACTGACCGAAGAGCTGGCCATTGCGGGTGCGGACTTGATGGTGCAATATCTGGCATCGCCATCGCACTATGCCGCCGAAGCACAGGATGATGCGCTGGCCACCTATGCGAAGAAGATCAAGAAACAGGAAGCACGGCTGGATTTCAGCGGGTCTGCCGAACAGGTGGAACGGCAGATACGGGCCTATAATCCCCAGCCGGGTGCCTTTTTCGAATTTGAGAACAATCGATACAAGATTCTCGAAGCTCAGGTCAGCGATGCCAAAGGCGCGCCTGGCAAGGCTTTGGACGACCATCTGCTGATCGGCTGCGGCACCGGAGCGATCCAGCCCACAATCATTCAAAAAGCCGGCAAGCCAGCAATGGATCTCAAATCCTTCCTCAACGGCACAAAAATACCGATCGGAACCGTCCTGCAATGACCCGCTTTGCCCTCACCCTGGAATATGATGGCCGTCCGTTCATGGGCTGGCAGCATCAGGATCACGGCCCCAGCGTCCAGCAGGCGGTGGAACAGGCGATCCACAAGATCACCGGCCAGACCGTTCGTGTTTTCGCGGCAGGTCGCACCGATGCCGGTGTCCATGCGCTGGCGATGCGCGCCCATTTCGATCTGGAGACCAAGCTGACGCCCTTCCGATTGCGTGAGGGCATCAATGCCGGACTGCGTCCCAACCCGGTTGCGGCACTCGCCTGCGAGATCGTCGACGACGAATGGCACGCCCGCTTCGCCTGCGAGGGACGGCGCTATCTCTACAAGATCACCAACCGCCGGGCGCCACTGACCTTTGACCGCGGCCTGAGCTGGCAGGTTGCCCCCAAGCTCGATGCCGAAGCGATGCACAATGCCGCGCAGGTTTTGATCGGACAGCATGATTTCACCACCTTCCGCTCCGCCCATTGTCAGGCGCAGAGCCCGGTCAAGACGCTGGACACCATATCAGTCAGCCGCTTTGGCGAGGAAATAGAAGTGGAAGTATCCGCCCGCTCCTTCCTGCATCATCAGGTCCGCTCGATCGTCGGTTGCCTGAAACTGGTCGGAACCGGAAAATGGACGAAAGTGGATCTGAAACACGCGCTGGCGGCCAAAGACCGCAATGCGCTCGGGTTCAATGCGCCGCCCGATGGTCTCTATTTTGTAGAAGCCATCTATCCGGATTGACCGTGCCCCTGCGTAGGCAGGGGCCCATCATGGATCAGCGCGTCTAGACGCGATCGCGAGAGATGGATTCCTGCCTGCGCAGGAATACTAGAGGCCGAATAGCCGCGGCAGGCTCTTGTCGAGCATCAGCAGCTGCCAAAGCAAGCGGCTGTTGTCGGACCGACCGGCGATATGGTCGCCTGCGACCTTGCACATGGCCTTGCTGTCAAACCAGCCGGTGCGCGCCAGATTGCCGCCGCTGGCGATGTCCCGGGCGGTGTCGGCCAGCGGCCCGCGAAACCATTGCGCAATCGGAGTGACAAAGCCCATTTTCGGCCGATAGAGAATGTCGTCCGGAAGATATTGTTCCATCGATTTTTTCAGCAGATATTTGCCCTGCCCCCTGTGCACCCGCAAATTGGTCGGCAGCTTCGCCGCGAATTCCAACAGCTTGTAATCGAGCAACGGCTCCCGCGCTTCCAGACCGACCGCCATGCTGGTGCGGTCGACCTTGGTCAATATATCGCCGGGCAGCCACATTTTCATGTCGGCATATTGCGCCTGGTCCAGCCCGTTACGCGCCGGCGCATTTTCCATCAGGTCGATCATCCGCTGCTCCGCCTGATAATCGCCGAGATCGCCGCGCATGCGGTCCGAATAGATTTGCCGGCGCCCCGATGGCGTGGTCACCCCGACCGCTTCGGCATAGCCTTCCGGTCCTGTCCGCGCGAGCGACAGCAAGGTCGACTTGGCGCGAAACGGGCGCGGCGCCCAGTCGGCCTTGGGATAGACCGACCCCAGCCAGCCAAATACCGGTCCGCGCAAGGATTGCGGCAACAGGCCCCTCACCCGTTCTTCTGTATGGTGAAAGACATGACGGCGATAGCCCGCCATCGCTTCGTCCGCGCCATCTCCGGACAGCGCCACGGTGACGGTTTCGCGGGCCAGCTCGCACACCCGATAGGTCGGCAAGGCGGACGCATCGGCAAAAGGCTCGTCAAAATGATCAGCAAGCGTATCGATCAGGCCGAAATCATCGGCAGCCACGATCCGTTCGCGATGATCGGTCTGGAACCGTTCGGCGACCTGCCGGGCATAGCCGGTCTCGTCCAGAGACTGTTGATCAAAACCGATCGAACAGGTCTTGACCGGCCGACGGCTTTTCTCCGCCATCAAAGCCACCACCGCGCTGCTGTCGACACCGCCGGAGAGAAAGGCGCCGAGCGGCACGTCGGCGACCATCCGCGAACCCACGGCCTGTTTCAGCAGTGCGACCAGCTCTTCTTCCAGCGCGCCTGCCGACGCTTTATGCCGCTGGCTGAAATCCATATCCCAATATTGGACGGGCGCGGGTTCCGGCTTGCCTTGCTCGAGCAGCAGATAATGACCGGCGGGGAGCTTCTTGACACCTTTGAGCAGCGAAGTCTGATCCGGCACATAGCCAAAGGCCAGATAGTCATCGACCGCCCGGAGATTCGGATCCCGGCGCAACAAGGGATTGGCCAGCAGGGCCTTAAGTTCCGAACCGAACAATATGCTGCCGTCGGAAACCGGTGCGTAAAACAATGGCTTCACGCCCAGGCGATCGCGAGCCAAAAACAATTGCCGCTTGCGCTGATCATAGAGAGCAAAGGCAAACATCCCATTCAGATGTTTCAGGCAATCAACCCCCCATTGCCGCCATGCATAGAGAATGGCTTCGCTATCGCTGCTGGTCAGAAATTGATGACCAAGGCCTTCCAGCTCCGCGCGCACTTCGCGAAAATTATAGATTTCGCCGTTAAAGATCAGGATTTGCGCTTCGTCGGGAGTCAGCATCGGCTGCGCGCCACCTTCGAGATCGATGACCGAAAGCCGCCGATGACCAAGGCCGACACCCGGCGCGGTCCAGAAGCCGGATCCATCCGGGCCCCGGTGAGCGATACTGTCGGTCATCTTGCGCAGGCGATCGGGATCAACCGGCTTGGCCGTCTCCAAATGAAAGATACCTGCAATTCCGCACATATGTGCGCCCTAGCGCAGCCCCGCCATCGCGTCAGCCAATTTGTCGACCGGTCCCAAATCAGCGAGAAATGCATTGATCGAAATCCGCGGCGATGCCTCGCGCTTGGTCTCCGACGAAACCAATATCGCCACCGCCTGCTGCGGCCCGCCGAAAATATTGCTCTTCAGCGTCTCCAGCTTCACCACCGAGCCACTGCCGGTAAGCTTGCCCCCAATCCGGTAGAAAGAAACAACATCGCGCACCACCGGTCCGGGCGCGATCAATTCGACGGCGGCCGCGCCTTCCGGTGCCTCCAGAGTCTGGTTCCGCGACCATTGCGAATTCGGGACAAGAGCGCCCTGCCCATAGCCGACGATCTCCCGCCCCTCTGCCTGACGATCATATACCGCGATCGACAGATCGACTTCCATGCCGGTGGAAATGTTTCGATAGCGGCCGAGCAGCTGATGACTGGCGCCGTCAAACTGCGGTTGCCAGGGGTAAAGGGGTTGGTAGTCCACTCTCTGCCAGCCGGCAACTTCCGGCAGAGCAATTTTGTCCGGGACCGGCGATTCCTGTGCGGCAAGGACCGACGTCCAGAGCACAGGGACCAAAATGATCGCCGCCATCGCGGCCAGGACCGTCGCCGGCTTTTGCGCGGTCACTCGTGGCGACTGGCTTTGGCGCAACGCATTGCCATCGATCACCGGGTCATCGATCTTGCGATCAAAAAAGGGCCAGCCAATGGCCATGACCAATATCAGGACGAAGGCGAAAAAGAACCAGCCGTAGAAAATATGATCAAAGCCGACTGCAAAATCGAGCGATGTGTGATGGGCGATATAGATGGTGCCGAATGCGCGGATGCCATTGGCGACCACCGGAACAATCACCGAAGCGATCATGAACAATATCCGGCGGTACCAGCTCTGGAAGCAGACATTGCTGACCAGCGCGCCATAAGCGACCATGGCGATGAGAAACATGACCCCCGAACAGGCCTCGGCCACTTCGAAATAGCCAGTCGGCGTGGATATGAATATCCCGTCGATAAAGGCCGGGATATCGGCCCAACCGAGAAAGATCATCGACAATTTGGCGGTGACCATCTGCAGGAACGGTACGAATTCCTCTCCGAACGGAACGAGGAAAAAGCTGAAGCCCAGAGGGAATATCAGTCCGCGCGCAACGGTCGGACCAAGCAATGTAACAACCGCGCCCTGCAGCATCATCAACAGCCCGAGATGGCGCGCAAAGGAAACACCAGCGGCTTCTCCCAGCAACCAACCCAGCGAGGCAATGCCGGTCAGGAACAGTCCCGGCAGCCAGATTTCCGGGGTAATTTTTGCCAGCTCTTCCTGCCGCTGCTGCACCAGCCAATAGAGGATCGGTACAATCAGCAGGCAGTGATTATAGGTAGAGATAGACCACCATGTCCGGACCATGTCCGCGCCATCGCGCCAGAAAATCGCCAATATCGACAGGCTGGCAAGCGCCAGCAATTTCAGATGCCTAGACCAGAGCGAAACAGAAATCACAGGCTGTGGGCTGCTTCCGATATGATCGGCAGTCGCGCTCGTCATGCCGCTGCCTCCGCAACCAGCGGTTCGGGAAATCCGCACAAGCCTGGCAGGTCGGCGAGCTGCGTTTCCCATGAATAATGCGCATGAATCAGCTGTTTCGCCTGTTCGCCCAGCCGCCTGGCCCGCGCGGGGTCCTGCAGCAATTCGCACAGCAGACGCGCCTCGTCATCAACAGTATCGGCGATCAGAAAATGCTCACCGTTGATCGCGTCGATGCCCTCGGCGGCGCATGCCGATGCAACCACCGGCTTGGCCATCGCCATCGCCTCAAGCACCTTGTTCTGGATACCGCGCGCGATCCTCAGCGGCGCGACCACGATATCGGCCGCCATGATCCAGCTGCGAATATCATCGACCGCTCCGATCACAACCGTGCCATTCTTGCCATCAAGCTGCTTGACCTTGTCCGTGGGCGACCGCCCGACAATGGCAAAGCGAGCGTCAGGAAAGCGCGAAACTATGTCCGGCATGACCTGCTGGCTAAAACTCTGCACGGCTTGCACATTCGGCTGATAGTCCATCTGGCCGGTGAACAGGATCATCGGACCGCTATTTTCAAGGCCCTCCGGTTGCACATCCGGCGCGCCATAAAATTCCAGATCTATCCCGTTGCCGACTGCCTTGACCCGATCATCGGACAATCCCGAGCGCTCACGGAACAGCCGCGCCTCGGCTTCACTGACAAACAGACTATGGTCGACCCGGTCGGCAATCTCTTTCTCGAAGGCCTGCAACAAGCGCCCTTCCCGGCGGTTGATCCAGGCCATTGGTCCGGCACCATCGTCGGCATAGCTTTCAAACTTTGCGCTATCGACATCGCCAAAGTCCATCACGACGCGACCGTCAAAATCCGCCGGGATGAACTGCGCCATCTGTCCGGAAAATACGAAG
>NZ_JBALTF010000016.1:0-40887 GCF_036964675.1 Parasphingorhabdus sp. | reverse complement strand
GTGCTGGTGACAGCCGGCAGCAAGGGTATCGGACTGGCAACCGCAATGGGATTTCATGTCTGCGGTGCGAAAGTGGCAATTTGCGGGAGATCGCAGGACAAGCTGGATGCCGCCGCTGCGCAGATGCCGGGATGCCTGGCGCTGACCGGAGATGTTTCCAAGTCACAGGATATCGAACGGGTCATCGAAGCGGTGACGCAAAAATTTGGTGCTATCGACATATTGGTGAACAATGCGGGCGGACCGCCGCCGGGCCTTTTTGTCGATCTGACGGACGAAGACTGGGACAAGGCGATAGAGTTGACGCTAAAATCCGTCATTCGCGCAACCCGGCTGGTGCTGCCGCATATGCGGGCCCAGAAATGGGGCCGGATCATCAATATTTCGTCATCCGGCGTGAAGCAGCCGGTACCCGGCCTTACCCTGTCCAACAGTATCCGGATGGCCGTATTGGGCTGGGCCAAGACGCTCGCCAATCAGGTGGCAGCCGATAATGTGCTGGTGAATACGGTGTGCCCCGGATTTACCCAGACCGATCGCGTCGCGCAGATTCTGGAGCAGCAATCTGCAGCGTCCGGCAAGAGCATCGAAGAGATTGCCGCTGCGCTCGCGGCACAAATTCCGATGCAGCGGATCGGCCAGCCCGAAGAAGTCGCAAATCTTGCGGTGTTTCTGGGGTCCGATGCGGCAAGCTATATCACCGGAACCGCGATTCAGGTGGACGGCGGATCGGTCCAGGGTTTCTAAGAGCGCCATATTCTCCCGACAGCCGATTGATCATCCACCAAGGCGACAGTGTCGGCCGGTCTAAATTGGGCAGGCTTTGCCAGCCAAAGAAGTTCCAGGATCGCCGGACAAGCGAACAAAAGCGCGATTAACAGGCGGCCTTCACAACAATTCTTTCCCACGGGCCAAAAGCCCGCTAATGGGCGCGGATGACCGCAGAAAAAGCAAAGCTCATCATCCGCATGGCGGAACTGGAAGATGCCAGAAAAATCTCCGCCTTGTCGCGCAAAGTCTATGGCAAGGGCGAAGGCTATTCGACCGAGGAAGTCCGCGGGCAGATCAATAATTTCGCCGATGGCCAGCTGGTGGCGGAATATGAGGGCAAGATTGTCGGCCATTGTGCGACCTTCCAGATATCCGAGAAAACCGCTCGCGCGGCGCATAGCTGGTCAGAAATCACCGGCGGCGGCTTTGCCGCCCGGCATGATCCGGCTGGCGAAATTCTCTATGGCATGGAAGTCAGTGTGGACCCGGATTACCGGCGACTGCGCATCGGGCTGCGCTTCTACAAAGTCCGCCGCGAACTTTGCCAGCATCTCGGCCTGAAGGGGATTATCTTTGGCGGCAGACTGCCCGGCTATGCCCGGCGCAAGCGCAAATATCCTGACCCGGCCGATTATCTGGCGGCGGTCGTTGACAAGCAATTTCGTGACCCGGTGATCAACTTTCAGTTGAATCAGGGCTTTGTGCCGCTGGGGATCTTGAAGGACTATATGCCGACCGACAAGCCGTCGGGCGGCCACGCTGTGCATATGTTCTGGGAAAATCCGCTGGCGGTCGAAGCCAAGATTGTGACGCAAACACCGCATGACCGCCTGCCCCAATCGGTACGCGTGGCGACCGTGCAGTTCCAGATGCGCAAGATTGCATCGCAAACCGAATTTGAAGAACAGGTGGAATATTTTGTCGATGTTGCGGCCGATTATGGTGCCGACTTCGTAACATTTCCGGAATTGTTCACACTCCAATTATTGTCTGTGGAAGGCGAAAAGCTGGATCCGGCACAGGCGATTGAAAAAATCGCCGAATATACCGACCGGTTCAAGGAAGTGATGGAGAAGCTGGCGGTTTCCTATCATATCAACATCATCGGTGGCTCCCACCCCACGCGCATGGAAAATGGCGACATTCGCAATGTCTCCTATGTCTTTCTGCGCAATGGCGCGATTTACACGCAGGACAAGCTGCACCCGACGCCGAGCGAAGTGCGCTGGTGGAACATCAAGGGCGGCTTTGGCGCAGAAGCCATTCCAACCGATTGCGGACCAATCGGGGTGATGATTTGCTATGACAGCGAATTTCCGGAAATGGCACGGCATCTGGTCGATCAGGGCGCGATGATCCTGTTTGTACCCTTCTGCACGGATGAACGCCGCGGCTATTTGCGCGTGCGCTACTGCTGCCAGGCGCGCGCCGTGGAGAACCAGTGCTATGTGGTAATGTCGGGCGTGGTCGGCAACTTGCCGAATGTCGAAAATATGGACATTCACTATGCCGAGAGCGCAATATTGACGCCATCCGATTTCCCGTTCGCGCGGGACGGTGTCGCGGCAGATACAGCGCCCAACACCGAAACGATCGCGATTGCCGATCTGTCGATGACAAGCCTGCTGACCAGCCGGCAATCCGGTGCGGCGCAGAATTTGAAAGACCGCCGCTTTGATCTCTATCGCGTGCTGTGGAAAGGCTAGGCTATTCCACCAGCCAGTTGAGGGGGCCAAAACCAAATTGGCAAAAACGGGCAAAAATCTGTCGCGCAGCTTTTGTCCGATTTTTAGTCGTTGGTTTCGATGATATCCGCCCACTTGCCAGCGGCCTTGACGCGCCCGCTTTCCAATATGATCAACTGGTCCGCATTTTCCAGCGTGGGTAGCCGGTGACCGATCACGATGACGGTGATTGCATCGTGCAGCTTGTCAATAGTGTCGCGGATGCGGGCTTCATTTTCCAGATCGAGCGCACTGGTAGCTTCGTCTAGGATGATTAATTCGGGTTTCTGGATCATCGCCCGTGCCAGCGCAATTCGCTGTTTTTCGCCGCCAGACAGACGTTGCCCGGCATCGCCAACAACGGTTTCAAGCTGATCTGGAAGCTTGAAAACGAAATCCGCGGATGCAAATTTCAGCGCCCTCTTCAGCTCGTCATCAGTTGCATTCGCGTCCGCCCACAGAAGATTGTTGCGGATCGTGTCATGAAACAGGAAAACATCCTGCGGCATATAAGCGATGGATTTACGCCAGTTCAGCCGATTTTCATCGGTGAGCAGAATACCGTCAATCTCGATAGTGCCCGCGTCCGGGGTCAGCAGGCCCATGATCAGGTCGGCAAGGGTGGACTTCCCCGAACCCGATGTCCCCATTATTGCCGTGGTTTGCCGACTTGGGATCTCGATATTGATGTCACAGAGCGATGGTATGCCGCGGGTGCTATAACTGAATGAGACGCCTGACAATTTGATCGACTGGTTGAACTGAATTTTGGCGCCCAGAATCGGCGTGAGCGTTTCTTCCCGTGCCGCACCGGCCGCGCGCATCAGGTTTTGATAATTTGTCAGGACGGAATCTGAATGGAGAATATTGTTGATCTGCGACTGGACCTCCCGAATTTGCGGCGAAAGACGAGAGAATATTAGAACCAGAATCAGCAGAGTGGGCAATGAGAGTTCGAATGACGTAACCCCGATATAGAGAAGCATCACCATGAACAGAGCTACCAAGATCTGGAAAATGACGGTCATTGCCGCATTCAAATGGGTGAATTGCAATGACCGTTTGCGCAACAAGCTGCGTATCTCAAGCATCAACTGACTCTGGCGGGCTTCGCTTCTGAGAATCTTGATCAACTTGATCCCGGTCAATCCTTCCTCAACCGTCTGTTGCACCTGCCGGTTCGCATCGCTCAACAGCTTTCCCTGTTCATGGGCAAGGGAATGCTGTCGCCGCATGGCAAAGAAAAGGCCGCCCCCGAGAACCATTGCAGCAAGCGTCAGCGGAAAGGAGAGGCTGAAGGCGACTATGATATAGGCCGCTATCGAAAAGGCTGACACGATGAACCGGACGGAAAACAGCAAAGCGCTTCCCAATCGACCGATTTCGGTTACCAGCAAATTGGACATGTCGGATTTTTTCTGGGTCGTCAGCCATTCCCAGCGCGCTTCGAGCATCGCATCGAAACTTTTCGTGCGAAGGTCGTCCAGCAATTCCAATCGGAAACGTTCGGATACGATTGTTTGGCTATAGCTTATAAGAGCACGAAAAACATTGAGGGCCAGAAAAGTGCTCAACAGCCCGATGAGGGTGATGGGAATACCAACAAAGGACAGCCCGTTTACGATCAGTCCGACGACACCGCCAGCTTCCGCCTGGGATTCCTGCAAGGCTCCAAGAAGCGGGACGAGCAGGACTAGTCCAATTCCTTCGGTAACGCTGGACAGGAACAAAAGGGCAGCGAAAATCAACGAACGCGCTCGCGAAAATCGCCACATCATTTTCAAATAGGTCAAAATCAACATGCTGCTCGTTTAGTGCAAGATCAAATATAGGCAATAGAAGCTGTTTGGTAGAGATGGGTTCGCACTGAATTGAACGGAATTGTTAAAAATCAGCTGTCCGGCTATCGGGCTCGAATTTGAACAGTCTATGATACAATTCGATGGGCACCGACAAAAATAGCATCCAGAAGCGTCAAGTCTTTAAAAGGGCTGAATGGCCTTATCTTGACGAGCCAGCTCAAGCATTTTTTCCCTACTGCGTGAGACTGATAAATATATCCCTTACCATTCAAGACCTGAATGACTTTACTGGATTGATCCGGCGAGACCAGGATATCGGCATCCTTGGATTGCCGCGCATTTTGGATTGGGCAAGGCACGGAAAGTGTCATTGATTGAAATTGTCTGGCGGGATGGAGAGATTACAAAGGTCATGCCTGAAAACCTGCTCGGAGGAGAGGTTATTATTTCCAGGCAAGCACTCTAAACGGGCTTCATGGATCGAAAAGACTGTTGGATATTAAGCTTGCTATGCGGCGACGCTGGCGGCGCGCTTGGTGCGGCGCTGGTCTGTCACCATATGCACTTGCAAAACCCGCGGACGGTCACACCGGGGCAGGACAGCATGTTCGGGGCATATCTTGGCCCTGCCTTCGGCGATCAGGATGCGGCCGCAAGACTGGAAGTCATAGGTGCGAAATTTGAGATCCTGTCGCCGGAAGAGCGGATCGCGCGCACGGCGCAGGCGCTTTCAGAGGGCCAATGCATCGGTTGGATGAATGGCCGCATGGAATTTGGCCCGAGAGCATTGGGCGCCCGCAGCATTTTGGCCGACCCGCGCCGTCCCGAGATGCAGAAACAGCTCAATCTGAAAGTCAAATTCCGTGAATCCTTCCGCCCCATTGCTCCCGCTGTGCTGGCTGAACAGGCTCAGGATTATTTCGATCTGGACGGCGCCAGCCCCTATATGCTGTTTACCGCAGATATTGCCGAAGCCAGACGGCTTCCGCCAGAGGCGCAGAGCGAGAGCGAGAGCGACTTTGGCCTGGAAAAACTATACGCCACACGCTCGGATATCCCAGCGGTGACTCATATTGACTATAGCGCCCGCGTCCAGACCGTAGACGCACAATCCAGTCCGGATTTCCACGCCCTGTTGTCAGCCTTCGATGATTTGACCGGCTGTCCGGTCCTGATTAACACCTCTTTCAATGTGCGCGGCGAGCCGATCGTCTGCACTCCCGAAGATGCCTTCTACTGCTTCATCGGCACGGGTCTGGACATGCTGGTCATCGGCAATCTTGTCCTAACCAAAGATCAGCAGAACAAGTCGCTGTTTAGCGAATATAAAAACAAATTCGGACCTGACTGAAAAGACTAGGCGGGCCGCAGCCATTCATTCTTTCTCGAGATTTTCGGAGACGGATTGAATGAGATTGGCGATGCGCGTGACCCGAGCGGGCAGCGTCCGACCGCGTCGAAATATCATCCACAGATCATGGCGGAGCCTATGGGGGAGCGGAGCGACGTGAAGTTTGTCGTTATCGGGATAGCTGTTCACGCCGCTGCGTGGCAGCAGAGTATAGCCGATGCCATGAGCGACGGGGGAAGGGATCTGGCTGATCTGGTTTACAAAACTGCGGATGCGCAGACGATCCGAGCCGCGGAACTCCTCCGGAAAATTCATCGAAAACAGATCATCGGCATAGGCAAATCCGTCAGGATGCGCGACGAAGCCGAGATTTTCGAGCGCCTGAAAGCTGATCGGCGACGTCATCGCACCATCAGGAACCACAAGGCACAGTTCCTCTTGCCCCAAATGCTCCGCATCGAGCCGCGGATGGCGCGGGTCATGGTCCGCAATACCAAGATCGAAGCGCCCCTCCAGCACACCGGCCAACACTCTGTCCTGTGGCGTTGCCTCAAGCCTTATGGTCAGGTCCGGGGAATCCTGCATCACCGACAGGATTTGGGGGAATATCAGCATGGCGAAGCTGCCGGAACAGGCGATGGTCACCTCGCCAACTGCCGGATCATCGCGCAGAACCGTCTCTTGCAGGCCCCGCTCCTCAGCGCGCCTTGCCCGACCGACGGCAAGAACGGCTTCGCCTGCCGGCGTAGGGCTAAAACTCTTGCCCTGGCGCGAAATCAGCGATTGACCGACTTGCGCCTCTAGCTTCCGCAGATGCTGCGAAACGCCCGGCTGAGTCATGTTCAGCAGTGTCGCGGCCCTGGTAAAGTGACCGGTTTCGCATAGCACGACGAAGCTTTCCAACCATTGAGCATTCAACATATTTCATTACTATATGTTATGACAAAGCATTGAAATGATTATTTCACATAATGACATGATCCGCTTACTTTCATCACCACTGGAAATAAAGGAAATCTCATCATGCTGCCAACACCTCGCGCTTTTTCGCATATCGGCCTATCCGGCCCGGACCTTGATGCTGCGGTAAAATTCTACACCGAGATACTCGGGCTCTACACGATCATGCAACCGACCGATGTCATCGAAGACGAAAGTCCGGTTGGAATCATGTGTACCGATGTTTTCGGTCCGGGATGGAGTAGCTTGCGCATTGCCCACCTCGCGACCGCCGATCGCGTCGGAATCGAGATATTCGAATTTCCGGAAAATTACGCGCCTGACGATAATCTGGATCACAAGCGCCATGGAACCTTCCATTTTTGCATCCAGGATCCCGACGTGGAAGGGCTGATTGAGAAAATTGTCGCTGCTGGCGGAAAGCAACGCATGCCGGTTCGCGAATATTTTCCCGGCAAGAAACCCTACCGGATGTGCTATGTGGAGGATCCGTTTGGCATCGTGTTCGAAATTTATAGCCATAGCTATGAGCTGACCTATTCCGACGGCGCCTATTCCTGACAAATCGGTGCGGTGCGATGTGTGGTCTTGAGCCCGGATACGGACGATATAGAGACCCGACCGCGATCGAACCGCTATAAGTGCGTTGTTTCTAAAAATATGATCACGAAAAAGAAAAGGCAAAAATCATGAATATTCTAATGGTTCTGACATCACACGACCAGCTCGGCGACACCGGCAAGAAGACCGGCTTCTGGCTCGAGGAATTTGCTGCGCCTTATTATGTTTTCAAGGATGCTGGCGCAGATATCACGCTTGCTTCGCCCAAGGGCGGTCAGCCACCGCTCGATCCCTCGAGCGACGCCGACGACGCCCAGACAGACGACACGAGACGTTTCAAGTCCGATGAAGCAGCCCAGAAAATACTCGCCAATACGGCTGTCCTTTCAACCATTTCCGCTGACGGATTTGACGCGATCTTCTATCCCGGCGGCCACGGCCCGCTCTGGGATTTGGCAGAAGATGGCGACAGCACCGCATTGATCGAAACATTTGCCGCAAGTGATCGCCCGGTCGGTGCCGTCTGCCATGCGCCAGCAGTGTTCAAACATCCCAAGAATGCGGACGGCAAACCCCTGGTGTCGGGCAAGCAGGTGACCGGCTTTACCAACACCGAAGAAGAGGGTGTTGGCCTGACCGACGTCGTGCCTTTTCTGGTCGAGGACATGCTGATCAAAAATGGCGGCGAATATCACAAGGGCGACGACTGGGCATCTTTCGTCATTGTCGATGGCAAGCTGGTCACCGGCCAGAACCCCGCGTCATCGGCAGAAGCTGCGCGCAAATTACTCGGCCTGCTGTGAGCCAATAGAAGCGGAGCAATTTGACCGCCTGCGGGCATAGCGACGAAGCGGCTTGGAAACTGCAACCCCTTGTGGGAATTGAATGGGAACGGCTGTGTGGAGAGGGAATGGTCATCCAAGCCACCCGAACGGATAGCTTTCGGTCGTCGAATAGATATGCAAGATAATATGAACGTGCGTCTGCATAAGCGTTCGCCGCGGAAGAGTGGGAGATGCAAAATCGTGGATAGAGAATCACATGAATTGATCAGGCAAGTCGAGTTCCAGGTTGGAGCGGGGAATGGCCTATATTCTTGAGCGGTTGAAAGACGGTCGGTTCAAGCCTCGGATCGACGATCATGTGTTCTCTATGGAAAATGCAGTCGATGCTTATCGGTACATGCTGACGGGCGAACAGGTCGGCAAGATCGTGGTGCAGGTAAGCAAGTGAGCCGGATGCCCGCTTTGCTGTCGACAACGACAAATCGACAATGACCTATTAGGCCTATTAGGGAAGTGCCGCGTCCATCGCTGCTGTTGTGACCTCGTCGCTAATATTGTAGCTCCAGCCAAGAATCACCCCAACAGCCTTTGTTTTTGATCGGACCCGCCGTGCACCAAGTACACCAAAAGACTCCCTTCCGGGATTTCGCGCCAGCCATTTCACCCGTGACGCCTTTGCGCAGTGCGATTACCGCTGCCTATCGGCGTCCCGAGGCCGATTGCGTCCTGCCGCTGCTCGAGAAAGCGCGCGTTTCCGATGCTGAGCGCAAGCTGATTGCGCAGACAGCCCATGATCTGGTTGCAAGCATGCGCAAAAAAGGCCGTGGCGGCGGCATCGAGGGGCTGGTCAAGGAATATTCGCTCTCCAGCCAGGAGGGCATTGCGCTGATGTGCCTGGCGGAAGCTTTGCTGCGGATACCCGACAACGCGACCCGCGATGCCCTGATCAGTGATAAAATAGCAACCGGTGACTGGCGCTCGCACCTTGGTGACGGGCGCTCGGTCTTCGTGAACGCTGCGACATGGGGACTGGTCGTCTCTGGCAAATTTGTCTCGCCCATCAACGAACGCGGGCTTGGCTCGTCGCTGTCGGCTCTGCTGAAACGTTCCGGTGAGCCGGTGATTCGTAGCGGCGTCAACATGGCCATGCAGATGATGGGCGAACAGTTCGTTACCGGCGAATCGATCAACGAAGCGCTCAAACGGGCCGGCAAAAAGGAAGCGGCGGGCTTCACCTACAGCTATGACATGTTGGGCGAAGCGGCGATGACGATGGCCGATGCTGATCATTATTATGATGACTATGAGCATGCCGTTCACGCCATTGGCAAGGCATCCAATGGTCGCGGAGTCTATTCCGGCCCGGGCATTTCCATCAAGCTGTCGGCGCTCCATCCGCGTTATGTCCGTGCGCAAGCCGATCGGGTGATGGAGGAACTGCTGCCACGCGTTCGCTCTCTGGCCCTTCTCGCAAAGCGCTATGACATTGGCTTGAATATCGATGCCGAAGAGGCTGATCGGCTGGAGCTGTCGCTTGATATCGTTGAATCCCTGGCCCTTGATGAAGAACTCGCTGGTTGGCACGGGCTCGGCATTGTCGTTCAAGCCTATGGCAAGCGTTGTCCCTACGTGCTTGACTGGATCATCGATCTGGCGAAGCGGTCCGGCCACCGGATCATGATTCGCCTGGTCAAGGGCGCCTATTGGGACAGCGAGATCAAACGCGCGCAGGTTGACGGCCTTGCCGGCTTCCCGGTATTCACACGCAAGGTGCATACGGATGTCAGTTATATCGCCTGTGCCCGAAAATTGCTCGCGGCGCGCGACGTCGTCTTCCCGCAATTTGCAACGCATAATGCGCAAACGCTTTCGACGATTTATCACTTGGCTGGGGATGAATTCAGCAACGGCGATTATGAGTTTCAATGCCTGCACGGCATGGGTGAAGAGCTTTATGATGAGGTGGTCGGACCGAACAGGCTGAACCGGCCCTGCCGCATTTATGCGCCAGTCGGAACGCATGAGACTTTGCTCGCCTATCTCGTTCGCCGCCTGCTCGAGAACGGCGCCAATTCGTCGTTCGTTAACCGAATCTGGGACGAGCATGTCCCGATCAGCGATCTGGTAGTCGACCCGGTTGAAGAGGTGGAGGAAATTGATCCCGTCGGGTCTCAGCATCCGCTGATCTCGCTGCCGGGAAATCTTTATCCAGACCGGAAAAACTCGCGCGGACTCGATCTCAGCGATGAGACGGTTCTGGCCCAAATTTCGCAACGCCTCCGTGATAGCGCTTCGGTGGAATGGCGTGCGGAACCGATGATTGCCGGGCTCACCATTGCCCGCGAGGCAGAGGATGTGCTCAATCCCGGCGACGAACGAGACGTTGTCGGAAAGGTTATATGGGCAACCCCCGAGGAAGCCGCAGACGCCGTGCGCATGGCAGCCGATGCATTTCCCGACTGGGCGCAATCCGATGTCGAACAACGCGCGCTTGCTCTGGAGAAGGCGGCTGATTTGCTCGACGAGCGCATGGAATCTTTGCTGGGCCTGATCATGCGAGAAGCTGGCAAGTCCTTGCCGAACGCCATTGCTGAAGTGCGCGAGGCCGTCGATTTTCTTCGCTATTATGCGGATCAGGCCCGTGCGACCTTCGATGAGAATGTCGAGCCGCTCGGCCCGGTCGTCTGCATCAGTCCATGGAACTTCCCGCTTGCGATCTTCACTGGTGAAGTTGCGGCTGCCCTTGTTGCCGGCAATACCGTGCTCGCGAAACCTGCCGAAGAAACGCCGCTGATCGCTGCGCAGCTGGTGAGCATATTATATGAGGCGGGTATCCCGGAAGTTGTCCTGCAACTGGTACCAGGCGACGGCTCAATCGGAGCCGCTCTGGTCAGTGCGCCGCAGGTCTGTGGCGTTATTTTCACCGGATCAACCGAAGTTGCCAAACTGATCCAGGCGCAATTGGCGGAACGCACATTGTCGGATGGCTCGCCGCTCAGGTTAATAGCGGAAACCGGCGGACAAAACGCGATGGTGGTCGATTCATCGGCGCTGCCGGAGCAAGTTGTGCGTGATGTCATTGCTTCTGCCTTTGACAGTGCCGGACAGCGCTGTTCGGCTTTGCGCATCCTGTGCGTACAGGAAGATATCGCCGACGAACTCATGTCCATGCTCAAGGGCGCCCTGACCGAACTCAAGATCGGCCCGACGGACGAATTGTGCGTTGATGTCGGCCCCGTCATCACCCCGTCGGCGTGCGAGACGATCACTGCCCATATCGAACATATGCGGGATGCCGGGCGCAAGATAGAGCAGTCACTGCTGGGCGAAGCCACGCAGAACGGAACCTTTGTTGCCCCGACGATCATCGAGATCGACAATATCGGCCAGCTCGGCCGGGAAGTCTTCGGCCCGGTCCTGCATGTGATGCGCTATGCCCGCAAGCAAGTCGGCGAGGTCATGGAGCAGATCAATTCAACCGGCTATGGCCTCACCTTCGGCCTGCACAGCCGTATCGACAAAACCATCGCGGATATCACTGCGCTAGCCCAAGCTGGCAACATCTATGTCAATCGCAATGTCATTGGCGCGATTGTTGGCGTGCAGCCCTTTGGCGGGCGCGACCTTTCGGGCACTGGTCCAAAGGCGGGAGGGCCGCTCTATATCGGTCGCTTGGTCAAAAATGCGCCGCGCAGCACCACCATCGAGCGCGGACCGGTTCTCGATCCCGATTATGAGGAACTTGCCCGGTTCGTGAGGGTGATCGAGGATGCGCCCGCGCCCTATGGCCACAAGGCACCGCGGCTTGATAGCTTCGTCGAACTCCCCGGCCCGGTGGGCGAGAAGAATCTTTATGGCGTCCATCCGCGCGGCCGCATTCTATTGCTTCCAGCGACTGCGGAAGGACTTCGCGACCAATTGCTCGCCATCTTCGCGACCGGCAATTTGCCGTTCCTGCCCGATAATGACGCGACGCATGCGCTTGCTGCCGATCTTCCCGCATCGGTTGCCCAGCGTCTGCAATGGACGGCGAACTGGGAGTTAGAGCACCGTTTTGCGCAAGTTTTGATCGAGGATACGGGCAAGGATATTCGCCCCTGGCTAAAGGCAGTGGCGGCACAAAAAGGTTCGGTCCCGATCGTTCAGCTTGGCATTGGCAAGGGCGGATATCGGACCGACTGGCTGCTCGAGGAGATTGCCATTTCCATCGACACCACCGCTGCGGGGGGCAATGCCAGCCTGATGGCGGTGGTCTAGCGAAGCGCCGTTGGGATGAGAGTTCCGCGGAGAGCTTGCAGCGGGACATTGCGGAAGCGTTGAGCAGATCCTGGAGATTTGAACCGCTGCATCTTTCGCTCCCGCCTTCGTTCCGGTTCGTGCGAATTTTCTGTCCGATTGGCTGCGCGTCTATTGTCGATATGTTGAGCCGTAGGGCCCAGTTCTCGAAATGCTGCGTCACAGGATCGATCCGATATCAATCGGCGGTGTTTCTGCACCGACAGCGGATTGCCTGCTTTCGAAGAGACGACAGATAATAGCTGCTGTCGCCCTGTGAACATCAACTTGCCAAGCTGGTGGTCTCCAAAAAACTATCAATTCCGACAGATATATTTATGGCGTAGCCAATGACAGACGCAAAACCCCATAACCGCGACAAGAACTACAGGATCAAAAGCGACAGCTTGTTTCTGAAGGCCCTGGGCGTTTCGAATGACGCCGGGGATGTGAAGCCCAATATGTATGGGAAATATCGCCAGGTCTGCCGCTTTGTCGAGATTTTCATTGAGCGGATCGAGCGGACACAGGCGGTAAAACAGAAACGGGTCAAGGTTTTGGACATCGGATCGGGCAAGGGTTATCTGACCTTTGCGATGTATGATCAGCTCGCCCAGGCGGGACTCAACCCCAAGATTGACGGTGTTGATACGCGCTCGGATATGGTCGACCTGTGCAATCAAGCAGCGCAAGCATCCGGCTTTGAAAATCTGGCGTTTCACAACCTGAAAGCGGAGGATTTCGTTCAAGGCTATTATGATGCGATCATCGCCTTGCACGCGTGCGACACGGCGACGGATGATGCCTTATTCTATGGAATCAAGTCAAAATCCAAACTGATCGTCTGTGCTCCTTGCTGCCAGCATGAAGTCTTGGTGGACCTGCAGAAGAGCGAGACGGCGAGCCGAAAGTTCATCTCGCACGGCCTGTTTCTGCAAAAACAGGCTGACCTGATCACCGACAACAGCCGTGTGATGCTGCTCAGGTCACAGGGTTATCAGGTTGATGTCATCGATTTCGTCTCTACCGAGCACACGCAAAAGAACACGCTTATTACAGCCATAAAGAACAGCAAGCCGTCTGCCAAATATCTCGAGCAATATGAAGCCTATAAAAAGGCCTTTGGTTTTAACGGGATAAAGCTGGAGGCGCTGATGCGCGAGGCGGGATTGATTCGCTCGGAATAAGGCTGCGCCGTTGCTTTCACACCACTGTTTCGAGCCGGCTGCGCAATGCATCTGGCCGGTAAATATCCGAAACTGACATAGAATTCGGTTAGCCAGAATGACCGCTGTTGGGGCGGCAGAGGTCTGACCGCTTGTGGGAGTAGATCAACCGGTAGCTGCCATTCAGGCCGTTCAGAAGGCTTGGCCGCGCCCAGCCGCTTCTTCCCTGACCAACGCGAAGGCGTTCTCGCGCAAAGCGCAGAATTTCTGGCTGCTCCGGAACAAAATTTGATACCCGAAGACCATCTGCTCTATGAAATTGGTGAAGTCATGGCAAAACCTGCTCTCGGCAGAACATCCAATGTCGATGTAACAATCTATAAATCTTTGGGCAGTGTTGTTCAGTATCCCGCCGCGGCAAGGTGACTTTCGAGATCTCGCGAAGAAACTGAATAGCCCTTGCTCCCTTATCAATGTTCGCCAGCTTTTGGACAAACGGCATATTTGTCTCGATTTGAATAGCTTGCGCACCGTCCGGTTGCAGCTTAGCCTATGACAAAATAATAGTTTGAGGGGATCGCCGTGCCAATCCAGATATCCAAATTGATGCCCGCTTTTTGGGTGATATTGTTTTGCTTGGCCGGTTGCGCAGCGAACGAACCCGCGGCTCCGAGCATTGCGGCGCCGGCCCTGCAAGTCGCAGAAACGATCTATTTGGGTGAAAATATCGTCACCATGGACCCCGATGCCAAAGATATGCAGGCCGTCGCCGTCGCGAACGGCAAAATTATTGCCGTAGGAACACAGGCCGATATCCTTCGTCATCAAGGCGCAACGAGCGAAATTATCGAGTTGGGCAACAAAGCCCTGCTACCCGGCTTTATCGACGCCCATGGCCATTTCACCTTCCAGGCGATGCTGCTTTCAGCGGTGAATCTATCCTCCCCGCCCGTGGGTCAGGTGACAAATATTGAAGACCTCAAAAACACTCTAAAATCCCATATCGCAGCCATGAAAATTCCTGCAGGCCAGTGGGTTGTTGGCTATGGCTATGATGAATCGCTGATGTCCGAAGGGCGGCATCCGACCCGCGCCGATCTCGATGCGGTCTCAACAGATCATCCGATATATTTGCTCCATGTGTCCGGCCATTTGGGCAGCGGCAATTCGCTGGCCTTGCAAGCGGGCGGCATTGGGCTAGATAGCGCTGACCCCGAAGGCGGTGTGATCCGGCGGATGGCCGATGGAAAAACCCCCAATGGTGTGCTTGAGGAGCGGGCACAATTTGCGGTGCAAGCCAAGCTGCCAACTCCAACGCCGCAACAAGCCTTGGCCGGGCTGGCAGCAGCGCAAAAGCTATATGCCAGCTACGGTATCACGACGGTGCAGGATGGGGCGGCTTCCCAGCCTTCGATTGATCTGGTCCGTGCGGCCAATGCTCAGGGCTTGTTGTCGCTTGATATCGTGAGCTATTTATACCTTCAGAAACCCGAACAGATATTGCCGCCAGCCAAAGAATTCGGCCATTATGATGGCCGCTTCAAACTGGGCGGTGTGAAGTTGGTGCTCGATGGATCGCCGCAGGGGAAAACAGCCTATCTCTCGCATCCTTACCATGTCGTTCCGGATGGACAAGAGAAGGACTATCGCGGCTACCCAAATTATCCGACGGACGAAGTCAATGCGATGGTCAGCAAGGTCCTGACCCACAATGTGCCGTTGATCGCCCACGCCAATGGCGATGCAATGGAGGAAATATTGATCGATGCGGTGGCGGCTTCCGATGCCAGGGGCGTCAAAGGGAAAGGCCGTTCGGTGATGATCCACGCACAAACCGTGCGCGAAGACCAATTGGACCGGATGGCGGAGCTTGGCATGATCCCGTCATTTTTCTCCAGCCATGTATTTTTCTGGGGTGATTATCATCGCGACAGTGTTTTGGGACCGGTTCGCGGCGCACGGATCAGCCCGACCAAATCAGCACTCGATCGCAATATGATTTTCACCACCCATAATGATTCACCGATTGTACCGCCGGATATGATCCGGCTTTTATGGGCGACAAGTCAGCGGGAAACGCGATCGGGGAAAATTCTTGGAGCCGAGCAGCGCATTCCGGTTTATGACGCGTTGAAATCGGTGACCGTCAATGCCGCTTACCAGAATTTCGAAGAAGGCATTAAAGGCTCTATTGCAGTCGGAAAGAATGCAGATTTTGTGATTCTGTCGGAAAATCCGCTGAAGTTGCAACCAGTCGATCTGCTCAAACTGAAAGTGATGCAGACCATTTCGCGCGGCAAGACGGTGTTTGTCGCAAAATAGCCCTTGCAGTCACATCCACAGGACACTTCGGCGCTTTCTATTTCATACTGTACCAGGAAGGCAAATATTGCGACCGCCAATGATGTCAGCTTGTCTGCAGCAGCCAATCGAGCCTGATATTTTGAACGACCAAAGTTGCGGGGATAGGTCTCAGTATTTGGGCAATTTTTGTCACCAGCTTTTACGATTTCCAAAACTGAGAGCAGCCATTCAGCGAACCGCCCAACTCGTAACTTCCAATACATCAAAGGGTTCTTCAACACCCGAAGGCGCCACTCATATCTGGGCGGCATAAGCCCCTTGGCTTTCGAAGCTAAGGTGGCATAATGAGAGACAAGCGACCGGAACCAAACCGTTACAAGTCCAAAATGCCGACGCGTTGCCGGGCGGATGTCTTTTACTAACCGTTCCGCACTTGCTTTGGGTTTTGAGGATTTGGCTCTCATCTTCGTTTCTTCGTCACTACGACGAGCCCCAAATACTCCTTAAATCACAACCCCAAATCTGTGCCATAGTTGCTGACGGGGAACAATAGTGCGTATTAAATTGGGAAGCGCTTGCTTGTGAATATTAGCGAGCGCCGACAAGTCTTCTATACAGCCGATCATTATGGACTATTTGTGATTCCCATGTCGCCTTTGCGCGAGCATGGAGTGCATCGGCATTTGATGCATTGCTAGACAGGATGAATGATTGCGAGCAGTGGTCAGGCGATCATGACATCCAGACTCATTCCCCTCAGCGCACTTTTGCTCGGCTCCTTGTTTCTGCTGATCGCCGGCGGAATAAATGGCCTGATTCTGCCGTTACGCGGATCGAATGAAGGTTTTAGCGCCTTTTCACTGGGCTTGCTTGGGACCGGTTGGGCGGGAGGTTATGTGCTTGGCTGCCTGTATACGCCATTACTGGTATCCCGGGTCGGTCATATCCGCGTGTTTGGCACACTCGCCGCCACTGCGGCAATTGCGATCTTATTGTCGGCAATGTTCCCAAATCCATGGGCCTGGATTCCGTTGAGAGCGGTATCGGGTTTCTGTTTTGCCGGAGCGGCGATGATTGTCGAAAGCTGGCTGAATGAAGAAGTTGATTCTTCCATTCGTGGCCGGGTTTTCGGAACCTATACGATGATCAATCTGGTGGGAACAACCGGCGGACAATTGGTCCTGATTGGCGCGGATGTTTCTACGGCCTGGTTCTTCATGCTGGCGGCGATCTTCTATTGCCTGGCGCTGATTCCGACCACGATCAGCTCGAACCGAGCGCCGTCGCCGCTATTCGAAGTCAAACTTAACATTCCGCAGCTTTGGCGCAATTCTCCCGTCGCCGTATTTGCGGTGCTGATGATCGGTATTTCCAACGGTAGTTTTGGCGCATTGGCACCAGTCTATGCGAATAAAATCGGCCTGGATCTGACGACCATAGTGCTGTTTTGCAGCATACCCATTCTGGTTGGTGCAGTTTCCCAATATCCGGTCGGTAGAGCCTCTGATCAGTTTGACCGCAGAAAAGTACTGATTTTTCTGGCGCTGGTCGCGATGGCCGCAGACGGTGCTTTTATTTTCATGCGTCCGGAATCGGGTGCCGCCAATATCCTGATAGGCTCGTTACTGGGAGCGGCGATCTTTGCGATGTATCCGATCGTTGTCGCTCATGCCAATGACCATGCTGATCCAGGTCAATTCATCCAAACAAGCGGCGGGCTGCTGATGATTTTTGGTATCGGTTCGATTGTAGGCCCCTTCATAGCCGGCATCGCTTTGACATTATTCGGTCCAATGGCCCTGTTCTGGACTATTCTCGGGGCGCATGTTCTGATCGTGCTTTTTTCCATCTTGCGGCTGGGTCGGCGAGAACAGGTGGACTCCGAGGATAAGGCAAGTTTTCAAAATATTCCGCTTGCCCGAAACTCGACGCCAGAAACCGAAGTGCTGGCAGACAGGCAGAATCAGACGTGATTGGTCATCGGCTGGTGCCCTGATTGGGCTCATGATCGGTTCGCGCATTTTTTTTTAGCCACGATCTTCATGCCATATCCGCTGTTTTCCTTTGCCAAACCAACGGTAGTTTTGTTGCAGAATCTGTCCTGAAAATAGCCGTTGAATCATGATCTAAGTGATTGAAGCAAAGCAATAACAAATATTGTTCAACATATTTTCAGTTTGGCATTGAGAAATATTGACATTCACATAATGTTCACAACGGTTCACAAAACTGAAACACCTGCTATAGAAACGCGATATTTGAAAGCCGATGTCGCTAGGGACATTTTATTTTTCGGCTTTGCAGTGGGTTCGATAGTTTTTCCAGTCGGACGTGTTTTTCCCTAAAATTTTAATGAAAAACACCAGAGGTTTATTTGATATATTTAAAAACGAGCGCATCGCTCGCGGTCATCGCGGCGCTGGGCTGTGCATCAGCACAAGCTCAGGAAACAGAAAATAAAAATCAGCGGAAGGGCGTTACCGAAATTGTTGTCACCGCGACAAAACGTAGCGCGAATTTGCAAGATGTTCCTATCGCTGTTCAGGCCTTGGGTGAAGAAACACTTGATCAATTAGGCGTCACCGTTTTTGACGACTATCTTCAGCAATTGCCTGGCGTTACGGCTGGCGGCGGCGGGCCTGGTCAAAGTACGATATATATTCGGGGCCTTGCATCGACGACGCCAAATCTGACAACTGCCGGGGTTGCTGGACTTGCACCCAATGTCGCACTTTATCTTGACGAGCAGCCGGTATCACAGCCAGGCCGCAACCTTGATGTTTACGCAGCTGATCTTGAGCGCGTGGAAGTATTATCAGGGCCGCAAGGCACATTGTTCGGTGCAAGCTCGCAAGCGGGCACGGTGCGTTTGATCACCAACAAGCCTGTTCTCGGGCAGTTCCAGGCAAAAGTGAAGTCTGGCCTCGCTTTCACGAAAAGCGGCGATCCGAGCTACAATATCGAAGCCATGCTGAATATTCCGGTTAGCGATCGTTTCGCTATCCGTGCGGTTGGCTATTATGACAACAAGGGCGGCTATATTGACAATGTTGCCGGAACACGCAGCGCCATTGACAGTGCTCGTTTCCGTCCGGCTGGCACGGTGCGCGACAACGGCGTGCCTGTGAGTGGAGCCCGTGACGGCTTGCAAGCGGGTGCTGATCTGAGCGGCGTGAATTTCATTCAGGCGGACAATTCTGCCCTCGCCGAGAAGAATTTCAACGATACCCAATATCTCGGTTTCCGGATCGGTGGTAAATATGAATTTTCAAACGACTGGAGCCTGACCGTTGCCCATGCCCGCCAGGGGCTGGATTCCGACGGCGTTTTCTTTGAAGATCCCACGCTTGGCGATTTGCAAATCGAACGTTTCGAACAGGATGAGATCAAGGATGATTTCAGCAACACTAGCTGGACATTGGAAGGCCGGATTGGCGCACTGGAACTGGTCTATACCGGGGCTTATACCAAGCGCGAAACATCACAGCGGGTCGATTATTCCGACTATCTGTTTGTTGGCCAATATCTGCCTTATTATATCTGCGACGGCTCGGTTTCTTATCCGGGTGCTGCTCCAGCAGGCACATGTCAGGCACCAAATCTGCTCGTAAATTCGCGCACAGAGACCGAAGTGATGACCCATGAGCTGCGTTTCAATACACCGGAAGATTATCCGTTGCGATTGACTGCGGGCGGTTTCTACAGCGATCTGCAATTGTCAGAACGCAATGATTTTACCTATCGTGGCAGCACCGAGATCGATCTGTTCGGGGGTTCTTTCCCACCCAATTTCTCTCAGCCAAATGTCTTCAACACAGATACGGGCGCTTATCCTGCAGGGGTCATATTCCGCAACGATGTGCGTCGTACCGACAAGCAATTGGGCCTATTTGGTGAGGCAACATATGATATTTCGGATCAATTCGCGATCACCCTGGGTGCGCGCTATTATGACGTGGAAGTTGATCTGGAAGGCAGCGCGAATTCGTCTTTCTGCAATTCGAGCGGTGTTGACGAAAATGCCTTTGGCACGAATATCAGCGATCTTTATGATGGCGACGGCAGCTTTACTTTCATTGGCAGTTGCAATGATGGCCTTCGCCAGACGTTTACACAGGGTCAGTCGGTAGCTGATATCCAAGCTGCGGGGTTGAGCCCGGCGCAAGCACAGCAGGTGTTTAACTCGCTTAGTGCTCCGGACAAGGCGGCAACGGATGGCTTTATCTTCAAGGCCAATCTGACATGGACGCCAACCGATGATTTGTTGTTCTATGCAACCTATTCGGAAGGCTTCCGGCCAGGTCTGCTGAACCGTCCTGGCGGCGCGCAAAGTCCAGGCGGCTTTACTGTACCGTTCGCGCTCGAAACCGATGATGTGACAAATTACGAGATCGGCTGGAAAACGTCTCTCTTCGACAATCAATTGCGTTTCAACGGCAGCGCCTTCTTTGTTGATGTGCAGAATTTGCAGACCACTATCTTTGATACCAGCATCACCAATTTGTTCTTTTCGGACAATGCAGCGAATGCAGAGATACGGGGTGTCGAAGCGGATATTACGATCGCACCTTATTCTCTCGACGGTTTGACGGTTAGTGCGGCTTTCTCTATTCTGGATACGGAGATTACCGACGTTCTAACGCCAACCAATGACGTAGTTGCAGGACGCAGTCTCGCCTATGCGCCGAGTTTCCAAGGCAATCTGCGGGCACGCTATGAATGGGAAGCTTTTGGTGATTGGACAGCTCATGTTCAGCCACAGGTTACATATTCGGCATCTTCGGCAACCGACATTATCGAGATCAACCGGATAACGTTGGACAGTTGGACAACATTCGGGCTGTCGGCGGGTGTGACGGACAACACCTGGTCGTTTGAGGTTTTCGGTGAAAACCTGACTGACGAACGCGCTGAGACCAGCGGTAGTTTTGTTTATGACCGTGCACGGATCACTGTAAATCGCCCGCTGACCGTGGGGGCACGCATTTCCTTCGCTTATTGAGCGAAATGAAATGAAAGGGGGAGGCTTGCCGATTGGCCAGCTTCCCCTGCTATTGAAGGATTGCAAGCCGAAACTAGATGTCTGAAACTGGCCTTGATATCGACGAACAGCTAAAACTGGCACGTGCCCAAATGTATGAGGGGCGGTTTGATGCGGCGCTGGCTTCAGCGGAGACCGTCTTGCAAGACGATGCCGAGCATATCGACGCGCTCTATATCAAGTCGGTTTGTGAGCGCTATTTGGGGCGCAATGACAGAGCTCTTGCAAGCGTCGATCAGCTGAAAAGCGTGTCCCCTGATTTTGGCCGCGCTCATCAGGAAGAGGGCCATATTTTCAAGGCAATGGGCGATTTCGAGGGCGCAATGGCTGCCTATCGCAGGGCCTGCCAATGCAATCCCGTATTGCAAGCCAGCTGGAAGGCGCAAGCCGAGATTCTGGAGGGCTGGGGCCGCCGCGATGCTGCCCTGGAGATGCGCGGGCAAGAACAGCGCATCGCCGGTATGCCCAAGCCATTGGTCGCAATATCGCATCTCCTATATGAGGGAAAACTGGTCAAGGCGGAAACAGCCTGTCGGCATTTCCTGCAAAAAAATCCCCACCATGTCGAGGCAATGCGACTGTTGGCTGATATTGGCTCGCGTCTGGGCATATTGGAAGATGCAGATTTTTTGCTGGAAAGCGCGCTTGAATTTGAACCGGACAATATTCAGGTGCGGATTGATTATATTCAAACCCTTCGCAAACGTCAGAAATTTGCCGAGGCTTTGAAACAAAGCGAATTGCTATATCGGCGGGATGTTGAAAATCCGATTTTCCAGTCAATTTACGCAATTGAGTCGATGCAGACCGGCGAATATGAGCAAGCTTTGGAGTTGTTTGAAAAGGTTCTGCAACGGATTCCCGAAGATCCGGTAACGCTGACCTCTCAGGGCCATGCACTGAAAACTTTTGGCCGTCATGAAGAAGCGGTTCTGTCCTATCAAAAAGCTATTGCGACGGATCCCTGCCATGGTGATGCCTATTACGGCTTGGCGAACCTCAAAACCTATCGCTTCAGCGATGATGAACTGCGCCTCATGGAGTCGCAGGAGCAGGCCAATCGGTTGAGCTATCAAAACCGCATTCATATCTGCTTTGCACTGGGCAAGGCCTATGAAGACCGCAAGGATTATGACACATCCTTTGGCCATTACGAGCGCGGCAATGAACTGAAACGCATGCAGTCACGCTATGATGCCGATCAGATGACCATCGAGCTGAATAGCCAGATAACAGCCTGCACCCCCGACCTGTTTGTAAAGCAATCCGGCAAGGGATGCGATGCGCCCGACCCCATTTTCATATTGGGATTGCCGCGCGCCGGCTCGACTTTGCTGGAACAGATATTGGCCTCGCACAGCCAGATTGATGGCACGCTGGAACTGCCGAATATATTATCGCTCGCGCACCGTTTACGGCGTCAGAAACAGGCGAGCAATGACTCGCTATATCCAGATGTTCTGCACGATCTCGATGCCGATCAACTGCGGACCATGGGGCAGGAATTCATCGATGGCACCCGGATTCATCGTCAGGGCGCACCATATTTCATTGATAAAATGCCCAATAATTTCCGGCACATCGGCTTGATCAAGCTCATTCTCCCCAATGCGAAAATTATCGATGCCCGGCGGGAACCGATGGCTTGCTGTTTCTCCGGTTTCAAGCAGCTGTTCGCAGAAGGGCAGGAGTTCACATATGGTTTGCAGGAAATTGGCCAATATTATCGGGACTATGTCCGCTTGATGGAACATTGGGACGCCATGTTGCCTGGCGCGGTCTTGCGCGTGCAGCATGAAGATGTGCTCGATGACCTTGACGGGCAAGTGCGCCGAATGCTCGACTATCTGGGCCTGCCCTTTGAACAAGCCTGCATCGATTTTCACCAAACAGAGAGGGCTGTTCGCACGGCCAGTTCCGAGCAAGTGCGCCAGCCGATCACCAAAGCGAGCGTCGATCTATGGCGCCATTATCAATCACATTTGCAGCCGCTCAACGAGGCGCTGGGAAGCAAAATATTGGAGCCTCAACAGTGAGCGGAACCGAAACTGTCGCAGACGATGTGACCAATATTGACTATGAAACCGATTATGAAGCGGGCCAGGACAATGTGAATACTTTTGGCCTGGAGATGCACAATCCGGTCTTTTTTGTCAGTGCCATTTTGATCATCGCATTCGTGCTCTTGTCATTGATGTTCCCGCATATCTCGAAAACCGGGCTCGAGGCGACCAAGGCCTGGACGCTGCAATATTTTGACTGGTTCTTTGTCATTGCGACAAACTTCGTACTGTTTTTCTGTCTTGCCATCGCAATCTCGCCCTTGGGCAAAATTCGTTTGGGAGGGGCAGACGCCAAGACGGAATTTGGAATGGCCTCCTGGATTGCCATGCTGTTTTCTGCCGGCGTCGGTATTGGCATGCTATTCTATGGTGCAGCCGAACCTATGGCTTATTATACCGATTGGGGCGGAACGCCGCTCAATGTCGAGGCACTAACGCCTGCGGCCGAACGTCTGGCGCTTGGCGCGACCGTGTTTCATTGGGGACTCACGCCCTGGGCGGTCTATGCCGTTATCGGTCTGGCGCTGGCCTTTTTTTCCTTCAACAAAGGGCTGCCGCTAACCATCCGCTCAGCTTTCTACCCGATATTGGGTGATCGGATATGGGGCTGGCCCGGGCATCTGATCGACATTCTTGCGGTGATTGCGACCCTGTTCGGCTTGGCAACATCCTTGGGTTTTGGCGCGCAGCAAGCTGCGACCGGCATTTCTTTTCTGTTCGGCGTTGAAGCCAGTTTGACGTCCCAGCTTTTGCTGATCGTTTTCATCTCAGGATTGGCCATCATTTCGGTGCTCCGCGGCATGGATGGCGGCATAAAGCTGTTGAGCAATATAAATATGGTTCTGGCTGCGTTGCTGCTCGCATTTGTTTTTGTGGCCGGGCCAACGATGCAGATATTCAAGGGCTTTGGTTCGGCCGTCGCAAGCTATGTTGAATATGCCATTCCCCTGAGTGACTGGAACGGTCGCGAAGATAAGATTTGGTTTCATGGCTGGACGATATTTTACTGGGCGTGGTGGATAAGCTGGTCGCCATTTGTCGGCATGTTCATTGCCCGTATTTCCAAGGGACGCACCATCCGTCAATTTCTGGCCGTGGTGCTCATTGTGCCGGTGATCGTCGCGATTATCTGGTTCACAACATTCGGCGTGACGGCGATAGAGCAAGTCAAGGAAGGCGTCGGTCAATTGCCGTCAGGGATCAACGAAGTCCCGTTGGTGCTGTTCCAGATGCTTGAGAATATGCCATTCCCCTATATTGCTTCTTCCCTGGCGATTGTGCTGTTGATCGTATTTTTTGTGACCTCGTCCGATTCCGGTTCCCTGGTGATTGATGCGATAACAGCAGGCGGCAGAACAGATGCACCCGTTGCACAGCGCATTTTCTGGGCGGTGTTACAAGGTTTGGTCGCAGCGGCATTATTGGTCGGCGGCGGTGCTGCCGCACTGGGCACGCTGCAGGCCGGTACGATTGCCAGCGGCTTGCCTTTCACACTCGTGTTGCTGGTCTGCTGCTACAGCCTGTTCAAAGGCTTGATGTCAGAATATCGCCTGTTGAAGGCCGAAAATGCAATTGATTGATGAGAAACGATTGCAACTGGAATCACAATCCCATGGGTCAGGGGGCAGGTCGCTCGTCCACTATCAAAACATCGGTTTGATGTGACAAACGAGGCGTCGAAGGATAACCATTCTTGATGGAAACGAAGGGCAATAATATCGCCATGGGGTTGCTTGCCTGCTGCACTATGATGAAACCAAAGCAATTCTTAATTCACAATCCGGTTCTGCTGGCCTAGGTATCGACGGGGGACATCATGTGGCAAGACGTGATTGATCAATTTTGATGGCTTATTGTCAAAAGCATATGGTGCGGGGCAATAGCTGAGATGAGGTCAAGAACAGTCGAAGTCGTTTAGTTTCGGATGGTCTTATCGGCTAGAGCAGGGGGGCTCTCGGTTCGTCAGGGGCATGAAACAGGAGGAAAATTTGAGCAAGGTTCAAACAGCGCTTGCTGTGACTGCCGTAGGAACGATGGGTGCATTCGCGATCAGTGCGCTGATAATATCCTCCAGTCCAGTTGAAGCCAATGTCGCGATTTCAACGAACACCGGCATTGCTTGCTCCGACTGCCATTCAGACCCTTCGAATCCCAAGATGAGCGCATTGACCAGCATGGGTATCGCCTATAGCGAGTGCCTGTATAGCTCTTTGCCAGGCCAACCCAATTGCAACATCCAGATACAAAGCTGGCAGCGACCGGGAGCCGCGTCGACACCGCAGTCGGTCCCGCTTCCATCTTCGGTATATGGGAACCCTCAGCCGAATGATAATATTTCGCGATTTCAATCGGACTCGAACAGCACTTTCGGAAATGGATTGGGTGGATCGCCCATTGCGGGTCCGTCGCAAACCCCGCCCCAACCGCCGCAAGAACCCGCCGGGGTTGGCAATCCGGAAACTCCGGCTGTTCAGGCAGTAGAAGACATGGCCTATGTGCCGCCCACGCAAACGGAACCACCTTTGCCTCAGTTACCCCCAACCCCGATGCTCTTGCAGCAAGATTATCCGGATTGCCGAGAAGATCACCTGCATCTTCCCGACCCCCACGACAAAGCGAAAAACATCAATGCGTGTACGACGCTGCTGGACAATTATTATAGCGGCGTATTGACCGAATATCGAAAGCGCATGAATCAATATCAGGATGAGATTTCCCGAATTTATACGGATAAAGTGGCCGGAAGGATGGATTATTCTGCCGCCAGTAGAGACCGATTCTACAAGGAGATGCGGCAGGAGCATGCGAATTCAGATCCCGACGGAAAAAATATGGCAGTCTATCGGGCCGCAGAACAACTCTATCATCTGGATCGGAATTATCTGAGCGATCGCTATTGCTACAATACCGGGTGCGGTGGATATCCCGTCCCGGAAAATTACGGTTTCCTGAATATGGAAGGAGGCAGTGGCAAGCCGGGCAAGCTGAATAAAAGTGGCGGGAAAGCGGGCGGCGATAAATCCTGCAAGAAATCCAGGGGGCGCGGTCAATTGCTGGGCGGCATTTTTGGTGGAGTGGTCGGTGCAGTGGTTGGTCTTGACGATGTCGGCGTATTAATTGCCAGCGCTGTAGGTGCGGTTCTTGTCGGCGAGATTGCGTGCAAACTGAGTCAGGATGAACAGGAAAAAGCTGCCGAGGCCACTTTTGCTGTTGTCGAGCAGGAAAGAGTGGGAGCGGTCGCGAATTGGCAAAGTCCGACCCGCGGTGGTGTTTCCGGGTCCTCAACCGTGACGGCACTCAATGCCGAGCCCAATGGCCGCAAATGCCTTACTATCACCGATGTTGCGATTATCGACGGTGAAGAGACGCGTGTATCCAAACAAATGTGCCGTGGCGCCGGTCAATCCAAATATGCGATCATGGCATAGAAGATTTGTACATTTTCCAATTCCTATCCGCTTTAATATATCCAGCGGGGAGAATCAGCGGGGCCATCGATCGAATGGCGAGAAACCTCTCCATCCAACTGTGATAAGTATATTGACTTTTGCCCTCGTGCTTATAGGCTGAAGTCATTGTTAAGTCATGGATATCGATTCATCCGGAGGGGGCTCTCGATGGAATCGATTTGGTTGGCGGTACAAATGCCCCGAATCATAAGACCTTTATTCAAAGGTCGCTAATCGGCTCGGGAGAAACCGAAATGGAATCCGGACATAAATTGGTTACGTCGGTCGTGACGGCTTTTTTCGCAACCGCAGTCGCAATCGCCTATTTCCAACCAGCATCAGTCAACGCCACACCGGCCTATGCGACCGCCACCAATTCCGGATGCGGAACCTGTCATGTGAGCGGAGCCTCGGCAAGCCGGTCAACCGTGAATGCATTCGGACAAAAATATGCCCAATGCGGCTATCAATTGAATTGCGCGCAGGGTCAGCAACCGCCGCAAGTTGTCCAACCGCAGAATCCCTATAGCCCGGCGCCAGGCAATTATGTGCCGCCAAGCACTTCCGGCAATTTTCAACCCGGCAAGATCTGGCTGGTACAATTGCGCGAAGGCAAAGGTAAGTCTGCGGACGTGATCTGGAAGTTTCGCCCCAATACAAATGTTGTTGACGCTACCATGTATATCGACGGACAGCATCTAGAAGATATCTTGACCTATGAAGGCTATCGCAACGGGGCGGTGAGTTTTTTCAGCAGCAAATTGCAGATGCGATATACCGGCATGCCGTCAGCCGACAACACTCACATATTCAACGGAACCGTTGCTGGCGCCAATTTTGGACAAGGCGATAGTTGGACCGCATCGATCTGGGACAGGTAAGCGATGGATCGGAAAATCAACATACAAGAACGGGGTACGGGCATGGAAAAATCAACTGGACCAATGGCAATTGCAATAGCAGGATCATTTCTGGTTCTTGCCGTTGGCGCGAGTTTTCTGGCCCCGGCTCCTGTTGAAGCGAATATCGGGTTCGCTCGGGATTCCGGCCTTTCCTGTTCGGACTGCCACTCTACTCCATCCAATCCCACAAAGCAGGCATTGACGCGCGCGGGTGGGCTCTTCAGAAGCTGCATATATACTCCAAATCCCGGCGTTACGGCGGAGCAATGCAAAAATCAGGCTATTTCTGATTCGCGCAATGCCACATCCACCGGCAATACCGCCGTATACACGCAGCCTGGGATTTCTCCTTATCCTGCGAACCCCGGTTACAGCCAACCCGTCAACCCGGGCTATGTTCAAACACCGCAAGGGGGATATACCGGGGGCGCGCTGCCGGTCACTCCGGCACCAGGGCCTCAAAAGAAAAGCAATGGCGTTCGTGATTTTCTGTTGGGGCTGCTCGGTGCGCCGGCAACCACTAGCCAAAATCCGTCAACAAATTATGCGCCGCCAGCAACAAATTACAATCCGCCAGTGGGAGGCTATGATCCGGGGCAAAGATGGATCATCGTCGAACGACTGGGCAATGGACGGGTATTGGACTCCAATTGGACCAGACGTCCGGGGACCAATTATTTTGATGCGATATTCCTGGACAGCCTGAATGGATCCCGGAGCAACGATGTTGTCATTTTTGAACAGTTTCGCAATGGCCAGATCAATTTTCGGCGCCAGAACACCGGAACGGTTTACCAGGGTAAGCTGACGCCGGATGGCAGGATGGTGCTTGGCGGAACCACCAATAAAAATCCGGCCTATCTGACCTGGACCGGCACGCAATTCGATCGGTGATATTTCTGGTTCGTGAATTGCATCCCGTCTGCGATCCGATCAGACTGGCCTGATGTGCATGACCTTATAGGGCCGCAAAATATGGATGTGGTGAACGAGGCGGCTTGCCGGCATGAAATTCTGGCGGAGTTTGAACTGTATCTGGTTTCGATCACGACAGCGCGTTGACTGGCGCTGACAACGACTGCAGAAAATCGGAAAATCCGGGTGCGGCATATCCCGTGTTGCTGCCATCTGGCGGGCTTTGTCGGTGAATTCTGGCGTGCAGCGTTCTGCCCAAAGAGTCAGGCCCTGACGCCAAATATTGTCGGACTATTCGGAATTTATCAAAAAATTGGGCCGAATCCCATTTTCGGGCCGATCAGCTTTTCAGGATCAAATGGGAATGTCGCAGATCAGTAGCCGAGCGCCTCGATGATCTGATCTCTCTCGCCATCTGTCACCATATTTGCAATTTTGCTTTTGGCTCGCCCGACGTCGCCCAAATTCCACAAATCGGAAATTCTTTCGGCATCATCATAACCATAGCCCGAATCAGCAAATGAACAAGTATTCCCCAATTGTCGGGACTCCGCGAGCAAGGAGGGAATCTGTTCACCATCATCGTAGAGTATCGATGCACCGATGAAGGTTTTGCCATCCCCAGCATCCCAACCATAAACAGCTCCGACAAGTTTCGCATCACAATAGCTATATCCTGACCCCGCAAAGCTAAAGCTCGTCTGATCTTGAGAATAACCATCTTGAGCCAAGGCTGGAGAACTTGCGGCCAATGTAACGATTGAAGTGGATAGAAAGAGGCTTGCGGCAAAACTTTTCTGCCGTATTTTTTTCATATTTTCAAACATCTTATCTCTCCAAAATTAATCTCTGCCGGGCTATCCGGGGGAAGAAGTTCTGTCAAATCTTTGTCGAGTCAGGATGGCCTCGAAATGAATAGTTGTTGTCCTCGCCACGGCAGGCCTGTCGCTGGATCATCGAGATGAATATCGATCTGCGGGTCTTTGGACATTGCAGCATCCAAAAGGCCTGATGCATTGGTCAGACATGCACATGGTCTCTAGCGGCATTGGTTGTGCTGTGCTCTTGCTGCCCAAAGGTGGCGATCGGACAGGCTTGTAAGAAAGTGCGGGGAGCTTCCAGCATGAGTCTGGACATAGTCAAATCCTGCACCGACAGATTGCCCGATGATGTCACCGTTGATTTTACCGGTTTCTGCGAACCGTTTCTCAACCCGTAGTGGGAGAGGTGATCGTCATCATCCCAGCGGAAATTGCGCCCAGCTTCGATATTGCTTATCTTTTTCGACACTTGGCTGAAAAACCCTTCAGCCTAAATGAAGCGGTGCAGTCTTACGGATAGAATAAGGCATCGTGAAACCGCGATGCTGAGCACTGAAACTGATGCCCTGTTGGGTTTATATATGGTCGGCCCCGGAGTTTGGGAAGCCATCGAAAAGCCGGCCAGATTCGCGCCAATTTGCACAAGAACAGAAGGCAAAACTGATGTGGGGCGAGGGGGTCGAGACGCCGATATACTAGCCTCCTTTTACCGAATATTTTTCTGTCTTGCTGGATATTGACCCGCGAACCATATCCACAAGGTCGTCTTTCGAACCGAGAGATTTCTCCCTCATTCCAATGTCAGGCTAGTAGTTTCTGGGCTTGTTCGAGTTCGTATTTTATCTGGCTCTCTTTTCCCTCGGTAAACCGGGCGAGGGGAACCGCGATGCTGAGCGCGCCGACCGTTTTGCCACCCGAAGTGATGGCCCGGGCAATAGCGGTGATACCAATGGTCCACTCTTCCGCAGTTCTGGCAAAACCTTCTTCCTTTATGTGAGAAATCTCTCGCTTCAGTTCAGCGGCATCGACAATTGTCTTCTCGGTAAATTTCTCGAGCGTTGTGTTCGCCAGCCATTTGTCGAGCTTTGCATCGCTCATCTGTGCCAGCAATGCTTTTCCTGCGGCAAAGGCGTGCATCGGCGCGATACGGCCTTCCTCCACGCTATATTGCAGTGCCTGGCTGCTCATCGCACTCACCAGCGCGGCAATCTGGCCGTTTCGTTCGACGAAGAAAGAGCATGTTTCATTGAGTCGGTCGCGGATCGAACGGATGATCGGTGCAATTCTCTCCGGCAGGGCATTCGGCGCATCGCGCAGCTGGAGTCTCGCCAATGCCGGACCCAATATATAGTTGCGACCTTCGCGCCGCAAATAATCGAGATTGACCAGAGTTGATAACAAATAGGACAGGCTGCTGGGCGGTATCGGCTTCAATCGTCCGATATCTTTGGCGTTCATCGGGCGATTGAGCGTGACCAGCAGTTCCAGAATTTCCAGCGCACGCGTTGCCGATTTTACTGCATCACCGGGAGTTTTGTTGCTCATGATCCGCCGGTAATTCATATATATGAAAAAATCAATATATTGTTCAGGACGTTGGTTGATGCTATCCAAAGTCCATTAGGGAGAAGAGTATCGCCGATCTGAAAACATTTCCGAAAAATGTAGACAGGCAGTGCCAGATATTCCCAGTCCAGCCGGAGGATTATGCCATATGACCTGGAATCGCAACACGTCGGTGAAGCCCGCTGGCGGACAGTTTGACAATCATGCCAGGGCGTATGACAATATTACATCCACTCCTCTCGCTGCCGCGATGGGGGCAGAAATTGGCGGGGTTGACTGCACCCAGGCGAGTGACGCGCAAATCGTCGAAATCCAGCAGGCCCTGTTTCATCACAAGATGATCTTCTTCCGTGATCACGGACATATGACCCATGCGGACCATAGCGCCTTCAGCAAACGGTTCGGTGTCTTCGCCGAGGATGCATATTCCGAAGGCGTGCCCGGCTTTCCGGAAGTGCAGCCGGTGATCAAGGAGGCTGATGCTCAGACTGGTTGGGTGTTTGGATCGGGGTGGCATACGGATTCACCCTTTCTACCCGAACCGCCAGCGATCAGCACGCTGCGTTCGGTTGAAATACCGCCATTTGGCGGTGACACCATCTGGGCCAATTGCGCCCTGGCTTATTCGACGTTGAGCGAAACCATGCAGAAGATGCTGGCCGATTTGCGGGTCCATATGTCGATCCGCGATGTACTGGCGGGCGCGCAGGAACATGGTAGCGTCAAGGATGGGGTGCTCGGCCCTCTGGTCGCTCAGAAGAACAAGCCTGTCTCGGAGGACATGCTGAAAAAAATCAACGGCGCAATGCACCCGCTGGTACGTTCGCACGATGTCACCGGAGAAAAATCGCTCTACTGCGACGGCAGCTACGCCGTGGGCATAGAGGGTATGAAGCCGGAAGAATCCGCGCCGTTGCTGCAATTCTTGACAGGCCATATCACCCAGCCGGCTTTCACGTGCCGCTTGCGCTGGGAAGCCGGCATGCTGGTGATGTGGGACAACCGGCTTTCTGTCCATCAGGCGTTCAACGATTATGATGGCTATCGCCGCGAAATGTACAGAACCACCATCGCGGGAGAGAAGCCACAATGACGCTGGTACGGGAAGCCACGATATCCTTGCTGCGGCAGTTGGGCATGACGACAATTTTCGGCAATCCGGGATCGACCGAACTGCCGATGTTTCGCGATTTCCCGGATGATTTTCGTTATGTCCTTGGTCTACAGGAATCTGTGGTTCTCGGGATGGCGGACGGATTTGCGCAGGGGACGCGTAATGCTGCCTTCATCAATTTGCATTCTGCGGCAGGCGTGGGTCATGCTCTCGGCAATTTGTTCACCGCCTGGAAAAACCAGACGCCGCTGGTGGTGACTGCGGGGCAACAGGCCCGTTCGATCCTGCCTTATGATCCATTTCTATTTGCCGGTCGCGCGACGGAATTTCCGCAGCCCTATGTCAAATGGGCGATCGAACCAGCCCGGGCCGAAGATGTGCCGCTGGCAATTTTGCGCGCTTATCATATCGCCATGACTCCGCCCATGGGGCCGGTGTTTATCTCGGTTCCCGTCGATGACTGGGATCGCGAATGTGAAATGCCGGAAGTAACGCAAGTCTCTACCGGCCTCAATGCCGAGCCGGAAATGTTGAGCATCTTGGGTAACAAGCTGGCAGCGTCCAAAAGGCCGGTCTTTGTCGTTGGTGCCGGCATTGGTCGTGATGATGCATGGGAAGAAATTATCCTGCTCGCTGAATTGCATCAGGCGCGTGTGTTTGTTGCTCCGATGGCCGCACGTTGCGGCTTTCCCGAAGACCACCCTCTGTTTGCCGGGTTTCTGGGCGCTTTCCGGGAGCAGATTGTTGCGGCGCTGGACGGCCATGATCTGATATTGGTACTCGGCGCACCGGGCTTTACCTATCATGCGGAAGGCAGCGGACCGCATGTGCCTGATGGCGCTGAGCTGATCCAGATTGGCGATGATCCGCAAGCCGCGAGCTGGCTTCCATCGGGCGTCGCGATGATCGCAAATCTGAAGTCCACCCTGGCGAACCTGATGGAATATGCGCCGGGAGGCTCGCGCGCGATTCCTGCACCGAAAAAGCCATCTGCCCCGCTGGATGGTAAAGGCTTCTCTGCACCCTTTGTGCTTCAGCAGGTCGCCAGGCAGCGGCCTGAAAACTCGATTCTGGTGGAGGAAGCGCCGAGCCACCGTGGCGCCATGCACGATCATTTGCCGATCATTCGCAAGGATGGATTCTATACGACAGCATCGGGCGGGCTCGGCCATGGTTTGCCCGCATCTATCGGCATGGCATTGGCGCGGCCGGACGAGCCGGTGATTGCGCTGCTGGGCGATGGTTCGGCGATGTATGCGATTCAGGGACTATGGTCGGCGGCAGCGCTTGATCTGAATGTCACCTTCATCATCATGAACAATCATCGCTATCAGGCGCTACACAGCTTTGGTGAGGTTTTCGGCATGCAGGAATTGCCGGGCACCGATCTAGGCGGACTGGACTTTGTCGGGCTTGCCGAAGCGCAGGGTGTCAAAGCGAGCCGAGTATCGGATGCGGCGGCGCTGGAGGTTGCACTGGACAAGGCCTTTGAAACAAACGGACCTTCCTTGATTGAGGTGATTGTAGATTGATGAAACAACTGGGCGTCGGGCAGCAGGTCGGACAGGTCATGCAACTGGCTTGTGCAGAGGTCATGGCAGATGCCGGTGCTGCGGAACCGCGCATGCTGATCGCGCTATAGGAGATTCGACATGGCCGTCTATCTGTTCGTTCATGGTGCCTGGGGCGGCGCCAACAACTGGTCGGGGATTATCAAGCGGCTGCGGCTGGCGGGACAGGAATGTCACTATGCATCGCTGACCGGGCTAGGGGAGAAGGCACATCAGGTGCATCCTGGCATTACCTTGTCCGATCACATATCCGACGTGATTGGCGTGATTGATCATTATGATCTCAAGGACATTATTTTGGTCGGGCACAGCTATGGCGGCGTGGTGATTAGCGGCGTCGCTGCCCTGCGGCATGATCATATCCGGACATTGATCTATGTCGATGCGTTCTTGCCGGAAGATGGCGAGGCCCTTTGGGATATCGCCGACGATCCGTCGCGCAAACATTATATCGATGCGCAGCGTGATGCACCGGGGCTGGTCGCACCATTCCCCGGATCACCGCCGCATTTGACGCGCCATCCGCTGCTCACGCTGACCGAACCGGTCCAGCTGAATGACGGGATGAAGAGCATCAAGAAACATACCTATATTTATGCAACGCAGGCGGCACCGACCGTATTCACCAAATTTTACGAACGCGTGAAAGACGACAGCAAATGGCGCACGCATTCGATCAACACCAGCCATGGTGTAATGCAGGATGATCCCGACGGGCTCGCGACCTTATTGCTTGCCGAAGCCAGCGAACAGGCTTGATTGCTTATCGTTCAATCACCCCAAGCTTCGCCCTGACCTAGGGCGTCAGGTCTTTTCATCCTCGGGATTGTTGAGCTTCAGCATCGAGAAGAGCAGCAGGGCAATGAGCGATCCCATAGCCATGATAAGGGACACTTTGAGCAGCCCAAGGCCGGCACCAAAGAGCACGCCCGCCAGATAAGGGGAAAGCGCCGCACCGCCGCGTCCGACACTGAGCGCAAATCCGGTGCCCGTGGCCCGAAGCTGGGTCGGATAGCTTGCGGCAAAAGCCGTATAGAATCCGACGATTGCTGCATTGGTGAACAGGCCCACTGCAATGACGCCGAGGGTCCAGCCGAGCAGCGAGCTGTGACCGAAACCAAATGCCGCGACGAAAACCGCAGAGAAGGCGAGCGCAACTTGCGTTGAACGCTTCACACCGAATTTGTGCATGAACCAGCCGAATGCTGCGCCACCCAATGCGCCGCCAAGATTGGCATAGGCCAATACGCTGGCGCCTTCAGAGCGGGTGAAGCTCTGGCCGGCAAATTGCGGATCGGAGATGATGCTCGGTGCCAGTTTCAGAATATAATAGAAGGTCAGTGCGTGGAAGGAATAGCCAACCGCGAGAATGAAGGTTGTCCGGATCATTGCCGGACTGAACAGATCCATGATTCTTGCCTTGACCGCACCGGGTGCTAGTGCGGGCAAAGCGTCAATGGTCTGATGTCCGTAGCGTGCGAGTATCTTGTTGATACGGCTTAGCGCATTTTCCGGTCTTTTCTGGTTCAGGAATGCCGGGGTTTCGGGGACGAACAAAAGAACCATCGGAATCATGATGGCGGTCATGATGCCGCCAAACATGAAAACCGATCGCCAATCACGGGTTTGGAGCAAGTCGGATGCAACAAGTCCGCCGAAAAAAGCACCCAGAGGATAGCCGATCACCATCAGGGCCATGGCAACGCTGCGTGATTTCTTGCTGGAAAGCTCTGCCGTAACCGCATTGATCGACGCCAGCATCCCACCGATGCCAAGGCCGGTCAAAAATCGCCAGGCAGACAAGGCCTGCGGGCTGTCCGCTGTGGTCGCGAGAAACATCCCCGAAGCCATCAGCGTCAGGCAGAATAATATTGTCGGTCGCCTGCCATATTTGTCTGCGGCACCACCGAGCAAAAGCGAACCAAAGCCCATGCCAACCAGTTCCATCGACAGCACCGCGCCGAGGCCATCGGGACCAAGACCCCATTCGGCCTTGATACCAGGACCGGCGAAGGCGCTGGACAAAACGTCAAATCCATCGAGCGCATTCAACATGATCATCAGCGCTATGGCGACCCATTGCATGAAATGCATATTGCCATCGTCGATAATCTCGCGTGGATTTGCGGACATGCAGGATTCCCCTCAGCGGTTTATTATTATTTATAGTCAGGCTTGCGGCTCAACAATATTGGTTGTGCCACCTTGGACGGCCACCAGCAAGCACCGTTGTTCAGTGCGTTCGGTGAGGCATATTCAATTCACCATTTTGGTTCAATTCACCATTCTGGCATTCTCGCCCCAATAGGGGATACGCAGCGCTTTCTTGTCCATCTTGCCAGCGGCCGTGCGCGGTATTGAATCGACAAACTCGACCGATTTCGGTGCTTTCACGCCGCCCAGGCGGGCTTTGGTGTGGGCGATAATCTCTGCCTCGGTCACGCCATTTGCGACGACGGTTGCATGGACCTGTTCACCCCATTTTTCATGCGGGATTCCGAACACGGCACATTCGCGAACCTGCGGCAATTCGGTGATCACGGCTTCAACTTCGGTGGTGAAGACGTTGAACCCTCCCGACACCACCATGTCCTTCTTGCGGTCAACGATATAGAGAAAACCATCCTCATCAAATCGTCCGACGTCGCCGGTATGATGCCATCCGAACTGCCGTACTTCTGCGGTCTCTTCGGGCTTTTCAAAATAGCTGTCCGAAACCAGCACGCCGCGGACAACGATTTCTCCCGATTCGCCGATCGGCATGAAATTGCCATCATCATCCATCAGCCGAACCTTGATGGAACGTGTGATCTGGCCGCAGCTCGCGAGCCGCTCGGGATGGTCTCCGGCTGCTGCTGCGGCAACCACTTCGGGCGGCAGCCAGGCGACGATCATCGGGCATTCGACCTGGCCATAAGACTGGCACATGCATGGGCCGAAAATTTCAACCGCGCGCTTGAGTTTTTCTGGAGAACAAGGGGAGCCAACCAGAATGAAGATTCTCAGCGAACTATAATCATGCTGCTCTATTTCGGGTGAAGCCAGCAATTGATAAAGCGCGGTTGGTGGCAGGTACATGTGCGAGATGTTGTGGCTCTCGATGGTCTGCAAAACCCGTTCCGCGTCGAAGCCAGGCAAGATCACCTGGGTTGCGCCAAAGGAGAGAGTCGACAAGGCTATCGGGCCTGCGGCATGGGTGATTGGTGCCGAAACAAGCGCAACGGGATCGTCGGTTCGCCCGCCCATGGCATCGGCTGCGGTTTCGATCATCGTGCCCCAGCCCAGATTGGTGACATTGGCACCCTTTGAGGGGCCGGTTGTGCCGCCGGTCGGGAAGATTCCAACCAGATCGAACATATTGCCGAAAGCGTCGGTTTCCGGTTCGCTGAAATCCGCTTCGGTCGTATCTCCGATAAAATCGATCAACGATGGATCGCCGCCGCACGGCTTGTCGATGCACACGAAATTCTGCAGACCGGGGCAGAGGGCTTTCAGCTCTTCCACTTCATGGGCGAGGCTGGAATGGTAGAACATCCAGTCACAGCGGACATAGTTGAGATAGCCGGCATTGGCATCAATGGCGTTGCGCGTATTGACTGGAATCCATTTGCCATTGGCACGCCAGATTGCCAGCAGGACGATCAGGATCATCCCGCTATTGGGGCCATAGAGCGCGCCAAGGCCCTGATTTTGAAATCCATGCGCCTGCATTGCAGCGGCAATGCGTTCGGACTCGGATTTGACTTCGGCAAAACTCCAGTTCTGCCCGGTCTCTGTATCGACGATGCAGGTCCTTTGCGGATCGCGGTCATGTCCCCGGTCGAAATAGTCAATTGCGAGCATAGCAGCCAAACCCCATCTGTAATGTCCCGTCTAGAACGGTGAGAGAGTATCATTGACAATGCGGTAAATTGCCCATCTGACTCCTCTCCTTTATAGTATGCAATGCATACGATTAGAGCTATGAAAAGGTCAAGCAAAAGGATGGGGGGATCAAAATGACCGAACAACATTATGAGGATTGGACCGGCGAGGTTGGCGACCGGTGGCTGGCTCATGCGGAAATCTTTGAATCGATGATAAGTCCTGCGGGACAGGCCCTTATGGACTCTGCGGCCTTTGGTAGTGGAGAAACGGTTGTCGATATCGGCTGCGGTTGCGGTGCGACCAGTTTTGAAATTGCGCAGGCGGTTGGAGCGGACGGTAAAGTCCTGGGCTTTGACATTGCCCCACAGTTGGTCCGTGAGGCCGAAAAACGGGCCGAGCGGAACCATATCGGAAACGTCAGCTTTGCTGTCGGGAACGCTGAGACGGATAGCGTCGCGGGACTTCCCTATGATCGCCTGTTTTCAAGATTTGGGATCATGTTCTTTGACGACAGTGTAGCCGCTTTTGCAAATATGCGCAGCTGGCTCTCGCCGGGCGGAAAGCTGAATTTTGCCTGCTGGGCAGGGCCAGAAGAAAATCCCTGGATGGGAATCATCGGACAGATTGTCGGTCAGCATATCGATATGCCGGAAGGGAATCCTGACGATCCCGATCCATTTCGCTTTGCTGACCAGGAACTGGTTCGCGGCATTCTCGACAAAGCCGGTTACGCAAATATCAAGTGCACCAGCTGGCAGGGTGAATCATTATTGGGCGGATATGGCGCAACCCCAGAGAGTGCCGTTGATTTTGTCATGGACGGACTGGACATGAAAAAAGCCATCATGGCGCAGAACCCGGGTGCCCTGGAAGATGTACGATCCGAGCTGCTCAAAGCGGTTCGACCCTATCATCAGGATAATGCCATTCGCATGGGCGCGGGCGTCTGGCTGGTCAGTGCCGTAAACCCGGATTGACGATCAGGCGGCAGAACCGAACCGCCAATCCATTTGTTACACAACCGGGATAACGGGCTGTGCGCTGCCTTTGCTCTTGACCAACAATTCTGCCAGCGGCGAGGCTCCCAGTTCTGGACGGGTGCCGCTTTCCTCGTCGCGGATAAGGCGACTCAACGATCTGCGGGCACGGGCTCCGGCAACATCGGCCGGGATCGCAACAGGCTTCAGATCATTGATGTGCCGGTCGCCAAGGACGGCTTGCTGCGCCTCGATCATTGGTTTGTCCTGTCCGCTGAAGGCATAGTCGATCGAAGCCTGCCAGAATTTCTCGACCTCGGGATCACCAACGCCGTGATTGCGGACAACGGTCCAGTAATAGAGCGTGCGGGTCGGGCTGACCGGTGTGAGATGATGGCCGGTATAGACCCAAACGCCCTCTTCGCGCGGTTTGCCGACCGGGGTGATCCCGACGTCCAGCAGCAGATGTGCGGGCGCGTCCCAGCGCATGTACAGCCAATGATCAACGTGAGCTGTCAGGTCGAGACCCAATTGGCTCTGCATCAACTGTCCCCAGACGGGGGATGCCACGCCATCCGGACACCAGCGGTTTGCCCAAACGGTAGAGCCGGACTCGATCGTTTCCAATTTGCTGATCGTGATCGCTTCGCTCGACAAAGTGCCCTCGTGCAGGAAATCGGCATGGGTCAGATCGAGCAGATTGTCGGTGATCAATTCATAATTGGCCTGCAGATCCATCACGCCGCCAATGGTTTCGAAACCGGGCGCAGTGTAACAGCTGAAATCTGGTATCAACGCCGGATCAGCGGCGTCCTTGTCGCCGGTCCATAGCCAGATCATTTGATTCTGTTCAATGACCGGATAGCTGTGCACTTTCATGGCAGGCGAAATCACGCCGCCATGGTGCGGGTTCAAAACGCATTTTCCGCTCTCGCCATATACCATGCCGTGATAGCCGCATTGGACGGTATCACCGATGCGCTTGCCCATATGCAGCGGCGCAAACCGGTGCGGGCATAAATTGCCCATCGCCACCGGATCGCCATTTTCCTTGCGGTATAGCAGGACAGGTAGCTCGCAAATGGTGCGGGTGATCAGATCCTGTCCAAGCTCATTTGACCAAGCCGCGACATACCAGGCGTTTTTGAGATACATTATTGTTTCCCCAACTCAGATATAGAGTTTCTCGTTGATCGGAATGCCCTGTTCCTTGCAGTAGTTTTCATAATGTTCGATGAACCACCAGACGTCTGAGGTTTGAACGAAATTGGCATTCTCGTCGTAAAATTCGATCGGTCCCTGCATCCAGCCGAACAGCTTCACGCCATCTGGGTTATCGGTGACCAGCGTATGGCTTTCGCCCGGTACTTCCAGGATCAGTCCGCCGGGGCTCGCGACCCAGTCATATTCGAGATAGCGCACGCTGCCTTCGAGACAGACCATCATGATGGTGCCGCGATGCAGATGGGTGCCGACAACTCCTGGTCCCTTGATCCATAATATATTCGAGAAAATACCCTGCCGGACGTCAAAGGCGAGATGCTTGATCGCCGCATTGTCGCCAAACGGCACCCACGGGCTGTCGACGTCGCTTTCTGCGTCAATGTAGCGTCCGCCAGGACTCAGTCGTTCGACCAGCGCTCTATGGGCAAAGGGGACATCGACAATCTCACGTTTTGTCGAAGGTGGCGCTTTCATCGTTGTTGTCATTTGCTCGCTCCTCAAGTTTTATTGTTCGTCCGTCATGCCTGCCATTCTATCTGCAGCGTGAAAAAAAGGAGCGAAAACATGATGTCCCCGCTCCCTCATTTTCGACCACGATTCGGCAGTCGCCTAGAATTTGCGCTTTACAGTCAAAGCCCATGTGCGGGGCATGCCAGGTGCGCCGGAGATGGAACCGGGGCTGGCGAACTGCTCGTAAAGCGATGTGAAATAATATTTGTTGAAAATATTCTTCACTTCAGCCGAGATCGACCAATCATCATCAGGTGATTTCCAGGTCAGACGGCCATTGCCAAGGAAATATGCGTCGATTTTGTTGGTCGCATACACGGTTGAGAGTGGTCCGCCGCCGCCCAGTGCCGCGACACCGGGGACAGCCGGGTTGGTGGTCACGGGTGTCGGAGGTGTGAAGGCGGTGGATACGGCGATGCTGTCATAGTTGACCGCTTCGGTAAAGACTGACGACTGGTAAGAACCATCGAAGCGAGCAGAGAGGACTCCGTCGAACACATCCTGAATGTCATATTGGAGACCGAAGCTCCATTTCCATTTCGGTGTGTAGGGCGTGACCATGTCCAGAGTCACTGCTGTCGGACCGGTGATTGTCTTATATTGGAAATCGAGATAGCTCAAAGCACCGTCAATGGTGAAATTATCCAATGGCTTGATCAATGTTTCCACTTCAAAGCCCTTGACCTTCGCAGCGCCGACATTGTTGGGCTGGAGACAAGGCGCGGTCGGGCAGGCCGACAATGTCAGGATGATATCCTTGTAGTCATTGTAGAAGGCCGAAACATTTAACCGGAACCGGTTGTCAAGCAAGTCGGCTTTGAAACCGGCTTCGTAGGAAATGAGCGTTTCGGGTTTGAAGGCGTTGATCTGGCCAATATTGAACGGCCGTGGATTGATGCCGCCAGAACGATAGCCCGTTGCCACCTGAGCATAGAACATGAACTCTGGTGAAAAGCGATAATCCGCTGCGATGCGCCAGTCAAAACGGTTACCCTTGGCAGAGGCGGGAACATTGTTCAGACTGAACAACAGGCAGTTTGGTGAATTGCCGACGGCCGTCGGTCCAGGAGTACCCGGAGGGGTTTGGCCAAGGAAAAATTCGCAAGGAGTCGATGGCACGGTTCCATCGGGGTTGCGACGGAAGAAAACATAGCTTTTCTTGTCCCAG